>JAVXAF010000015.1:0-21738 GCA_036660635.1 Clostridia bacterium | reverse complement strand
ATTCTACCTCTTCTTGAGTTTACGTCTCCTATAACATCTCCCATATATTCTTCTGGAACTATTATATCAACTTTCATTATTGGCTCAAGTAAAACAGCTCCACCTTGTCTACAAGCTTCTTTAAATGCCATTGATCCCGCAATGTGGAATGCCATTTCAGAAGAATCGACATCATGATAAGACCCATCAACTAAAGCTACTTTTACGTCTACTACTGGATATCCAGCAAGTATACCAGCTTTCATTGCATCTTGAACACCTTCATCTGTTGGCTTAACATATTCTCTAGGAACAACTCCCCCAACAATTTTAGATTCAAATAAATATCCTTTACCAGCATCATTTGGTGAAACCTCAAGCCATACATGACCATATTGACCTTTACCACCTGATTGTCTAATAAATTTACCTTCAACTCTAACTGGATTTTTGATTGTTTCTTTATATGCAACTTGTGGTTTACCAACATTTGCTTCAACTTTAAACTCTCTTTTCATTCTATCTACAATGATATCTAAGTGTAATTCACCCATACCAGCGATTATAGTTTGACCAGTTTCTTGATTAGTATATGTTCTAAATGAAGGATCTTCTTCTGCTAACTTTTGTAAAGCTATACCCATTTTTTCTTGATCTGCTTTAGTTTTTGGCTCAATTGATATATCAATAACTGGATCTGGAAATTCAATTGATTCTAAAACAATTGGAGATCCTTCAACACAAATTGTGTCTCCTGTTGAAACTTCTTTTAAACCAACAGCACAAGCTATATCTCCTGCATAAACTTCATTTATATCTTTTCTGTCATTAGCATGCATTTGAATAAGTCTTCCTATTCTTTCTTTTTTTCCTTTATTAGCATTTATTACATATGAACCACTTGTTAATGTTCCAGAATAAACTCTAAAAAATGTAAGTTTTCCTACATATGGATCTGTCATAATTTTAAATGCAAGAGCTGCAAAAGGTTCATTATCAGATGAAGGTCTTTCAGACTCAGTTCCATCTTCTAATACTCCTTTAATGTTTGGTACATCGATTGGAGAAGGCATATAATCAACAATATTATCAAGTAATTCCTGAACACATTTGTTTTTATATGAACTGCCACAAGTTACTGGAACCATAGTTCCTGCTATTGTTGCTTTTCTAATTCCTTTTCTTATTTCATCTGATGTAAACTCTTCACCTTCTAAATATTTCATCATAAGTTCTTCGTCTATATCAGCTATTGCTTCAATCAATTCCGCTCTATATTTTTTTGCATCTTCTACTAATTCAGCTGGTATTTCTTCACGTCTAACATCTTTTCCAAGATCATCATAGTGAATACACGCTTCCATATTAACAAGATCAATAAGACCTTTAAAATTTTCTTCTTTACCTATTGGAAGAGCAATTGGAACAGCATTTGCTTGTAATCTTTCTCTTAATTGTCTTACACAATTAAAAAAATCAGCTCCTGTTATATCCATTTTATTTACATATACCATTCTTGGCACATTATATTTATTTGCTTGTCTCCAAACAGTTTCTGACTGAGGTTGAACTCCACCTTTTGCACAAAGAACTGTAACAGAACCGTCTAGAACTCTAAGTGATCTTTCAACTTCAATTGTAAAATCAACATGCCCTGGTGTATCAATAATATTTATTCTATTATTATTCCAAAAGCAAGTTGTTGCAGCTGAAGTTATTGTAATTCCTCTTTCTTGTTCTTGAGCCATCCAGTCCATTGTAGCTCCGCCTTCATGAGTTTCACCTATTTTATGAGTTTTACCAGTATAAAATAGTATTCTTTCAGTTGTGGTAGTTTTACCAGCATCTATATGAGCCATGATGCCAATATTTCTAGTCCTCTCAAGAGGATATTCTCTACCTGCCATTTAATTTCCTCCTTTCTTATCTTTTTACCATCTATAATGAGCAAATGCTTTGTTAGCTTCTGCCATTTTATGGGTATCTTCTTTTTTCTTAAATGCTCCACCTTGACCATTTATAGCATCAACGATTTCGCCTGCTAATTTTTTATCCATTCCGTGTTCATTTCTTTTTCTTGCATATTCAACTAACCATCTAATTGCTAATGATTGTTTTCTTTCAGTTCTGATTTCCATTGGAACCTGATATGTAGCGCCACCAACACGTCTTGCTTTTACTTCTAATGCAGGAGTAACGTTATCAAGAGCTTGTTGGAAAGCATCTAAAGCTTCTCTACCAGTTTTTTCAGCAACTATATCGAAAGCACCATAAACAATTTTTTGAGCAGTAACTTTTTTTCCATCCCACATAACTTTATTTATAAACTTTGTTACAATTTTAGAATTATAAATAGGATCTGACATTACTTCTCTTTTTGCAATATGTCCTTTTCTTGCCACTTTTCTTCCCTCCTTTATGATTTTTTGAACTTATTATAAGTTCTTAAGGTACTCAAAAATTAAATTTTTGTAAGGGCCATTCGTTTAATCTATTATAAACTTAAGCACCTAAACCTTATTTGTTATTTTTTCGCTTTTTTAGCACCGTATTTTGACTTAGACTGTACTCTGTTTGCAACACCTGCTGTATCTAGAGTTCCTCTTACTACGTGGTAACGAACACCTGGAAGATCTCTAACTCTTCCACCCCTAATCAAAACAACACTATGTTCTTGTAGATTATGTCCGATTCCTGGAATGTAAGCAGTTACTTCCATTGTATTAGTAAGTTTTACTCTAGCAACCTTACGTAAAGCTGAGTTCGGTTTCTTAGGAGTTTGAGTTTTTACAACTGTACAAACACCTCTTTTTTGTGGAGAAGGTTGATTAGTCGCAGCTTTTTTTCTAGAATTATATCCCTTTTGTAATGCTGGAGCTTTTGACTTTGTATTTTTCTCTTCTCTACCTTTTCTAACTAATTGGCTAAATGTAGGCACTTAAGTTCACCTCCTTTAAAAATCATTATATGTAAACTAGACATACAATGTCGCTTTTAATTATACAACAAAATGGGCCCAAAGTCAACATATTTAAAAATAAGTTTTTATTTTTTATGTATATTTTTTCCAGAAAACGTGATTTAATTAAAAAATAATAACTTTAAATATTTTTTAATATTTCTAATTTAATACTTATTTATTATATACAATCTTTTTTGCATTTTTATTCGTATTTTTTGCTTTGTTACAAACTTTATTAAACTTTCATAATTATTATTTTTCCCTTTTTTATATACTGTCAAAAAATTAAAATAGATATTATATTAAAAACTTTGTATATTGTACAAATATTTGTTTATACTTTTAAGGTATTTATTAATACGTATTAAGCTGTTATTTTTGTACGCAATAAATGGTATAATTTATATGGTGGTGGTATATGTGGACAATATTAATACTTATATAGGTTCTAGAATAAAAGAAAATCGAGAGCATTGTAAATTAACGCAAGAATATATGGCAAAAGAATTAGATATAGCGCCAAATCATTATGGTAGAATAGAACGTGGTGAAAATTCTTGTACTATGTATAATCTTATCAAAATTTGTAATATATTAAAGATTACTCCTAACGATTTGGTGGGTAACTTGATAATTACAAATAGTAAAGATTTTGAAGAAAACTTTAATAAACTCAACATTGAAGATAAAGTTGTAGTTTCAAAATTAACAGAATTTCTAATATCTAAAGATCTTTTTTAAAAATCTTTAGATTTTCTCAAAGTATATGATTAAAATTTATATATACTTAAAAAATTGTTTGTTTAATACAATTTAAAAATCCGAACTTTTATTATAAAAAGTTCGGATTTTTATTATAAAATTTTTTTACTATAAATTAAGAGAAATGTTTGGTATTGTTATACTAACATTTACCGGCACATCTAGATACTTAAATGTATAAGAATACTTATTTTTTTCTTCAGCATTTACAAGTTTAGTTCTTTGAACAGTTATATATTTATTTTCTCCTTTACAATTAGGATCATACACTTCTATTTGTTGCACATTAGGATCTGTATTGCTTATACTCATAGAAATTGCATCTACATAATAATTATCATTTATTTTAATCATCACTACTTTAGAATCATTGAAAGACTTAGTTAATACGTCTATGACTTGGCTTGGCTGTGACGAAAAGCTAATAAGTTCTTGTTTGTTTTTTAATATATCTAATCTGTAAATTGCTTTAATAATTTCAGAATCATTTTTATCTAAACTTTTAAAAGGTTCACTATCAATATGTAAAATTATGTTTTCATATTGTGTAAATCCAGCTTTATCAAGTTCATATTTTTGAGCATATGTAGAAAATCCACTTGCTTTTAAAATTGCTTTATATTCTGGATTAATTGTCAACATTCCATTTGAAACTGGCCCTCTGTAATTTTTAGGAGTATCGCTCAAGAAATTTAATGTTTTAAACTGATATTCAAATAAAGGCTTTTCATCTTTTTCTTTTACAAGCGAGCCTATATCATATCCTTCTGCTTTTTGAGTTTCTTGAGTTTCTTGATTTTTCAATGTTATATTGCTAAGTTTTGTAGGAATGTTTTTTTCGTAATATAACTTTGCAAATAATGACATCCCATACGTTTTTCCATTTGTTTCTTTAGAATCAACAAAGTTTTCAAAAGCAAAACCATTTATTTTTGTTATAAAATTACTACTCTTAACCAAAACACTTTCATCTTTACCATCTTTGTCAGTATCCACTAAATTATAATTTAGATCCGCTGATATCCTATCAAAAATTCCTTCCAATGATTCCGCTTTTGGTGCATAATAAAACTCACCAGATGTATCAGTTGCTATTTTTGATAAAAATTCTTTGTCTACTTCTTTTCCAAGACCAATTGATATGATTTTTACGTTTTTTTGCTTTGCTTCGGATATAGCACTTTTAATCTTTTTCTCATCATAGCCTTCTATATCTTTTGTCTCTTTACCATCAGTAAGCAAAATTAAAATTTTATTATTTGCATTTGAGTTATTTTCAAATTCTTTTAATCCGCCTTCAATTGCAGCAGAAATATATGTTCCCGTAAATTTCTCTACTCCTGTTTTTATATTATTAATTTTTTCTTTTACTAAACTTCTATCGTCAGTCATTTTTTGTAACACGGAATATTCAAAAGTAAATTTTGCAGCTCCAAACTTGTAGTTTCCTTTTAATTTATCTATTAATTTAGTAGATAAATCAACTCTTTTAAATTCAACATCATTTGCTAAACTGTTTTCAACCTCATCAGCTGAGTACATAGAACCAGAATTGTCTATTACAAACATTACTTGTGTTTGCAAAGCTGTGTTTATCTTACTTGAATCAGCTAAGAAAAATTTTCCAAGTTCATTAGTTTCAAAATTTACACATTGATTTTGAATATCAACTGAAGAGTTTATTTTTTCAAATTTTCCTTCTTCATTTAATAGCTTATACGCTGAGAGATTTTCTTGTGAAATTTCTTTTTCTTTTATTTTATCTTTATTATATTTTATTGATATTTTAGCATTATTTAATTTACATAGACTATGTATAGTATATATATCTGTTGCAACTAATTTGTTTTCTTGTAAAGATTTTGTTTCAAAAACATCAATTGTTGTTTTAACCACATTACCTTTTCCATTAATTTGTACTGTTGCATTATTTTCAACAATTTTATATTCTAAATCTCTTTCCCCATCTCTTTTTGTATCCCCTTTTGAATCAGCCGCCAATGGATTTAAACCAAGTTCAATTTCGTCTCCATCAAACAAGCCATCTTGATCTGTATCTGCTTTGTTAGGATCAGTAAGCGATTTTTGTTGTTCATATTCATTTGTTAATCCATCAAAATCAATATCGTTATTTTCAATTTTATTTTCTTTGGAATTAAATGATGTAGATAAGACATTTCCTATTACTGTTACTTTCTTTGATAATTCTTTTCCGTTTGCTTTAGCACTAATAGTATATGTCCCTTCTTTTTGTGGTAAATTCCATTCTGTTTGTTTTCCTTTTTCACTGCTAAGATTTCCTCCATTTACTGACCATGTAATTTCTAGTTCCTTGCCTTTTTTATCTTTTGCTATTGCACCATATATCAGTTTTGTTGGTTCTGTTGCACTAAGCAAAGCATCTTCACCTTGCAAAGTAATAGTAGCTGAATTGCTAAAAAAAGGAATGATCATGACAACTATTAATATGCCCGCTGTAAGAAGTAATAACCCTACAATTTTTCTTCTATTAACTGTTAAAAAATTTCTGAAATTTTCCATATTTTCCTCCTATTTTTTGAAAATAATATATACATCTAATATATTATAATAATTAAATTTTTTATCGTTTTTAGATAAATATTCCGGATGCTTAAAATCTTTTAATACCTTAATCATACTTTCCGGAACCACATTATTACCACTTGCTTTAAGTTCTAATACTTTATCAGAAGTGTTTTTATTTATTATTTCTTCAAACTTTTGTCCAAAGTCATCAAAAGCTGTTATTTTTTTATTTAAATATTCATAATAATTATATATGGTTTCATTAGCTATTGGCAAGTTTTCCTGATTGCTTATGAAGTGTGTCTTGGCAATTTCGGCAGTAGTAACATTAAAATATGCATGTATACTTACTTTTTCATTTGTTTTAATGGAATTATCAGATGTTAAATCTGTATTATACCATTTTTCTTTTATCTTAACCATATTCCAAGCATGTGGTTCTTCGTCTAGCTTGCCAGTAACAATTATATTATCAATTTTTTTCATATTTAAAAGAATTTTGAAAGCTTTTGAATATCCATCACATACAGCTTTTTTATTTACAAAGGCTCCATATATATTATGACAGCTTTGTGGTATGTCTTCTATTTTTTTGTGATTATAATATTCAATTTTATTTAATATCTCATCATGAATTTGAAGTTCTATATCAAATTCTTCAGTAGAAGTAATCGGATCAATAATCTCTTTGATTTCATGTTTGATTTGATTTATTTGCTCAGCAAGTTCAATTTCGTTTTTTACCGTATACGAAATTCTTACTTCGGCTATGGTTTTTGTTAAAGTCTCTATTGTTGAAACTGAATATTCATTATTTATATAAAAAATTTCCGGATGATCAGCAAGTATAGCTTCTATTGCCACTGATGTATCTTTCATAAGCTCATCATCATTTTTATACAAATAATTTTTAATCATTATATTTTCTTTTAATTTACTTATACCTTTGATTACATCAGTATATATTTTCTTTTGATTTTCATTTAATTTTTCAAAATAAAAACAAGAAGACATAGTACTTAGTTCGTTTGTTATAAAATTATTATCATATTTTATGTTTTTATCCATTTTTATACTTGATGCAAAATTATCAAAAAATACAAATATTTGATTTGAAACTCTTGGATTACTCCACAAAATAAAAACTAAAAATATTGTAAAAAAGCAAATTATAAAAGTTGTTATTAACTTTTTCATAAGCACCTCTTATGTCATTTTATTACATAACTTAACATTTTTCAATAAAAAAAAGAATTTAAAGTATATTTCTTTAAATTCTTTTTTAATTTTCTAACCTACTCTATCATTGCAGTTGTATCAAGTATAACATTGTTTTCAATTATTTCTTTTTCACTAAGGCCTTGAGCGTTTATTGCTTCTTGAGTTTCTACTTCAATATTAGCATAATCAACTACACCTGTACCTGCAGGAATTAATCTACCAATTATTACATTTTCTTTTAGTCCACGTAATTTATCAACTTTTCCTTTAATAGCAGCGTCTGTTAATACTCTTGCTGTTTCTTGGAAAGAAGCTGCAGATAAAAACGAATCAGTAAGAAGAGCAATCTTTGTAATTCCAAGTAATGTCTTTTTACCTTTTGCTATTTTTTTGCCTTCTGCTTCTACCCTTTTATTTTCCATATTAAATTCTGTCATATCTATTGTTGATCCTGCAATAAGATTAGTATCTCCTGCATTTTCTACAAATATTTTTCTTAACATTTGCCTTCCGACAATTTCTATATGTTTATCATTAATATGAACACCTTGAGTTCTATATACTTTTTGAACCTCATCAATTAAATAATTTTGAACTGAAATATCGCCTTTTATTCTTATAATATCATGAGGATCTAGAGATCCTTCTGTTATTCTATCTCCAGCTTTGATTTTATCACCAGTCTTAACATCTAATCTCATTCCATATGGAATTATATATCTTTCAACATGCTTTTCGTCACCTGTAACAATGACTTCTTTATTATTGCCATGATCTCCTATTGTTACAGTACCATCTATTTCTGTAACCATAGCAACTCCCTTTGGTTTTCTAGCTTCAAATAATTCTTCAACTCTTGGAAGTCCTTGAGTTATATCTCCGCCAGCTACACCACCAGAATGGAATGTCCTCATTGTAAGCTGTGTTCCTGGTTCACCTATAGACTGTGCCGCAATTATACCAATTGCTTCACCAACAGATATTGGTTCGCCAGTAGCTAAGTTCTTACCATAACATTTTGCACATACTCCTCTTACAGATTTACATGTAAATGCTGATCTTATCTTAACTTTTGTATTTCCAGCAGCAACAATTTTTTCAGCCAAATCTGCTGTAACATATGAATTAGATTTAAGTAATAATTTTCCATCTTTATCAAGTACGTCTTGAGCTAAAAATCTTCCTTCTAATCTTTCTTCTAATTTTTCTATCGGCTCGCCACTTTCACAAATTGTTTCAACTTCTAAGCCTTCTTTTGTTTTACAATCATCTTCCATAACTATTACATCTTGATTTACATCAACAAGTCTTCTAGTTAAATATCCTGAATCGGCCGTTCTTAATGCAGTATCAGCTAAACCTTTTCTAGCACCATGTGATGAAATAAAGAATTCTAGAACATCTAGTCCTTCTTTAAAAGAAGATTTGATTGGAAGTTCAATTGTTTTACCAGATGTATCAGCCATAAGTCCACGAATACCAGCAAGCTGTCTGATTTGTGTAGGGTTTCCTCTAGCTCCAGTATGTGCCATCATGTGAATAGGATTTAGTTTGTTAGGATTGTTCATTATAGCTACTTGTATATCATCTGTTACTTTAGACCAAACTTTAATTGTTTCATTATATCTTTCTTCATCAGTTATAAGTCCACGTTTATAGTTTTTTAAAATGTTCTCTACTTTTTCTTCAGCTTCTTTTAATAGCATTGCTTTTTCTGCTGGAACTTCTATATCAGATACTGATACAGTAACAGCGGCAATTGTTGAGAACTTGTATCCAAAAGCTTTAATATCATCTAATACTATTGCTGTTTTTGCAATACCATGTTTTGCTATACATTTATCTATTATTATTCCTAATTCTTTTTTTCTAACTGGAAATTCTATTTCCAATTTTAAATCGTTTTCCTCTTTTGATCTATCAATAAATCCAATATCTTGAGGTATATAACTATTAAATATTAATCTACCAGCTGTAGCGTCTATAATTCCTGTCTTTTTAATACCATTAATTTCTTTTGTTATTCTCACTCTTATGGGAGCATGTAATCCAATAACTTTTTCATCATAAGCCATCATAACTTCATCAATGTTTGCAAAAACTTTACCTTCACCGAGTTCGTTTTCAAAATCTACAGTTAAGTAATATGTTCCAAGAATCATATCTTGTGATGGAACAGCAACTGGCTTACCATCTTGCAATTTTAACAAGTTATTTGATGCAAGCATAAGCATTTTTGCTTCTGCCACCGCTTCTGGTGATAACGGAACATGTACTGCCATTTGGTCACCATCAAAGTCGGCATTAAATGCTGTACAAACAAGTGGATGAAGTTTTATAGCTCTTCCTTCAACTAGTACAGGTTCAAATGCTTGTATTCCGAGTCTATGAAGCGTAGGGGCACGGTTTAGCATTACTGGTCTATCTTTTATAACTTCTTCTAAAACATCCCATACTTCTACAGCTATTCTTTCAACCATTCTTTTTGCATTTTTAATATTAAATGCCATTCCTCTTTTTACAAGTTCTTTCATAACAAAAGGTTTAAATAATTCTAGAGCCATTTCTCTTGGAAGACCACATTGATGTATTTTTAAATCTGGTCCAACAACAATAACAGAACGTCCAGAATAATCAACTCTTTTACCAAGTAAGTTTTGTCTAAATCTGCCTTGTTTACCTTTTAGCATATCTGTTAAAGATTTTAACGGCCTACCACCAGCACCAGTTATTGGTCTACCACGTCTGCCATTATCAATTAGAGCATCAACTGCTTCTTGTAGCATCCTTTTTTCGTTTCTTACAATTATATCAGGAGCTTCTAGTTCAAGAAGCCTTTTTAAACGATTATTTCTATTTATAACTCTTCTATATAAATCATTAAGGTCAGAAGTTGCAAATCTACCACCATCTAATTGAACCATTGGTCTTAAATCTGGTGGAATTACTGGTAATACTTCCAATATCATCCATTGAGGTTGATTTCCAGAAGTTATAAAAGCTTCAACTGTCTCTAATCTTTTAATGATTTTTACTCTTTTGGCTCCGGTAGCTTTATCTAATTCTTTTTTTAGTTTTGATTCTAAGTCTTTTAAGTTTACTTTTGAAAGTAGTTCTCTTACAGCCTCAGCACCCATTCCTACTCTTAGCGAACCAATACCATATTTTTCTATAGCTTCTCTATATTCTTTTTCATTTAATACATCACATATCTTAAATCCTGTGTTTTTAGGATCAAGAACTACGTAAGAAGCAAAATATAACACTTTTTCTAATGCTTTTGGAGATATATCTAGTATTAGACTCATTCTACCTGGTATTCCTTTAAAGAACCATATATGAGATACAGGGCAAGCAAGTTCAACGTGACCTAATCTTTCACGTCTTACTTTTTTCTTAGTAACTTCAACACCGCATCTGTCACAAATTATCCCTTTATATCTTACCTTTTTGTATTTACCACAATAGCATTCCCAGTCTTTTGTTGGCCCAAATATTTTTTCACAAAATAGTCCATCTCTTTCTGGTTTTAATGTTCTGTAGTTAATAGTTTCAGGTTTTTTTACCTCTCCTTTAGACCATTCTCTGATCTTTTCAGGAGAAGCAAGACCAATACTTAGCCTATCAAAATTTTCCATATCTTGCATTGTTTTACCCCCTAACACCTTATTCTATTTGTGCTGTATCGTCATCTAAAATAATGTCTGATACATCATCTTCTAAAGTTTCATCTATGATTTCTCCGTCTTCGTCTTCTAAAATCATACCTTCAAAGTCGCTATCTACTACAGTCATATCTATATCATCGTCAAACTTTGGTTCTACTCCATCAGTATCATCTTCCATTGATTCTTTTAATTCTAGTCTTTCATTTTCATTATACATTTGAAGATCTAGTCCTAAGCTTTGTAGTTCTTTTATAAGAACTCTAAATGACTCTGGTATTCCTGGTGTAGGAATGCTTTCGCCTTTTACGATTGCTTCATATGTTTTTAAACGTCCTACAACGTCGTCTGATTTAACAGTAAGCATTTCTTGTAAAGTATATGACGCACCATAAGCTTCTAAAGCCCAAACTTCCATCTCACCAAATCTCTGTCCTCCAAACTGTGCTTTTCCTCCAAGAGGTTGTTGAGTAACAAGTGAATATGGTCCAATAGAACGAGCATGTATTTTATCTTCAACCATGTGATATAGTTTAAGCATATACATTATACCAACTGTAACTTCTTTATCAAAAAGTTCGCCTGTTCTACCATCTCTTACAGGAAATTTTCCTGTTGGATTTAATCCCTGTTGTTCAAACAATTCTCTTATATCTGCTTCATGTGCACCATCAAATACTGGTGTAGCTATTTTCCAACCTAATGTCTTAGCAACGTATCCCAAATGAACTTCTAAAACTTGACCTACATTCATACGTGAAGGAACTCCTAATGGGTTTAAAACTATTTGAAGTGGAGTACCATCTGGCAAATATGGCATATCTTCTCTTGGTAATATACGTGAAATTACACCTTTGTTACCATGACGTCCAGCCATCTTATCTCCAACAGATATTTTTCTTTTTTGCGCTATATATATTCTTACCACTTTATGAACCCCAGCAGATAATTCATCACAATTATCTCTTGTAAATATTTTTACATCAACAATTGTTCCCGCTTCTCCATGTGGAACTCTAAGTGAAGTATCTCTTACTTCTCTTGCTTTCTCGCCAAATATAGCTCTTAAAAGTTTTTCTTCTGCTGTAAGTTCTGTTTCACCTTTTGGTGTAACCTTACCAACTAGAATATCTCCTGCTCTTACTTCTGCTCCAATACGTATTATTCCGTTTTCATCTAGATCTTTTAATGCATCGTCTCCAACATTAGGAACTTCTCTTGTTATTTCTTCTGGCCCTAATTTTGTGTCTCTTGCTTCTGAATCATAATCTGCTATATGAATAGTTGTTAACACGTCCTCTTTTACAAGATCTTCAGATATTAGTATAGCATCCTCATAATTATATCCTTCCCATGTCATAAATCCAACTAATATATTTTTTCCTAATGCAAGTTCACCTTTATCAGTTGAAGGTCCATCCGCTATAACAGCTCCTTTTTTAATTTTTTCGCCTTTTTTTACAATCGGTTTTTGGTTTATACAAGTGCCTTGATTTGATCTTTGATATTTAATTAAGTGATATTCATCTTTGCTATTTTTTGTTTCAATAACAATTTTATTTGCATCCACGTAGTCAACAACACCATCATTTTTTGCTACTATAACTATTCCTGAATCTACTGCCGCTTTATATTCTATTCCTGTCCCAACAATTGCGCTGTCTGTTTTTAATAAAGGTACTGCTTGTCGTTGCATGTTAGCGCCCATAAGAGCACGGTTTGCATCATCGTTTTCTAAGAAAGGTATCATAGCAGTTGCAACAGATACAAGTTGCTTTGGAGATACATCCATTAAATCAACTTTTTCTTTATCCATTTCAACAATTTCATCTTGAAATCTTATCTTTACTCTATCATTTACAAATTTATTGTCTTTATCTAAAGGTTCATTTGCTTGAGCAACAACATATTTATCTTCTTCATCAGCTGTTACATAAATAACGTCATTTGTTACTTTTCCTGTTTTTTTATCTATTACCCTATATGGTGTTTCAATAAAACCATATCTATTTATAACAGCAAAAGTTGAAAGTGACGATATTAGTCCTATATTTGGTCCTTCTGGAGATTCAATAGGACAAAGTCTACCATAATGAGTATGGTGAACGTCTCTGACTTCAAATCCAGCTCTGTCTCTTGACAAACCACCAGGTCCAAGGGCAGATATTCTTCTTTTGTGAGTAAGCTCAGCAAGTGGATTGATTTGATCCATAAATTGTGATAATTGTGAGCTTCCAAAGAACTCTCTTAAAGCTCCAACTACTGGTTTGATATTAATTAATGTTTGTGGTGTAGCAACGTCAAGATCTTGTGTTGCCATTCTTTCACGAACAACTCTTTCAAGTCTTGCAAGTCCAATTCTAAATTGATTTTGTAATAATTCACCAACACATCTTACACGTCTATTTCCTAAATGATCTATATCATCTATATATCCTAAGCCATGTCTAAAATTTAAAAAATAATTAATTGATGCAATTATATCATCCAGTGTCGCTGATTTAACAACTAATTTTTCTCTATTTAACTTTATTTGTTTTTTTAATTCTTTTTCATCAACTTCGCCTATTTTTTCTAATAATTCCTTTAATGCCGGTAAATATACATCTTCTTTAATAACATTTTTATCTATTTCAATACCAATATACTTAGATATATCTACAGTATTATTGCCTATTATTTTAACTTTTTTTTCGTCAACATTTAGATATACTACATTTATTCCACAATGCTTTATTTCATTTGCTTTTTCTAAAGATATAGTCTCTCCAGCATTTATTAAAATTTCTCCTGTTTCAGTATTTAAAATATTTTCAGCTGCAATTTTTCCTTCTATTCTATTTGCTATGCTTAATTTTTTGTTATACTTATATCTTCCAACTCTAGCTAAATCATATCTTCTAGAATCATATAAAAGGCCAAATAATAATGTTTTAGCAGCATCAACATGTAAAGGTTCACCAGGTCTAATTTTTTTATATATTTCTAGCAATGCCTCATCTTGAGTTTTAAGTAAATCATTTTCTAAAGTATTATTTATCATATCATCTTCAAATAATTCACTTATTTGAGCATCTGTTTCTATTCCTAAAGCTCTTATTAGAGATGTCATTGGCACTTTTCTAGTTCTATCAACTCTTGCATAAAGCATATCTGAAGAATCAGACTCAAGTTCTATCCATGTACCACGATTTGGCATTATAGTAGCACCATATAAAAATTTACCTGTTTTATCTCTTTCAGAGGTATAGTAAACTCCTGGTGATCTAACAAGTTGTGATATTACAACTCTTTCAGCTCCATTAATTAAAAAAGTTCCACTATCTGTCATTATAGGCAAATCACCAAGAAATATTTCTTGCTCTTTAATTTCACCTGTTTCACGATTTATAAGTCTAACTTGTACTTGTAATCTTGAAGAATAGCTTGTATTTCTTTCTTTAGCTTCTTCAATGCTATATTTTGTGTTTTCTTCTATTCTGTAATCTACAAATTCCAATAATAAATTTCCAGAAAAATCCACTATAGGTGATGCATCGCAAAGTACATCTTTCAATCCTGATTTTAAAAACCATTCATATGATTGCTTTTGAATATCAATCAAATTTGGCATATCAATAACTTCTTTGATTTTTGAAAAACTCATTCTGCTTGCTTTTCCATTTTTTACTTCATGAACCATTTCTTTACCCCCAAATTTTTATTCCGAAAAAAGACGACAAAAAGTCAAACTAGTTTACATAACAACTAATTTGAATGTTTTAATTTATCTTTTCTTGTTTATTTTTAATGCTTTTTATCAACTATTTCAACCATCCTTTATATTCAAGTTTACATAGTAATTTATTTCAGAAACAATATTTAATTCATTATAACACACTATTTTTATAGTGTCAACGTAAAACATATAATTTTTGTGATTTTTTGTATATTTTTTTAATTTTTTCCTATTTTTCATAATTAATCACTTTTTTTATAAGTTTTCGACTTTTTTCTTTCTTAAAAGTATAAATAAAAAGTACTAATATATAACATTATTTATTAGTACTTTACCTATATTTTAAAATTCACTTTCTTTTAGTCTATCTGCTCTATCGGCCATTATAATAGCTTCTAGCATTTCATCAATATTACCATTTAAAAAGCTTTCTAATTGATAAATTGTATAGTTTATTCTATGATCTGTAACTCTGCTTTGAGGATAGTTATATGTTCTTATTTTTTCACTTCTATCTCCGCTTCCAACTTGTAATCTCCTAGTTGTAGCAAGTTTTTTATCTTGTTCTTCTTGCATTTTTTCATACAATTTTGATCTAAGCATTTTCATTGCTGTTTCTTTATTTTGGAGTTGTGATCTTTCATTTTGACAAGATACAACTATTCCTGTTGGAAGATGTGTTATACGAATTGCAGAAGATGTTTTATTTACGTGTTGTCCACCTGCCCCACTAGCTCTATACGTGTCTATTCTAAGATCATTTAAATTTATATCAACCTCTACATCTTCTACCTCTGGAAGAACCGCTACAGTTACTGTTGAAGTGTGTATTCTCCCACTTGCTTCTGTCTCTGGAACACGTTGCACTCTATGTACACCGCTTTCGAATTTAAGTCTGCTATATGCTCCTTTTCCTTTTATTAAAAAAGACACTTCTTTTATTCCACCTATACCCGTTTCATTCATATCTATTACTTCGGTTTGCCATCTTTTAATCTCTGCATACATTGTATACATTCTATATAAATTATATGCAAAAAGAGCCGCTTCTTCGCCGCCTGCACCACCACGTATTTCAATAATTACATTATTATCATCATTTTCATCTTTTGGTAATAACAAAATTTTCAATTCCTCTTCCATTAGTTCGGTTTTTTCTTTTGACAAATAATATTCTTCCTCAGCAAAATCTTTCATATCAGGATCAGACATTAATTCTTTAGCCTCGTCCATATTTAATTTTGCTTGTTTATACTCTACATATTTATCAACTACATCTTTTAGTTGTGATTGTTCTTTCATATATTTTTTCCAGTTTTCTTGATCTGCTATTATTTCAGGATCAGAAATTTTACTCGTTAAGTCATTATATTTTTTTTCTATTTGTTCTAGTTTATCAAACATTTATATTCTCCATTCATTAAATTACATCTCATTTTAGCATATTTTAGTATAACTTTCAACTTAAAAGTTATAATTACTTATAATTATGTGAATAAAAAGCAGAGGTACTTAATCTCCTCTGCTTTTTATCATTATTAATCATCAAGATTTTCATCTTTTAATATTTTAAGTTGTGCTTCTAACATAGAACTCACTCTAATCTTATATATTTGCATCTGTTTTTTCTTTTCTTCTAATTCTATTTCAACTTTTCTTACTTCAAGTTTCATTTCTTCTAATCCGGTATGTGAATCTACTTCATATTTTTTCTTTATTTGCTCTGCTTCGCTCAATGCTTTTTGTTTAATTTCCTCAGCTGAAGTCTGAGCATTTTCTATAGTTTGGCTAATTCCCTCTTCTACTGATTTATAATAAGAAACAGACTCTTGTAAAGTATTTACTTTATCTTTTAGTTCTGAATTTTCTTTGAATAATTTTTCATAATCTTCCATTATTAAAACTAAAAAATCTTCTACATCATCTACATCATATCCACTAAACCTTGATTTTTTAAAGGTTTTATTATCTATATCTACTGGTGACAACATACTTTTTCCCCCTTTTATTTATATAAAAAGCAGGCTAAGCCTGCTAGTATATTATTTTAGCCATGAAAATGATAATTTTTGCTTATATTGGCTTCTTTCTAAATCATTTTGTATTTCAACATTTTTTGGTGTTATTAGATAAATCAAATTAGATACTTTTTGAATAGTTCCCTCAATCATAAAAGTTGCTCCACTTAAAAAATCTAATATTCTTCTTGCATCTTCTTTTCCAACATTTTCAAGATTTATAATTACAGACTTTTTACTTTTAAGATATTCGCCTATTTCTTGAACATCTTCATAACAAGTCGGTTGAGTAATAACCATCTTAGAAGACGAAATAGCTGTATTCATTGGTATAACCTTTGATTGCATATTTCTTGAAGAATAAGAATTATTTCTTTCTATATCAGAAAAAGTCTTTTTTGCAAATGGTTTTTCATAAACCTCATCTGTGTCTTGAACTTCTGTATCATATTCTTCTTGCTCTTCATAGTCAGATTCATCTTGATTTCCGATACCCATCATATCCATAAGTTTATTTATTATTACTGCACTCATATTTCTAACCTCCACGATATCACATTACATCTTAATTATCTGATAAAAAACAAAATATGTCAATACTTTTTATCAAAATTCTATCTTTTTTGTTATTTTTGTTCTTTTATTTACCAATCTATCTATATATAAAGTTTAACCCAGGATATACACTTAACGCATCAAATCTTTTTCCATTTCTTGTGATTTCTAAATGAAGATGTGCTCCAGTAGACCATCCTGTAGATCCCACATATCCAATCACTTGTCCTTTTTGTACATATTGACCGTTTTTTACAGCAATTGAACTCATATGTCCATATAAAGTTGTATAAATATTGCCATCTGCTGCACTTTTTCCATGATTAACTATTACATAGTTTCCAAATCCTCCGGACATGAATCCAGGTACTTTTGCGATGCCAGACTGTGCTGCTACTATTGGCTTTCCGGATATTCCATTTCCAGCAACATCTACACCATGATGTACATAATTTTTACCTGAATCAAACGGATCATATATTGCATTATATTTTGTTGTTATTATAAAATACCCAGGAACAGGCCAAGCAAAGTCTCCACCAGTAAATGATCCACCATTATTTAAAGATTCTTCATAAGCTTTTTTTAGTTCATCTTCTACTTTTTTATTTGCAGCATCTTTTTTCTTTTCTAATAAAGCAGCCTTAGCTTTCAAATTGTTTTTTGAACTTTGCAATTGTGCAATTTTTGCATTTTTTGCATTTACAGTATCTTCTAGAGCTTTTGTTGATTTTTCAGTATCATACTTTAATTGCTCCAATTGTAATTTTTGGAATTCTACATCCTTTTTAATATAATCAATATATTCTTTTTGGCTTTGCATATTGCCAACAAGTGATTTATCATACTCCAAAACGCTTGTATATACATTCATTCTAGAGAAAAAATCAGATATTCCTTTTGAAGAAAATAAAATATCTATCATTGATGGAATTCCATTTTCATATATAGCTCTAAGTCTAGTTATATACATATCCTCTGCACTGTTATATGATTGCGCAGAATTTTGTAATTTTTCTTCATAATCCTTAAGTTTTGCATTAACGTCTTCTACTTTTATTTGAAGTTTTCCTAACTCAGAACTATACTTCATCATTTTGCTATCTAATTCTAACATTTCATACATATCTTGTGATATTTCTTTTTCTACCCCAGATAATTTTTCCAAATTTTGCTTTTCCTGTTCTTTAATTTTATTTAGCTCATCTTGATATTCTTGTACATTGGCTCCAAAAGCGCTACCTCTTGAACTAAAAAAACAAATAATAGTAAACAAAGCAACATATAAAAATAACTTTCTTTTTTTCATGCTTTCCTCCTACACTTTTAAATACTTTTTAATTGAAATTACACTTCCAAATATGCCGATAAATAGTCCAAGTGCTAAATATGCTATTAATATTTGGTACCATAAAGCTGAATATGGCATAAATCCAAAAACTCCCATAGTGGATCCAACTTGTGGCATTCTTGCATATAGTACTACATATACTAACGAAATAATAACAAACGAAACCATAGCTGATACCATTCCTATAATACCACCTTCAATAATGAAAGGCTTTCTTATAAAACTATTAGTAGCACCAATATACCTCATTATAAATATTTCTCTTTTATTTGAATATACTGCAAGTTTTATTGTATTAGATATTATAAAAACACTGACTATTAATAATATAACACCAATTCCCAGTAAAAATATATTTACTATCTTTGACATTGAAACTACAGCTTGAATTGTGCTTTCATTATATTTTACTTTATAAATGCCATCAACTTTTTCAACAGCAGTTTTAACTTGTAAACTAGATTCAATATTATTAAATCTAACTACAAAAGAAGCTGGAAAAATGTTTACATTGCTAAGTCCTTCTAAAAAATATGATTGATCTTTAAAAACCCCTTTTGCATCTTCAAAAGCCATCTCTTTTGTTATATATTCTACATTTTTTACATTAGGAATTTGTGAAATCTCATCTTTCATGTATTCAATTTGTTCACCTGTTGAAGCGTCGTCTATAAAAGCTTGTAGACCTTGTTCTACTCTAATTGTTTTCACATTTTTATTTACATTTTGAAAAAGAATTATAAAAATCCCAATTACAAGCATTGTAGCACAAATTATTAATATAGTAGATAAAGTTTTAGTGCCATGTTTTTTTAAATTTTCGTATCCTTCTTTTATTAAATATGTCTTTGTTGTCATCTTTAGTAACCTCCTTTTTGATCATCTTTTATCACTTTTCCATGATCTAAGGCTATAACTCTTTTATTTATTTTGTTAACAATATCTCTAGCATGAGTGACCACTAAAATTGTAGTTCCTCTTGAGTTAATATCAAGTAGAGTTTTAAAAATGTCTTCTGCTGTTGTGGGATCTAAATTCCCTGTAGGCTCGTCCGCTATTATTATAGGAGGCTTTGTAGCTAAGGCTCTCGCAAGAGATACTCTTTGCTGTTCTCCACCTGATAATTGATTAGGATAACATTTTTCTTTACCTGCAAGCCCTACCATTTGCAATACATTTTTTAATTGGTTTCTTATTTCTCTATCAGATGCTTCAACCACTCTTAAAGCAAACTCTATATTTTCTTCTACGGTTCTATCATATAATAATCTAAAGTCTTGAAAAACAAACCCTATTTTTCTTCTTAAAAAAGGTATGTCCTTTTCTTTTATTTTACTAAGATCTGTTCCATCTATTATTATTTTCCCACTAGTAACATCTTCTTCTTTTATCATAAGCTTTAAAAATGTAGATTTTCCTGATCCAGAAGGTCCAACTAAAAAAGCAAAATCTCCCTTTTCTATTTTTATATTTATATTGTCAAGAGCTGCTACTTCATGGTTATATTTTTTAATTACATTTATAAATTCTATCATTTGTATTTCCTTTCAAACATACTGTTATAAAATTATACTATCACAAAACCAAAAAAAAGTCTACAAATTTCTATATTTTTTGCATCTTGTTTAAAACTTTTCTTATTATATTTTCAACACTATCTTTACTAACATCTATACTAGAAAGAGCTTCTTTTATTTGATATTGGCTGTATCCAAGAACTTGAAGAGCAGTGGATGCTTCCTCAATATTTTCATTATTTAGACTTTTATTTACAAATTTTTCCTTAATATTAGTCATTTCATCTTTTAAAACTTTATCTTTTAATTCAAAGATTATTTTTTGTGCCATTTTAGGTCCTATTCCTGGTATAGTTTTTAGCACAGTGACATTTTCAGTTGCTATTGCCACACACATATCACTTGCTTCTATATTTGATATTATTCCAAGTGCAACCTTTGGGCCAACTCCACTAACACTTATAAGTTTTTTAAAGAATTCTAATTCTTCTCTACTTAAAAATCCAAATAATTTCATTTCATCTTCTCTTACATTTAAATATGTATATATTTTTACCTCACTACTACTCTCAATTAAGCTTTTGAGATTTTTTTCTGGTACAAAAATTTCGTATCCAATATCATTTACTTCTAAAATAACCCTATCTTTTAAAACACTTTCAATTTTTCCTTTAAAAAAAGCATACATTTCATCACCTCATATGTATATATATTACACAAAAAACAAACTAAAGTCAAATTAATTACTAGTTTATTATCTTAATCGAGTCAACAATTTCTTCAATATTTTCAAAATCTCCTTTAAATATTTTTTTTGTTATAATTTTTCTTTTTTTATCATCAATATTTTCAAATTTTATTATTATACTTACATTTGCTGGTACATTACTTCTTTTATTATAAACTACATGAGGGCTTGCTGCTATATTTTTATATATACATATGTCAAAAAATGACATTGAAGTTAGTATTATTCCCATTATTGCAAGTAAATATATTACAGTTTCAATTAAAATTTGCATTTTCATCACCTATATTATTATATTAAAATAAAAAAAAATTGTTAATTTGTGTTTTTATCTGTATTTAGAATAAATATTTTAAATTAAATTATAATATAATAAGAGGTGATGAATTTGGAAGAAATAAACTTTGAAAAAGAAATGCCAGTAGGTCTTGCTATGTCACTTGCTTTAAATGAAAACGCAATGGAATATTATACAAGTTTAGATTTTAAAACAAGAGAAGATATTCAAGAATTTGTAAAATCGAGTAAAACAGATAATGAAGCAAAAGAAAAAATAGACCTTGCAATAGAAAATTTAAATAGTAAAACAATAAAATTTTTAATGTAGACTATTTTATTATTACATTTTATCAAAACTTAATAAAACAGCAAAAAAGCAGGTATTAAACCTGCTTGTTCTGGCTCCTCGTGTTGGG
>JAVXAF010000014.1:0-23986 GCA_036660635.1 Clostridia bacterium | reverse complement strand
GAAGTTAAATTGTATAATTTTTTTTTATTCATTATTATCACCACAAATATTATTAACTAAAAGCAGGTATTAATACTAAATATTTAAAGCAAGTTTTGTATTATAAAATCGATTTTTATCAAAACATATATATTTGCAAAATATGTCAATCAAAAATCTTATAATTCTACAAAACAGTACAAAAATGTATAAAACTCGAAATTGACTTTTAATATTTAAAATGATAAAATTTAAATATATTAGGAGGTACAAAAGATGAAAAAAATTAAATTATGTTGCTTTACTGTAAATTCAACTCATGCATATATAATAGCAAATAATTTTATATCAGGCAAGGTTGATAATGTAAAGGTAATATATATAAATGAAAAGAGTGAAAAAAGAAAATTAAAAAGTATGATAGCTAAATTTTATAAAAAATTAGATGATAAAATATTTTATACTGAGTGGTTAAATGAGCAAATAATAAATGATTATGAAAGTGAAAAATTTATTTTTGTTGTAAATGGAAAAGAAGAGTTCGTAGAAAAAGTTAATACATACTTAGAAATAGTAGAATTTGAAGGATATATAATAAACTGCTACGATATATTTGATATAAAAAAAGAAACACTAGCTATTATTGAAAATCATGATTATTATATAAATACAGCAGGTATTATAAAAAAAGAAAGTTTTAGTATGTAAAAAGTTATAATTCAATATATATTTATAATGTAGAATAACTGCTTTATTGTAGTTTTTCTACATTATTTTTTGAATAAATATCAGTTTGTTACTTATTGTTTTTTTTTTCGTTATATGATATATATGAATAAATAAGGAGGGATTTTTTTTGAAAAAAATTCTCAAATTTTTAAAAAATACACTTTGCATTTTATTATTAGTAGGAATTGTATTTTCTTTAATTACGTTGTCAAAAGGATATGATATGTATAAAGATGCAATTGCTAAAGTATCTATTGAAGAAAAGGTAAAAAGTATAAAAGCAGAAGAAAACTATCTAAGTATCAAAGATATACCAAAAGACTTTGTTAATGCGGTTGTTTCTATAGAAGATAAAAGATTTTATACCCATTCGGGAATTGATATAATTTCTCTTGGACGAGCAATCATCACAAATTTTGAAGATATGAAATTAACTGAGGGAGGAAGTACAATAACTCAGCAACTGGCTAAAAATATGTATTTTACACAAGAAAAAAAAGTCACACGAAAAATAGCAGAAGTCTTTGTGGCATCTAATCTTGAGAAAAAATATTCAAAAGATGAAATTTTTGAGCTATATGCAAACGTTATATATTTTGGAGATGGATATTATGGAATAAAAGAAGCATCAAATGGATACTTTTTAAAAGAACCTATTGAGTTAACACTTGATCAAATAACTATTTTAGCTGGTATTCCAAATGCACCGAGTGTATATGCACTTAGTATAAATCCAGAGCTTGCAAAAAAGAGACAATCTTTAGTAATAGATGCGATGTATGAGAATAAATACCTCGATGTTACTCAAGTAGATAGTTTAAAAAATGATTTATAAAATAAAAAATACATAATAAGTAAAAATGCTTGACAATTTAGAATAAATGCTATAAAATATAGAAGTAGTAATTATTACTATTTTGAAGGAGATTAGTATGAAATATTCTAAGCAGCGTGAGCAAATACTAGAATATATAAAAAGTGTTACCTCACATCCAACAGCAGAAATTGTTTATACACAACTTAGAAAAAAAATACCAAATATTAGTTTAGGTACTGTTTATAGAAATTTAGACAGACTTTCTGAAGAAAATAATGTGGTTAGAATAAAGTTTTCTGGTGCTAAAGATAGATTTGATGGCAATACAAATCATCATTATCATGCTGTATGTATAAAATGTGGTGAAGTAACAGACATATTTATTGATTATTTTTCGGATATTGATAAAAAAGTTGAAAAATACATTAGTTCAAAAGTTATATCTCATAATACGATATTTAATATTGTATGCTCAAAATGTAATAAATAATTATAAGGAGGAAAATTTTATGGAATTAAAAGGATCAAAAACAGAAGCCAATTTAATGGCAGCATTTGCAGGTGAATCACAGGCTAGAAATAAATATACTTATTATGCTTCACAAGCAAAAAAAGATGGTTATGAACAAATAGCTAGTATATTTGAAGAGACAGCTGGAAATGAAAAAGAACATGCAAAATTATGGTTTAAATTGGTACATGGCGGTAAAATGCCTTCAACAGCTGAAAATTTAAAAGATGCAGCAACAGGTGAAAATTATGAATGGACAGAAATGTATGCTTCTTTTGCAAAAATTGCAAAAGAAGAAGGATTTGATCATATAGCTTTTTTATTTGACTCAGTAGCAACTATTGAAAAAGGACATGAACAAAGATATAACGAGTTACTTCAAAAAGTTCAAGCAGGTCAAGTTTTTGAGTGTGGAGAAATTAAAATGTGGAAATGTAGAAATTGTGGACATATTCATATAGCATTAAATGCTCCAGCAGTTTGTCCAGTATGTTCTCATCCACAAAGTTATTTTGAAATAAAAGCAGAAAATTATTAATAAAAATTGTTAAAAAAGCTAGTATAAAAATTATACTAGCTTTTATTGTATATATTTTAAAATCAATTGCAAATATTTTATATATAGATTATAATTGAACTATATATAAAGAGGTGAAAATATGATTGAAATAAGTAAAATTATGGATCCTAAGCTTATGTACTCACTGCTTATTGTATTTGGCTTATTCATTGCACTTGTTATTTTGCTTTGGATTTTTAGAAGAGGAAGTAAAATAATTAAAATTATATTATTTTTAGTTTTTTTAAGTTCAGTTTTTTTTGTTTTTTACAAGTATATTGATACTAATGAAAAAATTATTAAGGAGTCATATAAAGACTATATTTGTGGTGAAGTTTTAACTTATAGCCCAACCCTTAGAAAGGTACAAATTGATTCTGTAGTTACTACTTTTGTAAAAGGTGGTATAGGAAAGAAAAATATACAAATACCTTTAAATTGCAAAGTAACAGATAAGGTAAATAATGAAGAAAGAAAAATAGAATTAAAAGATATAAAACTAGGGGATACAATTAGGGTATATACAAGTAAAAATTATTTAGAAAAAGAAGAAAATATTTTAGAAGCATATTCAATAGTAAGAATTAAAAATGGAGAGTAGAAATATATGTTAGAGATAAAAAAAAATAGTAAAAAAAGAAAATTAATTTTATGTTTTATTTTTGTCTTAGTTATAGCTTTTGTATTTAATATTTCATCAATAAAAGCATCTAGTGAAGGTTATGAAATTGAAGATTATAAAATAGATGTAAAAATAAATGAAGATTCATCAATATATGTGGAAGAATATTTAGTATATGACTTTGAAGAAGAACATAATGGTGTATATAGAGATTTGTTATACAGATATAATTATAAAAATCAAAAAGATGATATTGTGGCAACATCTTTAAGGTATCAAGCAAGTGATATTGAAAATATAATGGTGTCTGTATCAGATTTTGGATTTTATGATTTGAAATATTATTATGAAGAAATAAATAGATATCCTGAAAACGGCGAAAGTGATATGTTTACTGTAGAACAAGTACAAAAAGATGGATATAGGAAAAATATAAAAGTTTTTTCTCCAGCAAATAGTGATACAAAAAAATATATAAAGTATGAGTATTATATTAATGATGTATCAGTATTATATAATGATGCTGGCGAAATGTATTGGAACTTTATTGGTGGGGATTGGGAAACTAATATTGAAAATTTGCAAATTAATATTTCATTTGCAAATTCAAATATTGATGTAAGCAAGGTTAAGTTTTTCCCCCATAGTTATGCAAATTTAACAAGTAAAATTACAGAAAATGTAATTTCTATTAATGCAAAAAATGTTAAACCTGGCATAGCAGTTGATGCAAGACTTGTTTTTGATAAAGATGCTTTAATGTATTCTAATAAAATAATAAATGAAGATTATGATTATAACAAATTAAATTTAGTTGAAAAAGATATGATAACTAAAAAAAATATATATAAATTTTCAATTATAGGATTTATATTAATTGGAATAATAGGTATTATAAATACAATAGTATCTTTGATACGTTCTTTAAAATATGCAAAGGGTAATATTAAAAGCAAGAAAAATATTGATTATTCATTTCAAATACCAAATGAGTGTAGTTTGGCAGAGTATACTACTATGTACAATAGTAATAACTGTGATTTATTAATTCCTACAATTATGGATTTAGTATCTAAAAAATATATTAAAATGGATGCTGTAAAAAGAGTAAAAGACTTTAAAAAAGAAGTTATAAAAATAAAAGATGATAAAGGCAAAGTTATATATACCAATTATTTTATTGATAAGTCTAAGTATGATTATAATATTCAATTAGATATAACAAAAAAAATAAGCGAATTATCAGAATATGAAATTTTAGTATTAAATATATTGTTTAATGAAGAATCTAGTAATATAACAAATCCAAGTGAATTCAAAAAAATTGAAGTTGAATTAAATGAAGCTTTTAAAATATTTGGAGAATATGATAGCAAATCAAAAGATCTTAATATTAAAAATCAAAAAATACATAAAAATTTAATGGAAAAATTGTATGATAAAGAAAAAGGGACTTTTTTAAAACTGTTAATTTCTTCTATTTTAATAGCATTATTTTTAGTGATAAACATTTGCATTAATCCACTAACCCAAATGGCAAAATCAGATTATATTATAGGCAGCTTTATTTTTATGCTTATATATGTAATTTTTAATGGAATTATTAATTTTAAATTTATGTATAGATTAAAAGACAAATATGTAAGTGAGTATGAGAAACTTATGGGACTTGAGAAATATTTAAAAAAATATAGTTTAATGAAAGATAGATACCCAATTGAAATAGCACTTTGGGATAGATACTTAGTATTTGCCACTATATTTGGAATATCTAATAAAGTTTCAAAAGAATTTAAAGAAGAATTATTAAACAAAGGTTATGATGATTCATATATTTATGGAATATATCCACTAATTAATATGTCATCTAATATTGGGTATGTTAGTTCTAATATTAATTCATACTCATTTGGAAGCAGTTCCTCAGGGGGATATTCTGGTGGAGGATCTGGTGGAGGCGGCGGCCGGTGGCGGCGGTGGCGGAGCTTTTTAATAAAATTTATAAAAAAACAAATAATAATATATAAAGGAGAGATATTTATGAATAAAAAAATTAGAGTAGCACAATATGGTTGTGGAAAAATGTCAGTATATACAATGCGATATGTATATGAAAAAGGTGCTCAAATTGTGTGTGCATTTGATATAAATAAAGACATTATAGGAAAAGATATTGGTGATATAATTGGATGTGAAAATAAAGGTATAAATATTTGTGAGGTGAAAGATGCAAAAAAAGTATTAGCTAAGGAAAAACCGGATATTTGTATTATTACTACTATGAGTTTAATGAATGATGTATATGAGGTTTTTGAGATTTGTGCATCTCTTGGAATAAATGCTATTTCTACATGTGAAGAAGCGTTTTATCCATTTAATTCTAATCCAGTTGCAACAAAAAAACTTGATAAACTAGCTAAAGAAAATAATTGTACACTAACTGGAGCAGGATATCAAGATGTATATTGGGGAAATTTAATTGCAACAATTGCTGGTTCAAGTCATAAAATAACAAAAATAAAAGGAAGTTCAAGTTATAATGTAGAAGATTATGGAATTGCTCTTGCAAAAGCTCATGGCGCAGGGCTTAATTTAAATGATTTTGATAAAGAAGTAGCATCAGTAGATAAAGTATCTGATGAGAAAAGAAATGAAATAATTGTCTCAGGTAAATATTTACCTTCATATATGTGGAATACAAATGGATGGCTTGCTGCAAGGCTTGGGCTTCACGTAACTACTCAAACACAAGTAACAATCCCAAAAACATATAAAGAAGATCTTGAGTCATCGACATTAAAAATGACAATAAAAAAAGGAGATGCAACAGGGATGTCAGCTGTTGTAACAACAAATACAAAAGAAGGTATTGTTATTGAATCAGAATGCATTGGAAAAGTTTATGCTAAGGATGAATTTGATAAAAATGAGTGGACTATATATGGTGAGCCAAATACAACAGTTACTATAAATAGACCATCAACTGTGGAACTTACTTGTGCAACAGTTGTAAATAGAATTCCAGATGTAATTAATGCAAAATCTGGATTTGTTGCAACAGAGCAAATGGGTGTATGTGAGTATAAATCTGAAAGTTTAGAAAAGTATTTAAATTAAAAGGTATGAATATAAATAGTCTGGTTATACTTTAGTTAACTGGGCTATTTATAATTATTTTAAAGCGCAAAAATATTATTGACAATCGAACATTTGTATAGTATAATGCTTATGTTAGAAAAGGTGAATTAAATGAATGATAAAATTATAATAAAAGGTGCAAAAGAACATAATTTGAAAAATATCGATATAGAAATTCCAAGGGATAAACTAGTTGTATTTACTGGTCTTTCGGGATCTGGTAAATCGTCTCTTGCATTTGATACAATATATGCTGAGGGACAAAGAAGATATGTAGAATCCCTATCTTCATATGCAAGACAATTTTTAGGGCTTATGGAAAAGCCAGAAGTAGAGTCAATAGAAGGATTATCGCCAGCTATTTCTATAGATCAAAAAACAACTTCAAAAAATCCACGTTCTACAGTAGGAACAGTTACAGAAATATATGATTATTTGAGACTTTTATATGCTAGGGTAGGTATTGCATATTGTCCTATATGTGGAAAAAAAATAAGGAAACAAACAATAGATGAAATTGTAGATCAAATTTTAGGTTTTGGCATTGGTAGTAAAATTATAATAATGGCTCCTGTAATTAGAGGAAAAAAGGGCGAATTTGTAAAGTTATTTGAACAAATACTAAAAGACGGATTTATAAGAGTAAGAGTGGATAATGAAAATTTTGATCTTTCGGAAGGAATACCACAGTTAGATAAACAAAAAAAACATAATATTGAAATAATTGTAGATAGAATAGTAATAAATGAAGATATAACACAAAGACTTACTGATTCTGTTGAACTTGCTTTGCATAATGCAAATGAGTTAGTACTAGTTTCAAAAGTTGGCAAAGAAGAAATACTTTTTAGTCAAAATTATTCATGCTCAGAATGTGGAATAAGTTTAGAAGAACTAACACCAAGGATGTTTTCTTTTAATAGTCCATTTGGAGCATGCCCAGATTGTACAGGACTTGGGGAACTTTTAAAAATGGACCCTGAAAAAATTATGCCAAATAAAGAAAAAGCATTAAATGATTATGGCGCTATTCAAGGTTGGTCAGGTGCTGGAAGTATAATAGATACAATAAGCGGAATGTATATAAAAGGCTTATGTAGACATTATAATATAAAAATAAATACTAAAATTAAAGATTTGCCTGAGAATTTTATGGATGTTTTATTATATGGAAGTAAAGGAGAAAAAATTAAATTTGAACATATAACAAAGACTTTTACAAGAAAGTTTGAATCAGAGTTTGAGGGTGTTATAAATACTTTACAAAGAAGATTTACAGAAACTAAATCTCCAGCAATGAGAAATTTTTATGAAGGATTCATGTCATCTAGTCCTTGTAATTTATGTAAGGGTGCAAGGCTTAAAAAAGAAGCCTTGGCTGTTAAAATTGGTGTATTGAGTATAAATGAACTTTGTAATAAAAATATAATAAGTATACAAGAATATATCAATAAATCATATGAAAAAATGTCTGTTAAAAATAAAATTATATCAGAACAAATTGTTAAAGAATTAAATAGTAGATTGCAATTTTTAATTGATGTTGGTCTTAGTTATTTAACATTATCTAGACCTTCGGGATCTTTGTCTGGAGGAGAGGCACAGCGTATTCGTCTTGCGACTCAAATTGGATCTGGACTTACAGGAGTACTATATATATTGGATGAACCAAGTATTGGACTTCATCAAAGGGATAACCAAAAACTACTTAAATCTTTAAAAAAAATGAGAGATTTAGGAAATACATTAATAGTTGTAGAACATGATGAAGAAACAATGAATGAATCAGATTATATTGTAGATATTGGGCCAGGAGCTGGAGTTCATGGTGGAAAGGTTGTATTTGCTGGCCTTCCGAAAGATATATTAGATTGTGAAGAATCAATTACAGGAAAATATTTAAGTGGAAAACTTAAAATTAAAGTACCTAATAAAAGAAGAAACCCTAAATGTGGGAATATAGAGATAAAAGGAGCAAAAGAACATAACTTAAAAGGGATTAATGTTAAAATCCCTATAGGTGAGTTTACGTGTGTTACAGGTGTATCCGGGAGTGGTAAGTCAACGCTAGTAAATGAAATATTATATAAGTCAGTTGTTAACAAATTAAATAATAGTAGAGTTAAACCAGGAAAGCATGATAAAATTTTAGGAATAGAAAAAATTGATAAAATAATAAATATTGATCAGTCTCCTATTGGAAGAACCCCAAGGTCAAATCCTGCAACATATACAGGTATGTTTGATCCAATAAGGGATTTATTTGCTGCAACAAATGAGGCCAAAATTAGAGGATATAAAAAAGGTAGATTTAGTTTTAATATTCCAGGTGGAAGATGTGAAGCATGCTCGGGAGATGGTATAATAAAAATCGAAATGCATTTTTTACCAGATGTATATGTTCCTTGTGAAGTCTGTAAAGCAAAAAGATATAGTAGAGAAACACTAGAAGTAAAATATAAAGGAAAAAGTATAAGTGATGTGCTAGATATGACAGTAGAAGAGGCTTTAGATTTTTTTAAAAATGTTACTACTGTTAAAAATAAATTGCAAACACTTATGGATGTTGGACTTGGATATATAAAACTGGGTCAACCATCTACCACACTTTCAGGTGGTGAGGCACAAAGAGTAAAACTTGCTACAGAACTTTCTAAACGTGCAACAGGACAAACATTATATATTTTAGATGAACCTACAACTGGTCTTCATATGGCAGATGTAGATAAATTAATTGAAATTTTACAAAGACTTACAGATTCAAATAATACTTTAGTTGTTATAGAACATAACTTAGATGTAATAAAGTCTGCAGATAATATAATAGACTTAGGACCAGAAGGTGGTGATGGAGGAGGATGTGTTATTGCTACTGGTACACCTGAGCAAATAGCAAAATGCGAGCAAAGTTATACAGGACAATTCTTAAAAAAAATATTAAATAAAAATATTAAATAATAAAATAAACTCTCGGCATTTTGCCGAGAGTTAGTCTTTTGACTATGTATAAGTTATAATGTGCTATTAGCTATTTTTAGTTACAGCAGCAACAAAGAACGATAATTATTAATATAATCCATATACAGCAACAGTTTCCACCGAAAAGTCCGCCACCGCATCCGCCGCATCCACAACCAGAGTTGTTTGAGCATCCACATCCGCATCTTTCATCCATCATGACATTCACCCCTTTGCTAGTTTAAATGCTCCATATTAAAATGGAGATGAACTTTCTAACTCAAAAAAAGTATCGAAGTTCAATGGTGTAGATGTTTTACCTAAAGTAGAACAGGCAATTAATATTACAATTAACAAGATTAACCATAAAAGTGTATTATCTTTGCACATATATAACACTCCTCAATTAAGTAAGAAATTTATTTATTTTTCTAACTTAATATACTATATTCTTTTTTTTTTTTTTGGTTACATTAAAAAATAAAAAAAAATTATTATTATTTAAAAATATATATAAAAGTTGAATATTAAACTTAACATATGATATAATAAAAATATAATTTTGGAGGTATTATATGAAAAACAAATTATTTAATATAATGTTGCCTATTTGTATTTTAATAATTATTACAGCTATGGGTATATATATTATTCCAGTTAATTTTATATTGAATAGTATAGTGTTGTTATTTAGCCTTGCAATTTTAAAAATTTCAAGTAAATTGGAAATATATAAAAAAACTATTTTTAAAGTGTTCATATTTGGATTTTTAGTAAATATTGTAGGAAGCATAATATTATGTGCGACTCCACTTTTGTCTTCTTTAAATGGAATATTTGGGGAAATAACGAAATTTGCTGTATGGAATTTTTATAAAAATATATCTGATTATATTTTTATAGGTATTGTAGTTGTAGTATCTGGAATTTGTACTTATTTATTAAACTATAAAATATCATTTAAAAAAATAGAAATCGATAAAAAGAAAAAAAAGGTTATAGCTATAATTATAGCAGTATTTACGGCGCCATATTTGTTTTTGTATTCATCATATTTAATAGATAATTATAATCAAGTAATAGAAAAAAATATAGAAAAAAATATTAAAATTGGCTACAGTGTATATGAAGGTGATACGGTAGTTAGTAGAATATTTGCTGAGAGCCAAAACTATATTTCTTCTGATTTTATATATGGAAATAAATTAAAAAAAGTTGAATCAAAAATTTTAACTGATACAAATAAGCCTATAGTTAATATGTATATATCAGTAGACTTTACGGACTCTGATATGGAACAGTATCGTATGTGGGCTAAAAAATGCAGTTTGATTGTATTTATAAAAAAATCAGACATTTCACAAATTTCTATAAACCTAGAGGATACTAACAATTCAAAAAATATTACTAAACTAACTTTTAAAAAAGATGAATTTGAAAAGGAATTTAATATTAAAATATCTGAGCTTTTAGAAAACTCAGAAAAACTAGCTGAAATACTAAGTAAAATAAAATAGTAAGTGAGGAAATATGGAAAAAGACAAAGTATATGATTTAGAAATAATTGATAATGGATCATCCTTTGAAGGAATAGCAAAAAAAGATGGACAAGTTATATTTGTACCTGGTAGTATTATTGGTGAAAATATAAGTTCGAAAATAATTAAAGTAAATAAAAATTATTGTATAGGTAAAATAGAAGAGATATTAAGTCCTAGTAGATTTAGAGTTGAGCCTTTTTGTGAAGTATATAAAAGATGTGGTGGATGTAGTGCTCAACATATTGAATATAATATGCAACTTACTTTGAAGACTAAAAATATCCAAAATATGTTAAAAAAGCAAAATGTAACATATGAAAAAGTTGAGGGTACAATTGGTATGGGTATGCCATATTATTATAGAAATAAAGTACAATATCCTGTAAGAATAAACAAAAATGGAGATACAAAAATTGGATTTTATTCTAAAAAAAGTCATGATATTGTTGAGAACGTATGTTGCTATATACAAAATAGGGTAATAGATATATTATCTAAAGAAGTATTAGAAAATTTAGTAAATAATTCATTTACTGGTTATAACGAAGAAGAAAAACAAGGTGATATACGTCATATATTAATAAGGAGAGGATATCACACAAAGGAAATTATGATTGTTATTATAATTAATGCAAATGAGGAAAGCAAGCTGCTTTTTGATAAAAGATTTCTTGAAATTGCTAAGAATTTAATGAGTAAAAATAACAATATCAAAAGTTTCTATATTAATTGTAATGATAGTGATACAAATGAAATTCTAGGAGAAAAATCAAAGCTTATATTTGGAGAAAAAATGATTTTTGACTATATAGGAGAATATAAATATGCAATATCTCCAAAATCATTTTTCCAAGTAAATACTCTTCAAGCAGAAGTGTTATATTCTAATTTAAGGGAAAAATTAAATTTGAAAGGTAATGAAATACTTTTTGATTTATATAGTGGAGTAGGATCTATTGGAATATTTTTATCTAAAAATGTTAAAGAAGTATATGGAATTGAGATAGAAAAACAAGCAGTCGAAATGGCAAATATTAATATAAAAGAAAATAATGTTAAAAATGCTGAGTATATTGCAGGTAGTGTTGAAGAAAAAATATTAGAATTCAAAGCTAGAAATATATATCCAGATGTTATTGTAGTAGATCCACCTAGAAAAGGACTTGAGTTAAAAAGTATTGAGTATATATTAGAATTTGAACCTAAAAAAATAGGCTATGTAAGTTGTTCGCCAACTACCTTAGCTAGAGATTTAAAATTATTAGAATCAAAATATAATATAGAACAAATATTACCTGTTGATATGTTCCCACAAACTAGTCATGTGGAGTGTGTGGTAGGATTAAGTCTAAAATAAAGTGTTGAAAACTAAATTAGGTGAAAATCAAAATAAATAATATAAAGCAACAAATTATTTAAAGGAGATAACAAAATTATGAAAATAATAAATAGAAATGAAATAGAAAAAAAATATGATGATAATCAATATGTCTGGTATGCATGTTATGGATCAAATATTAATTCAGAGAGATTCATGTATTATATAGAGGGAGATAAAAACGAATATTATAGTTCTTTAGATGGATGTAAAGATAAATCAAAACCAATTGAAGAAAAAAGTTATATATTTAAATGTCCAATATATTTTGCAGGTTATAGTAAAAGATGGGATGGTGGTATGGCTTTTTTAGATTATGAACATGAAGGAAAAAGTTATGGAAAAATATATAAATTAAAAATGAACCAATTTTTGGATGTTCTAAAGCAAGAACAAAGATGCAAATTGTATGATGCAATAATTTACGTAGATGAGCTTGATAAACTCCCTATTTTTACCTTCACAGCTGCTCATAAGCTAGATAGTATAGCTGATCCAAGTTATAAATACTGTGAAGTAATAAAAAAAGGATTAATTGATATTTTTAAAGATTTAAATAATGATAAAATAGATGAATATATAAAGCAAAATATGTAATTTTAGATTTTTAAAAAACTAGTGAAAGGAGATAATATTATGCATAAAAAAATAATATTAACAACTGCTTTTATTATAAGTTTATTACCAGTGTTTCTTAATCAATTTGGCTCGTGTAGAGGAGTACAAGAGGTAATGGCAATAGGAGTTGTATTAAGCCCTATAGGGATTTTTTCTATAACTATGTACTTGATAGGATTATACTATGGTTTTAAAAGTCAAAAAACAAGTTTTATTTTTTCAATTATTGGTTTAGTTGGTATAGTCATATCTGAGATATATCAATTATTAACTTGGAATTATCCTAATACTTCATACATTGATAATTTTAGAAATTGTTTTACAATGGTTTATCCTGAGTTTTATTTCGGGGTTATTTCATCAATAATAATGATAATTGTATATTTAATATTAAATAAAAAATTTTCCAATAATGAAAAAATATATAAATAACTATTTTTTTATGATAAAATTAAAATGTAGAAAGAAAGTGTTATTATGTTTAAAAAAATAAAAGAGTTTTATATTCAAACTAATAAAAAAAGTTTAACATGTTACGTGGTATTAAGACTATTAGTAATAGCATGTATGGTACTTCAAATTTTTCATAGGAATTATGATAATGTATTTATGTGTATTTTAACACTAGCCTTATTTACAATACCATATTTTGTAAATAGAAAATTAAAAATTGAACTTCCTGGGATGTTAGAAATCATAATATTACTTTTTATTTTTTCGGCGGAAATATTAGGCGAAATACAAAATTTTTATGGAATATTTAAAAGTTGGGATACAATACTTCATACAATAAATGGATTTTTATGTGCAGCAGTTGGTTTTTCACTAATTGATATTTTAAATAGAACTGATAAAATTCATATGAACTTGTCGCCTAAATTTGTTGCCTTAGTTGCCTTTTGCTTTTCTATGACCATAGGTATATTATGGGAGTTTTATGAGTTTACAGGAGATTATTTTTTAAATATGGATATGCAAAAAGATAGGTTAGTAAAATCTATATCTACTGTATATCTTAATGAAGAAGGCAAAAATGAACCTGTTGTTGTTAAAAATATTGATAAAGTAGTAATATATAGTAATAATAATGGAAACATTAGTGAAAATGTTATTAACGGTGGGTATTTAGATATAGGTATTATTGATACAATGAAAGATTTACTTGTTAACTTTATCGGGGCAGCAGTATTTTCTATTATTGGGTTATTATATATAAAAAATAGGGATAAATATAAATTTGCGGAAAATTTTATACCTATAAGAAAAGAATAAAAATATTTTATAAATCAATAATATAAATATATTTTAAAATTAAGGAGGTTTTAATTTATGTTATATAAAGAAAAATTCCTAAATTATTTATCTTTAATATTAGCTGTTATTACAATAATTTTAGCAATGTATAGTTATGTTACAAAAAGAAGTATATTTCCGAGTGGAATACTTTTAATTTTAACATTAACAATAAGTTCAATTAGCAGATATATGAATGATAAGTCTATTAATTTAAATAAAAAAGACATGGAAAATCTTGAAAATGAATTTAATAATAGAGGCGAAAAATAAAATAATAGCAAATTCTTTGACTTTTGGGCTAAAAAATGGTAAAATATACACATTAGGATTGAAACTATAAAGGAGAAAAAAGATGGCAAAAAAAGTTGTAGCAATTGTAGGAAGACCAAATGTTGGTAAATCTACGCTTTTTAATGTGTTAGCTGGTGAAAAAATATCTATTATAAGAGATACACCTGGTGTGACAAGAGATAGAATATATGCTGATTGCAAATGGAGAGATACTTCATTTCAAATAATAGATACTGGTGGTATTGAACCTGAATCTGAAGATATTATATTAATACAAATGAGAAGACAAGCTCAGCTTGCTATGGATATAGCAGATGTTATTGTATTTATTACAGATGTAAAATCAGGAATAACAAGATCAGATGAAGAGGTTGCACAAATACTTAGAAAAGCAAAAAAACCAGTTATTTTAGTATGCAATAAATGTGATAGGGTGGGTGTTCCACCAGCTGATATATATGAGTTTTATTCACTAGGATTAGGTGATCCACTTGCAATTTCTGCAGGTAAACGACTTGGAATTGGTGAGATGCTAGACGAAATATATGAAAAATTTGATAATATTGAACCTGAGATTGAAGATTCAGAAACAATTAAAGTCGCAATCATTGGAAAGCCAAATGTGGGTAAATCTTCACTTGTAAATAATATTTTAAATGAGGAAAGAGTAATTGTTTCAGATATTGCAGGTACTACAAGAGATGCAATTGATACAAATTTCACAAATGAATTTGGAAAATATATATTTATTGACACAGCAGGTATTAGAAGAAGAAGTAAAGTATATGAAAAAATCGAACAATACTCAGTAATTAAAGCAAAAAATGCAATAGATAGAGCAGATGTATGTTTGATGTTAATTGATGCAACAGAAGGCGTAACAGAACAAGACGAAAGAATTGCAGGTCTTGCTCATGAAGCAGGAAGAGGAGTTATTATTGTAATCAATAAATGGGATTTAGTAGAAAAAGAAACTAATACTTTAGAAGCATATAAAAAGAAAGTATATGAAAAGCTAGCTTATTTAGCATATGCTCCAATACTTTTTATATCTGCTCAAACAGGTCAAAGAGTTAATAAATTATATGAAATGATAAATAGTGTATGTAAAGCTAATAGACTTAGAGTTTCAACTGGTTTGTTAAATGACATGCTATCTCAAGCTATTGCAATAACACAACCACCTTCAGACAAAGGAAGAAGACTTAAAATTTATTATATGACACAGGTAAGTACTAGACCACCTACTTTTGTTATATTTGTAAATTCAAAACCATTAATGCACTTTTCATATGTGAGATATTTAGAAAATCATCTAAGAAAACAATTTGAGTTTATTGGAACTCCTATACATATGATTATACGTGAAAAAGGTGGAAAAGAGGAATAATTAAAATATAAAGGGGAAGTTTAATATGGAAAAAATTCTTGTTTTTGGACATAAAAATCCAGATACTGATACAATATGTTCATCAATTGTGATGGAAATATTTAATAATAAAATAGGAAAAGAAACTGAGGCAATAAGACTTGGAAATATAAATAAAGAAACCAAATTTGCTTTAAATTTTGCTGGGGTTAATGAGCCAAAATTATTAGAAAAGTTAGAAGATAGGGCAAAAGTAGTTTTAGTAGACCATAATGAGTTTTCACAAAGTGCTTATAATATTGAAAATGCAGTTATTGAAATGGTAGTAGATCATCACAGAATATGTGATTTTAGGACTTCAGAACCTTTATATTATAGGGCTGAACCTGTAGGATGTACATCAACTATTATATATAAAATGTTTATTGAATCAGGCATATCTATTGATAGAAAAGAAGCAATATTAATGCTTAGTGCTATAATATCTGATACTTTACTTTTTAAATCTCCAATTTGTACGTTAGAAGATGAAGAAGCTGGGAAAAAACTTGCCCAAATTGCTAATATTGATATTAATAAATATGGGCTTGATATGTTAAAAGCTGGAACTGATACTACTGATCTTAGTGCTTCACAAATAATAAATTTAGATGCAAAATCAATAAATATAGGAAAACTAAAAACTGTTATTGCACAAATTAATACAGCAAGTATAGAAGATATGTTAAAAAGAAAAGAAGAATTAGAAATAGCAATTAAAGATGAGATTAAAAACAAAAATTTAGATTTATTTTTACTTGCAATCACAGATATTATCAAAAATAATTCTCAAGTTATTTCTTTAGGTGAGAGTTCAAAATTAGTTGAAAAAGCGTATGACACAAAATTAATAGATAATACATGTTTACTGAAGGGTATTGTTTCAAGAAAAAAACAAATAATACCTGTTCTTGAAAGATGTATATAGATATAATATAAATATAGAAATTTAGGAGGAATTTGTTATGGGAATTGCAGCATTAGTTTTAGGTATAATTTGCATTATTTTAAGTTTTATACCATTTTTGAATATATTTTTTTTCGCACCAGCAATTGCAGGATTAGTTTTAGGAATTGTTGATACAATTAAAAACACAAAATCAAGGTCAATGGGTATAGCTGGTATAGTTTTAAATGCTATATCAATAATAATGATTTCTTTAAGCTTCGTTACTTTACTTGTGTTTAGTAGTATATCATCATGGTTATAATTACCAAAAAGAAATAGAATATAAATGTTAATTTTAAAATTAATAGTATGTATAAAATAAGAAAAATATACACTTAGTGTGTGTTTTTCTTATTTGCGCTTAAATATATGTAAATCTTGACATAAGTTAATAACAATGTTAAAATAGTAATTGAGAATTTGTATATATACTCAAAAATAATTTTAGGAGGTATAAAATAATATATATAATTTAAGAAAATCATTGCAATTGTATTTTTTAATCTTTATTATGAGAAAAATCAGACAAAATAAAAAATATTGGAGGTCATTTCAATGGCTATGCAAAATGTAAATGCAATTGTTTCACTTTATGCAGATATAGAATTTCCTAATGATCCTGTTATATTTATTAAGCCTTTTAATAAGCTTACAGCAAAAAGAAATAAAAATGGGGAAATAAATGATCTAAATGGGTTCTATGTTGTTATGAATTTTAATTTACTTGGTTCAATGGAAAAAGAAATAGACAACGTGATTAATGAACAAAAAGATTTAATGGTATTGCTACGTATAACTAAGATGTCAAAAGATTTAGAAGACCAAAAAGATGCTTTTTTGGATTCTTTTAAAATTTCATTTGATAATTGTAATAAATGTACGGATGCGGGCATTCCATATATTTCTGCAAAAAAAATAAAATATGTTAACCTTTTAGAACATTTTGAAAATATATCTGCTGGTATGTATATGATTAAAATATTGGTACAAAAAGAAAATGAAAAAAACAAAAAAGATTGGTTCTTACAATCTTTTACTATATTAACAATTGTATAATTAGAAAACTGCTTCATATTTTATTGAAGCAGTTTTATTTGTATAGTATTTCAAAAAAGCCTAAAACTATTAAAAAAAGTGAAGAAATAAAACAACAGTATTTAACAATATATTTGTTTAAAATTGATTTACCTAGGGTATTTCCAATATATAAAAATAAAAAGCCAAGTATAAAAGTTAAAAAAGTCGTATAAAAAATATTTATACCAGCAACACTTGAAGCTATTCCAGCTGCCACATTATTGGATGATAAAATAAATAATATAGATAAAGTTTCTTTAAAAGTTATTTCTGATATAATACTATCTTTTTTGAAAGATTTTTTTAAAATATCTTGAATAAGATTTATACTTCCAATTGCAATAAGTAGGGTGGCACCTAAAAGGTTAGCAAATGATTCAAAATTAAAAAATAAAATTATACTTTTACCAAGTAACATTGAAACATATGTGATAAAAGTCGTTACTACTGATATAAGCAAATTATTTAAAAAAGCTATATTAGTTTTTTTTATACCATATGATATTCCAATTGCAATATTATCTAGATTTGCTGCAAAACTAAATAAAATAGCTGATATTAAAGTCATAAAAATACTCCTTTCCATATTTTAAAATAAGATGTCCATAATATATTTAATGAATTAAAGTAAATATTGCTACTAAAAGATAATAGAAATGCAAATATTTTTATTAGTTTTATTATTTTTATAGTATTTTTATTCCTTTTCCTTTATTTTTAGCTAAATTTGTAGTAAAATGTAGATATAGTAGTTATTTTAAAAAGGAGAAAACATGCAAAAAATATGGAATATAAAAAAATATGATGAAGAATATGTAAAAAAAGTTATGAGTAGATATAATATATCTGAAATTATGGCAAAATTGATTATTTCACGAAATGTAAAATTCGAAGATATTGATGTTTTTTTAAATGGAGACCTAACGTATTTAAAAGATCCTTTTTTAATGTTAGATATGGATAAATTAGTGGATAGAGTTCTGTTATCTATGCAAAATAAAGAAAAGATATGTATATATGGTGATTATGATGTAGATGGGATTACAAGTATAACAATTTTTTATATGTTTTTGTCTAAACTTGGAGTTAATGTATGTTATTATCTTCCTAATAGACTTGCTGAGGGATACGGAATAAATAAAAAAGCATTGGATGAAATAAAAAAAGAAGGATCAACTTTACTAATTACAGTTGATTGTGGAATAACAGCTGTAGAAGAAGTTGAATATGCAAAAAGTATAGGCTTAGATGTTTGTATAACTGATCATCATGAATGCAGTGAATTACTTCCAAGATGTACAGCAGTTGTAAATCCAAAACAAAAAAATGATTGTTATCCATTTAAAATGCTTGCAGGAGTTGGTGTTGCTTTTAAATGTATAACTGCAATTAGTAAAAAGTTAAATCTTGATAGCAGTTCTTATCTAGATTATTTAGATATTGTATCTATTGGAACTATTTCTGATATAGTTCCATTAATAGATGAAAATAGAATTATATCAAAATTCGGCTTAGAAAAAATGAAAATAACCACAAATGTTGGATTAAAAGCATTGCTTAAAATTTTAAATTATAAAGAAATAGATAGTACAATGATATCTTTTGGTATGGCACCTAGAATAAATGCATGTGGTAGAATGGGAAATGCTTCAGTTGCAGTGGAATTATTACTTGAAAAAGATAGTGCAAAAGCAGATAAAATTGCTGAAAAACTAGATAGTTTAAATATTCAAAGACAAAATGTAGAAAAAGACATATTTCAGCAAGCTAATAAAATGATTGAAAAAGAAAAATTAAATAATAAAAATAGTATTGTGTTATATGGTAAAGATTGGCATAATGGAGTAATTGGTATAGTTGCATCAAGACTTGTTAATATGTATTATAAGCCGGTAATATTGCTTACAAAAGAAAATGGAATTATACGAGGTTCTGGAAGATGTCAAGTTGGATTTTCTCTTTATGAGGGGCTTACAAATTGTAAAGATCTATTATTACAATTTGGTGGGCATGAACTTGCTGCAGGACTTAGTATTGATGAAGAAAAAATAGAAAAATTTAAAGAAAAATTCGAAGAAGTCGTTACTAAAACAGCAACTAATTTAAATGAACAAATAGTAAATATTGATATGGAAATATCAAGAAAAGATCTTAATTTGCAAATATTAAAGGATGTATATAATTTAAGACCCTATGGTCAGTCAAATAAAGAACCACTTTTTATATATAAAGGACTAAAAATAAAAGCAATTAGAACAATAAAAGATGATAAACATTTAAAGCTAATGCTACAAGACGATAGAGCTTTAATTGAGGCAATGGCTTTTTCACAAGGGAATAGAAGAGATGAATTTACACTTTCGGATAAAATTGATACAATTTGTAATGTGGAGTTAAATTCATATAATACGCCTAAAACTATACAGTTGATTATACAGGATTTTAAAAAGTCTATTGATTAACTTTTTTAAAAAATTAGCATAAATAAATTAAACTACTATATATAATTTATTGAATGAGGTGAAATTTTTGAATGATTTAGTAAATCAAGTAGAAGAAATTTTAAAACTTGAAAACATAAAATATAACGAAAATATGATTTTAAAGATATGTTTGTATATTGAAAAAAAATATGTTAATATTAAAAAATCAAATATCAATATGATAGATCATGTTCTTGGAGTTGCAAAAGAAGTAGCTAGTCTTAGGATAGATGATGTTAGTGTATATGTTGCTTTGTTACATGGATTAGTAAAATGTGATGATTTTGATACTCAAGAGGTTGAAAAAATTTTTTCAAAAGAAATTCTTGATATGATATTGACAGTTGATAAACTTTCTTGTTTAAATTTTAAAACTAAAGAAAAAATAGATACCGAAAATTTGAGAAAGATGTTTTTAGCTATTGCAAAAGATATAAGAATTGTAATAATTAAACTTGCAGATAGATTGTATAATATGCAAAACATTAAAAATGTTGATAATGAAGATGTAAAAACTAATATGGCAAAAGAATGTTTACAAATATATGCACCTATTGCACACAGACTTGGTATGTCTAAACTAAAAGCAGATCTTGAAGATATATCATTTAGAATATTAATGCCAGCTGAGTATAATATTGTAAAAGAACAAATTGATGAAAAAAAAATAGAAAGAGAAAAATATATAAAAAATAGAATTATAGAAATTGAAAGAGCACTAAAAAAACAAAATATAAATGCTGAAATATATGGAAGATCAAAACATTTTTACAGTATTTATAAGAAAATGAAAGAAAAAAATTGTAATGTGGAAGATTTATTTGATCTTCTTGCAATAAGGGTAATTGTAAATGATTCAAAAGACTGCTATAATGTTTTAGGTATAGTACATGATCTATATAAACCGATGCCTGGAAGATTTAAAGACTATATTGCGGTGCCTAAAACAAATATGTATCAGTCTCTTCATACTACGGTATTTGGTGAGGATGCAAGACCTTTTGAAATTCAAATTAGAACTGAACAAATGCATAAAATAGCAGAGTATGGTGTTTCTGCACATTTTGCATACAAAGAAAAAGCAGGTAGGATATCTGAAGCAGATAAAAAGCTTGTTTGGCTTAGACAGACTTTAGAAATTCAAAAAGAACTGATAGATAATTCTGAGAATTTGAACAAAATGAAATTTGAACTTTTTGGAGAAGAAGTATTTGTATATACCCCTAAAGGAGATATTATTGCTCTTCCTAAAGGCTCAACTCCTATTGATTTTGCATATGCAATACATCAGAAAATTGCAGAAAAAATGATAGGTGCAAGAATAAACTCTAAGATAGTACCAATAAATATAAAACTTGAGAATACGAATGTTGTTGATATTATAACATCAAGTAGTGCAAAAGGACCAAATACTGACTGGCTAAAATATATTAAAACAACTAGTGCAAAAGCTAAAATAACAAGTTTCTTAAAAAAGCAGGGTAAACAGAGTAATATAATTAAGGGAAAAGAACTATTAGAGTTGCAATTTAAAAAGAAAAAAATAACAAAAGATCTTTTATTAGATGAAAAAATAACTAATAAATTACTTTTAAAGTTTAATTTTAATAGTTTAGATGAGCTTTATGCAAATATAGGATTTGGTAGTATATCTCAAATTAAAGTGATAAATAGATTAGATGAAATATATAAAGACTCATTAAGTTTATTAAATGATAATGAAAAGGCACTAACTTTTAGAAAAAAAAGAAAAATAGATGAATCTGATTATGTAAGCGTAAAAAATGTGCCTAATTGTAAAATTAAATTGGCAAAGTGCTGTATGCCAATACCTGGGGATGACATTATTGGATATATAACTTTTTCAAATGGAGTTTGCATCCATAGAAAATCTTGTAGCAATTTAAAAGAGTTAAATATTAACTCTAGAAAAATAGAAGTATCTTGGAAAGTCACAAACGAAAAAGATTTTTTAACTATGGTATTAGTAAAAGCAGGAAATGAAATTAATATTATAAATGAAATATTAAAAACTTTGCAAGATTTAAAAGTAGTTATAACAGAATTAAAAACATCGGTATTAAAGAAAAATGAAATTAGTATTAAAATAAATTTATTAGTAGGAAATACAAAATTACTAGAAAAAGCTTTAACAAATTTAAGAAATTTAAAAAACATATATGAAGTGAAAAGAATTAAATAAAAGGAGTAAGTAAATTGACAAATGTAGAAAAAATTAAAGTAGATATAGCAGGATCTGGCCATATAACAAATTCATATTTAGTATACGATAGTGAAACGAAAGAAGGAGTGCTAATTGATCCAGGTTATGATGAAAAAAAAATAATAAATCAAATAATAAAAAGCAATATAGATGTGAAATATATTATAATAACACATGCACATGCAGATCATATAGGGGCTTTAGAGAAAGTTCAAGAATATACTAATTCAAAAATTATTATAAATAAATATGATCTAGCAGCATTGCTAAATTTAGAAGAAAATTATTCAGAAATTTTAGGAGTTAGAAAACAAAATATTAAAAGTGAAGATGTTATTTCAGTAGAAGATGGATATAGTTTTAGCATTTCAAATATGGAATTTGAAATAATACACACACCTGGGCATACATCTGGATGTATTTGTATATTTGAGAAGGATTCAAATATACTTTTTACAGGTGATACTCTTTTTTATAATTGTTATGGAAGATGTGATTTAGAAAGTGGTGACTTTAATAAAATGGTGGATTCGTTAAAGAAAATATATTCTAGATTTTCAAATATTATGATTTATCCAGGACACGATAATGCTGTTAATATAGATGATACATTAAAACGAATTAGATTACTTGTGGCACTAAATGGTGGAAAAATATGATTAATAAATTTAAAGAAATCATTGATGAAGAATCTAAAAAAGATTATTATATAAAATTACATAAGTTTATAAATAGTGAATATGAAAAAAAGGATATATTTCCACCTAAGAAAAATATTTTTTTTGCACTTCAAAATACTCCATATGAATCTGTTAAAGTTGTAATTATTGGGCAGGACCCATATCATGGTGAAGGTGAAGCACATGGAATGGCATTTTCAGTAAATAAAGGTGTAAAAGTTCCACCTTCGCTTAAAAATATATATAAAGAACTAAATAGAGATTTAGGACTTAAAATACCAAATAATGGATATTTACTTAAATGGGCAAAACAAGGAGTATTACTTTTAAATAGTGTACTTACTGTACAAAAAAATATGCCTGCATCTCATCAAGGTATGGGATGGGAGATTTTTACAGATAATATAATAAAAAAATTAAACGAAAAAGAAGATGGAATTGTATTTCTATTATGGGGTAATTTTGCAAAGAAAAAGCAAGAATTAATAACAAATCCTAAACATTTGGTACTTACTTCATCTCATCCAAGTCCTTTTTCAGTTAAATATGGATTTGAAGGGTGTGGACATTTTTCAAAAGTAAATGAGTATTTAATTAAAAACAATATGTTGCCAATTGATTGGCAAATAGAAGATATATAAATAATAAAATTAGAACAAGCCTTATACATTATGGGCTCTTTGTCAATAGTTGGGGTGTAAATTCCATAAAATGATAGGGCTAAGTAG
>JAVXAF010000013.1:0-24088 GCA_036660635.1 Clostridia bacterium | reverse complement strand
TTTAAAATTACTTTCAAAAAAGAAAGTATACATTTACGCAAGGGAGTATTTTAATATATATGGCAAAAAAATATATATTGATTTTAATAAATATTTTAATGAAAAAAAAGCAAGTAAAATTTATTTGTTAAAAAATAAAGAAAATGTTTTAAAGCATTCTAATAGTATTTTAATATTGAAGGAAAACTCTATTGATATAATGATTAATTTAATTACACTAAATAATCTTGTTATTTTTACAAATATAGATTATGAATTTGACTATTATAACGTAATGCCAGCAATTTGTGATATTTTTTATATACCGCAAGCATGTCATGAAAAACAAATTTTAACTCTTTGCAATGTATTTTTAGAATATGGCAAAAATATTTATGTTACACCTGGGAATATTTTTGATAAATTTTCACATTTTTCAAATATTTTAATTTCCGAGGGTGCTTATGTTATACTTGATAAAAAAGACTTTAATGACATTTTATAAATCTTATAAAAATTCATTTACAAAATCAAAAAACTAGTATATAATGTTTATGGATTTACAAAAGATTACAAATTACTACAAAAGGTAACAAAAAATGACAAAAGGGGGAACAGCCCGTGCAAAGACTTTATTTAAGTGATGATGAAAAATTAACAAGAAAAGAATATTTAAAAAGAAAGAAAAAACAAGCAAAGCAAATCCTAAAAAAAAGAAGTAAGATAACATATTTTATGATAGCTTTTTTAGTGATTTTAAGTGTGTATCTTTGCTTTCAGTTTTATATATATAAGCAACATAATAATTATAAATATGTTGAAGGTGATGGAATTAGTAGCCAAAGAGCGTTTAATGTTTTTTATATTACAGAGGGCTACACATATGAGCCAGTTAACTCTTTAAGTAAAGTACAAACTGATGGATTTGGAGATAAAACTTTATTTCAAAATTGTGGCCTTAGTGATATACAAGTCAATAATAATTATATTTATGGGATAAAATCAACTGGAATTTATAGACTTAATAAAATAACCAATAAAATGGAAATGCTAGTTGAAAAAGATGTTAAAAAATACAAGCTGTATAACAATTATATATATTATATTTCAGGGGATAACAATAGCCTTTCATTTATGAATACAGAAGATAACACAATTAAAAATACTGATATAAATGATGTTAGCGAGATGCTAATTGATGATAATAATATATTTATTGCAAGTGATAAAAAAACCAAGAAAACATTAATAAAATATGATAAACAAGGACAAAATAAACAGGATATATGTATTGATATAAATGTTTCATATATAATTCAAGATGCAAAAAATATATATTTTGTAAATAAAAACGATTCTAATAAGATATATTCACTTAGTAAGTCTGGTGGAGATCCTGTTAAGGTTGCTGATATATCAAGTGTTTCGGATAAAGGGCCTATAAAGGAAATTGATGGTGCAAAATATATGTTTGTAGATTCCAATTTCTTATATTATATAAATGTAGAAGATGGTAATACATTATGGAAGATCAATTTAGATACTAAAGAAAGTATGAAAGTAATATCAGTAGCAGTTGAAATATTACAAAATACAGAGTCTACTGTTTTTTATAAGATTAAAAATGAAATGGGAGTTTATCTTTTTAATTACAATACAAATTTTGTAGCTCAAGTTTCAAAAAGAAAAATCAAAGAATTTTACGTTGATACAACATCTAAAATAGATAAAAATTCGAATAATTTAAACAATTTAATTAAAAATTAATTTAATAGATTAATTGATAAAGAAATTAATAATATAAGTGAAAAAATAAAAAAACTTTTTATAGCTTTTTTATTTTTTTACAATTATTTAACGTTTCAAGCATATTCTATTGACATAATTACTTTTAAATGATATAATAAAAGAGGTGAAACTATTAAAAAAAATTAGCTTGGATTAAAGCTATAATTAAAAGGAGTATTATTATGCTTAAGAAAAATTTATTGGAGACACTTGGAAAAGGCACAGAAATTTTGGAAAATGGAGTAAGTAAATTAAATGCAAATATTCATAAAATTGCAGAAACAACTTTAGAGAAAAAATATGATTTTGCAGTTGTTACATCATCTTTTGAAAAATTAATTGGTTGTCAAACAGCATTTGATTTAGCAAAAGATATTTCTAAAGAAATACTAGAGTGTAGTATTGATGAAGATGAAATTTATGATAAAGATTTTATTGAATTGTTAAGTGATTTAGACGACAAAAAGGTAGTTATTTTAACAGACAATTATGAAGTAATAAATCATCTAAAAAGCGAATTTCCAAAAATTGAAATATTTAATTATGAAAATTTGAAACTTATAAAAAGCAAAGAAGATTTTGCAAATAGTTCAAAATATTTAATTAATTATAGTAAAAAGAAGATAAAAGAAAAATTTACTAGTAACAAGTAAATTTTTGAAGCAAAGATAGTTTATACTATCTTTGCTTTTTTTTTCATTTTTCTTGAATTTATACTTGATATATAATATAATGTATTTGAAAATACTATTTAAAAAATTAGAAGAAGGTGTATTATGAACGATATTAGCAAAATAAAAGAAAAAATGTTACAATATGAAAAAAATCTGTCTATTAATGCATGCACTTCAAAAGATGCAATTAGATTAAAAAATACAACAAAAGATATAAGATCAGAGTATGAAAGAGATGTTGATAAAATAATTCATGCACTCTCATATACAAGATATATAGATAAAACTCAAGTACATTCTGATTTGCAAAATGATAATATTTCTAAAAGAATGACACACGTACAATTTGTCAGTCGCGCTGCAAGAACAATATGTAGAGCTTTAGAATTAAATGAGGATTTGGCAGAGGCTATTGCTCTTGGACATGATACAGGACATGTTCCATTTGGGCATGTGGGTGAGAAAATATTAAGCGATATATCTGTCAAAAAAACAGGAAAGTATTTTTTACATAACTTAAATAGCGTAAGAGTACTAGATGTTTTAGAAAAAAATGGTAATGGACTTAATCTTACACTGCAAACTCTTGATGGAATAATGTGTCATAATGGTGAACTTGTACAAAGCCATTATAAGCCTGTGAAAAAAGATTTTTATACTTTATTTGAAGAATATTCAAAATGTATTAAAGATCCTAAGTATTTAAAAAACATCAAACCCATGACTTTAGAAGGATGCGTTGTTAGAATATCTGATCTTATTGGATATTTAGGAAAAGATATTGATGATGCTGTTATGTTAGGCGTAATAGATATTAAAGATATTCCAAAGAATATAACAAATGTACTTGGAACAAAAAATGATGAAATTATGAATAATATAATAATAGATGTAATTGAAAATAGTTTTAATAAACCATATATTGAAATGTCTAAAAAAATGTATGAGGCTATTTCTAATTTAAAAGAATTTAATTATGAAAATATTTATTCAAAAGTAAATTCTGCTAAAGATTTACAAAAATTCAAGGATATATTTGAAAAATTATTTGAGGTATATATAAAGGCAGTAGAAACCTCAGATCTTAAAAATGATATCTATACTACTTTTTTAAAAAATATGAATAAAAATTATTTAATGGAGAATTCAAATGAACAAAAAGTTATTGACTATATTTCAGGAATGACTGATAGCTTTATAGAAAAGCAATATGAAAAATATGTAATGCAAGGAGAAGTGTAATATGTATAGTAAAAAAATAGATGAAAAGTGGCAAAAATATTGGGAAGAAAATAAAACTTTTAAGACAGATGTATGGGATTTTTCAAAGCCAAAATTTTATGCTTTAGATATGTTTCCATATCCATCTGGTCAAGGTCTCCATGTAGGCCATCCAGAAGGATATACAGCAACAGATATACTTTGTAGAATGAAAAGAATGCAAGGATTTAATGTTTTACATCCAATGGGATGGGATGCGTTTGGTCTTCCTGCAGAACAGTATGCAATTAATACTGGAAATCACCCTGATAAATTTACAACAGCAAATATAGAAATATTTAAAAAACAATTAAAAATGCTTGGATTTTCATTTGATTGGGATAGAGAAATTTCAACTGCTGATCCTAATTTCTATAAATGGACACAGTGGATATTTAAACAGTTATTTAATGATGGATATGCAAAACTTGTTGATATGCCAGTTAATTGGTGTGAAGAGCTTGGAACTGTTCTTGCAAATGATGAAATAATTAATGGTAAAAGTGAAAGAGGCGGATTTCCTGTTGTACGCAAAAACATGAAACAATGGATTTTAGATATACCTAAGTATGCTGAGATATTGCTTAGTGGACTTGATGAGTTAGATTGGCCTGAATCTACTAAAGAAATGCAAAGAAATTGGATCGGAAAATCTGTAGGTGCCGAGGTAGAATTTAAAATTGATAAAAAAGAAGATTTAAGTTTTACTGTGTTTACTACAAGACCAGATACTTTATTTGGAGCAACTTATTGTGTAATTTCACCTGAGCATAAATTGCTTTCTAAAATTATTGCAGATGATAAAAAAGAAGAGGTTAAAAAATATATACAAATTGCATCAGAAAAATCTGATTTAGAAAGAACTGAATTAAGTAAAGAAAAAACAGGTGTATTTATTGGAACATATGCTATAAACCCAGTAAATAACGAAAAAATTCCAATTTGGGTAGCAGATTATGTACTTGCAACTTATGGAACTGGAGCTATTATGGCAGTTCCTGCGCATGACATAAGAGATTTTGAATTTGCTAGTAAATTTGGTATAAAAAAAGTACCAGTTATAGAAGGAACAGATATTAATAAAGGACCATATTTAGAAGATGGAAAGCACATAAATTCTGATTTTTTAAATGGAATGAAAAAAGAAGCTGCTTTTGATAAAATGATCAGTTATCTTGAGAAAAATAAAATAGGAACAGCTAAAGTAAATTATAGATTAAGGGAATGGATATTTGCTCGCCAAAGATATTGGGGAGAACCAATTCCAATTGTATATACAAAAGATGGTGTTAAAGCAATATCTGATGAGGAACTTCCTCTTATACTCCCAGAGTTAGAAGATTATAGCCCTTCAAAAACTGGGTCTTCACCACTAGAGAAAAAAACTAGTTGGGTAAATACTACTTTTGCTGGAAATAAAGCGACACGAGAAACAAGTACAATGCCTGGCTCAGCAGGATCAAGTTGGTATTTTTTAAGATATATAGATCCTAATAATAATGATGAAATTGCAAATAAAAAATTATTAGAATACTGGTTACCAGTTGATATATATGTTGGTGGTCCAGAACATGCTGTTGGTCATTTGTTATATTCAAGATTTTGGAATAATTATTTATATAAAAAAGGAATTGTTCCCGTAAAAGAACCATTTAAAAAATTACGTCATCAAGGTATGATACTTGGAACTAATGGCGAAAAAATGAGCAAATCAAAAGGAAATGTTGTAAATCCAGACGAAATGGTAAATATGTATGGTGCAGATTCGTTAAGGCTATATGAGATGTTTATGGGCCCAATTGATGCAGCTAAGCCTTGGAATACAAATGGTATTGATGGATCTAAGAAGTTTTTAGATAGAGTATGGAGATTATATTTAGAATCTGATAAAATAAATGACTGTGAAAACAAAAATCTTGATAAAGTGTATCATCATATGGTTAAGAAGGTAACAAAGGATTTTGAAGATATGGCATATAACACGGCAATAAGTCAAATGATGGTATTTATAAACGCCACATACAAAGAAGATGTTTTTCCAAGAAAGTATGCGGAAGGTTTTTTACAACTTTTAAGCCCAGTAGCTCCACATATTGCAGAAGAATTGTGGCATGAAGCATTAAAAAAAGATAAGTCGATAACATATTCAAAATGGCCAGAATATAAAGAAGAATATCTTAAAGAACAAAGTGTTCAAATTCCAGTTCAAATAAATGGAAAACTTAAGTTTACAGTTACGCTTATTTCAAGTTTAACAGAAAAACAAATAGAAGAACAAGTAATAAAAGATAAAAGATTAGTTCAATATGTTGCTGGAAAACAAATAAAAAAAGTAATAGTAATTAAATCAAAAATAGTAAATATAGTAGTAGGTTAAATATATAACAAAGGAAGAAGAGGTAGTATATGTTATTGGGTATAGAATATAATTTTTTGTCAAATATGGTTTTTTTAATATCATATTCAACTGTATTTTTGTTAATAGGAATATTAGCATATAAAATTTATACTTTTGATAGGCAAAGGCAACAATTAATAGTAAAAAAGCAAGCACATACAGATCAGCTTACAGGTAGAGGAAACAGATATTTATTTAATGAAGTAGTAGATAAGCTTATTTTGAAAAATCAAAAGTTTGCAGTGTGTTTTATGGATTTAGATGGATTTAAACAAATAAATGATACAATGGGACATGATGCAGGAGATCAGCTCCTTATTGAACTTGCTAATACTTTTGATAAAAAGTTACCCAAAAATGCAGTTGCATATAGATTGGGTGGAGATGAATTTGCAATTATAATTCAAAAAATCAAGACAACAGAAGATATAACAAATCTCTTAGATAATCTAAAAAATGAGTTTATGATTCCATTTATAATTGAAGGGACAAAAATATCATTAGAATATAGTTTGGGAATTTCAACATTTCCAGAAGATGCTACTACAAGGCAAGATTTAATTGCATCTGCTGATGATGCTATGTACTATATAAAAGAACATGGAAAAAATGATTATTATTTTCATAATAAAGTATTAAAAGCAGAATTAGATAACAAGATGAAAATGCAATCAGATTTAAAATTAGCATATGAAAATAACGAGTTTAATTTTTCACTTCAACCAAGGATAAATATAGAAGATATAACTAAAGTTGGATTTGAAGCTTTATTAATATGGGAACACCCCGTATTAGGAGAAATAAATGCAGAATATTTCATAAAACAAGCAGAAGAAATGAATTTAATAATAAAACTTGACCAATTAGTACTTGAAAAAGCTTGTCAAAAGCTAGAATTTTTTAGCCAAAAAGGATATGAGGATGTTAAAATATCTTTAAATATTTCAAATAAACATGCGTTAAAAAAAGATTTTGTAGATAAACTTTGTGAGATAATAAAAGCACATTCACTAAAATCTGGTCAAATTCAAATAGAACTTATAAATAATATTGATGTAAAAAACATAGAACTATATAAATCAATGTTTGAAAAGCTTAAAGCTTGTGGAGCAGAAATTGTTGTAAATAATATAGAATTAAAATATGAAGTTTTATCATTATTTAAAAGCTTACCAATAGATGAACTTAAAATTTCAGCTGATTATATATCAGAAAACTCTGATACGATAAGTAAAGAAATATTAAGTGATATTATAAAGATAGGCAAACATTTAAAATATAAGATAATTATCACAAAAATAGAAGATAAGGAATCTTTAGACTGTGCTATAGTATATAATGCAGATAAAATACAGGGAAAACTTTTATTTAAAAATATGCAAGAAGAACTCTCAGAAGAATTTTTAAGTGGATATGATAAATATCAAAAAACGCTAAAAGATATAATATCAAAAGCAAAAAAATTAGCGTTAAAATAATAAAAAAAGTTGATAAACTGTTGACAAAATATTATTTATCAGTTATAATAATACTTGTCAACAGATAAGTGGGCGCTTAGCTCAGTTGGGAGAGCACCTGCCTTACAAGCAGGGGGTCATAGGTTCGAGCCCTATAGTGCCCACCACTTATTTTTTTGGCCTGGTAGTTCAGTTGGTTAGAACGCTAGCCTGTCACGCTAGAGGTCGTGGGTCCGAGTCCCATCCAGGTCGCCATTTTTTTTTACTAATTTGGCTTGATAGCTCAGTCGGTAGAGCAGAGGACTGAAAATCCTCGTGTCGGCAGTTCGATTCTGTCTCAAGCCACCATTTTTGCGGGAGTAGCTCAGTTGATAGAGCGCCGCCTTGCCAAGGCGGAGGTCGCGGGTTTGAGCCCCGTCTCCCGCTCCATTTTTTATACTAAAATGCGAATATATTTATATATTTCGAATATATATGTAATAGAAAATGGTGCTTTAGTCAAGTGCAAAAAGGTATAAATACTGCAATTTGGTTGCAGATAAAGAAAAATAACAAACAAATAGAAATGAAATAGAATATATAAATGGCGAGTTAGAAAAGTGGTAATTCAGAAGTCTGCAAAACTTCCATCGTGAGTCCGATTCTCACACTCGCCTCCAACTCAAATGAAATAGCATTTCATTTTTATAGGAGAAAATTATATTGTAATATTATTTATAAAAAAGAGTGGAAAAATTAAATTTCACTCTTTTTGATTTTAATTCTCCAATTATTTTATGTCTGGAAAAAAATATGCATTTATATCAGGAGAAAAGAAATTTTTAATGCAAAAAGCTTCATCATCATTTCAAATTTACTAAGTATCTCTAAAATATTACACTCACATATAAAAATATGTGAGTGTTTGCTATATAATATGTAACAAATTAGTATATTTTTCATAAAATAAACTAGGTGTATATAACATCTAGGAGGAAAATAAAATGAATAATAAACATTGCAATAAATGCTGTGCATATGAACAGCTGTGTAATTGTGTGGATCAAAACAAATGCTCTGAGTGCTACAAACCATGTGATCTAACTATATGCCCAATGTGTTGTGCTATAGGCCCAACAGGACCTGCTGGCGAAAATGGTCCAGCAGGAAATACAGGACCAATGGGAATGATGGGGCCAACAGGTCCAGCAGGGCATACAGGGCCAATGGGAATGATGGGACCAACAGGTCCAACAGGACATACAGGACCAATGGGAATGATAGGGCCAACAGGTCAGGCAGGACATACAGGACCAATGGGAATAACAGGTGCAAATGGAAAAAATGGAACAGTTGCAACAAATAATAATATATTAGTAGCAAATTGTTCATCACAAACAGTAATATGCGGAAACAATCTAAATTTAGGTAATATTATTTCTTTAGATGGATCTGACATATGCTATACATTGCCAAGTACTATAGAACTTTGCACACCAGGTACATATTTAGTAGAGTTTAGCGCTCTTGTTTGTGATACTACATGTACTGGAAATGTTGGAGCAACAATACTTAAAGATGGTGTTGCAATTCCAAATGCATCACTATATTATAACAGTGGAGAGATACCAGCTATAATTACACTTAAAACTTTAGTTAAAGTAACAACATCTACTAATATAGCTATAGCAAATATCTCAAACTTAGCACTGATGTATGAGTTTTCAAATTTATTAATTTTAAAATTAGTTTAGATTGAATAAAAATAGGTAGTAAAACTGCCTGTTTTTTTTTTACTTTTTTAAAAATAAATTTTTTTTTAAAATAAATTAACATGATAAGACAATATTAATATATTATTCTATTGACATAATTTTTAAACGTGGTATAATATATATGTGTAAAAGAGAATAATTAAATTGTAAATTTGTTTAAAAATAAAGTTGGTATCAAAAACAGGTTTGTGGATTTGTTTTAGATACTATTTTTATGCAAAAAATATATAAAGGAAGAGTGAAAAAATGAAATTTAATGAAATGAAATTATCAGACAATATAATGAAGGCATTAGAAGATATTGGTTATGATGATGCAACAACAATACAAGAAAAAGCTATACCATTAGTACTAGATGGAAAAGATATTATTGGAAAGTCTAAAACAGGAACAGGTAAAACGGCTGCATTTGGATTACCAATAATTGAAAGATTAAATAATGAAACTAAAAAAGTACAAGCTATAATACTTTGTCCAACAAGAGAGTTATCATTACAAGTAGCAGAAGAAATAGAAAAGTATATTAAATATTGTAATGATGTAAAGGTACTTTGTATTTATGGTGGTCAAAATATTGAAAGACAAATTATACCTTTAAGAAGAGGCGTACAGATAGTTGTAGGTACTCCAGGTAGAGTTATGGATCATTTAAGAAGAAAGACTTTAAAATTAGATGAAGTAAAAACTTTAGTATTAGATGAAGCAGATGAGATGCTTAATATGGGATTCCAAGAAGATATTGAAACAATACTTGAATCTGTAAATAAACAAAGGCAAACATTGCTTTTCTCTGCAACCATGAATAAAAAAATACTAAATATTACAAATAAATATTTAACAAATCCAGTTAATATTGAAATTAAATCTGATGAGCTTACTGTAAAAAATATAGATCAACTTGCAATTGAAACAAAAGGAAAAATGAAAGACGAAGGGGTTATTAGACTATTAGAATTCTATAGACCAAGTAAGGCAGTTGTATTTTGTAACACAAAGAAAAAAGTTGATACTTTAGTAGAAATATTAAAAGCACAAGGGTATAAAACAGAAGGACTTCACAGTGATATAAGACAAGAACAAAGAACAAGAATAATGCAAAGAATTAAAAATGATGAATTGAAAATTTTAGTTGCTACTGATGTTGCTGCTAGAGGTCTAGATATTAAAGATCTTGATCTTGTTATAAACTATGATATTCCATTAGATGATGAGTATTATGTGCATAGAATTGGAAGAACTGGTAGAAATGGCGCAAATGGTCTTGCAGTTACTTTTGTTGTAGGAAAAGAAAGAAATAGATTAGAAATAATTCAAAGATATACTGGATCTAAAATAAAGTACGTTTCTATGCCAACAATTACTGAAGTAAATGAAATTAAAAAAGATGAAATAATTGCTAAGATACAAAAAATGATTGATAATTCTAGTATAGAAGATAGTGAATTATATGATCAATTATTAGCAAACAACAATAATGATGTTGAAAAAATAGCTAAAGCACTATTTAATATTGTTATACCTAAAAAGCAAGAAGTTAAAGCTGATAGCTCAGGTTTTGTAAAGTTATTTTTAACAGCAGGAAAATCTGAAAAAATAAGTGCTAAAGATATAGTTGGAAGCTTTGCAGCTAATACTGCTATGTCAGGAACAGATATAGGTAAAATAAGCGTTATGGACAAGTTTTCTTTTGTAGAAGTACCAAAGAAATACTTAGAAGAAATAATGGCTACTATGGACGGAAATCAAATCAAGGGAAAAAGAGTTAAAATAGAAATAGCAAAAGAATAATACCCAAAAAAGCAAGAAATTGCTTTTTTTTTGTAAATATTGCTTTTATACAATATATATGATATAAATATTGTATAAAAGGAGAAGGATATATGAAGAAAAAAATTATGAATATTATAGTGAGCTTAGTGGTATTGATTTTAGTACTAATAGTTGGATATTTATTATATGATAAATATGTACAAAACAAAAAAATCGGAATTAAAGTTGAAACAAACGTACCAAATAAATATGGTGTAGCAAAACCAGATGCTAGTATATTGGTATATAGTTATGTAGACCAAGAAAAAAAGTTTGAATTTTTTAATGAAAATGGCCTAAATGAAATAAATTATCAATTAAGAATACCACAATTAAATTTCACTACAAAAGTAGTAGAAGGTATAAATAGTAAAATATTAAATGATTTTTCAGATGTAGCAGTTGAATTTGATAATGCAAAAAGTAGCGTAGGATATAAAAGTAGTGAGAGCGATTATGATTTTTTTAATCCTCTAAAAGATAATATTGTATATATTTTTGCAAGTAAAATATTAGTAAATGAAACAGGATCAACAACAACAACTTATTATTCATATATATATGATGTTAAAAATGATAAGGAACTCACAGTAAAAGAGATTTTAATACAAAAAGGAATAACTGAAGAGAAAATAATAGATGCAATAAAACAAAATGAGCATTTTATTGAAAGTTATGAAAATAAAACAGATGAAGATCAAAAGAAAATTATGGATGAAATAGCTAAAGCTGTTGAAAATTTTAGTAAAGTCAATATAGAAGGTGCGCAAACAGGAAGTATACAATTGCTTATAAATATAAATAATTTTGAAAACGTGTGCGTAGATTTTGAAGTAAAATAACTAATAAAAAGATTAAAATAAAAAGAAGCAAGAAATTGCTTCTTTTTTAATAGCCAACATATGTGAGATTATATGTTGTTTTTTTATGTAGAATATATTATAATATGTATATATTAAATTTTTTCACAAAATTATCACACGTGTGTGTTATAGTAGTATAGAGTGGAGGTATATTATGAAAATATTAGTAGTTGATGATGAGGAAAAAATAAGAAAAGTAATAAGAGAATATGCAGAATTTTCCGGATATGAAGTTATCGAAGCAACCGACGGAATGGATGCAATTTCAAAGTGTGAGAACAATAATATTGATATTATAATTATGGATGTTATGATGCCAAAATTAGATGGATTTTCAGCAATAAAAGAAATTAAAAAGAAAAAATCTATACCTTTTATTATGCTATCTGCTAGAGGTGAAGAATATGATAAATTATTTGGATTTGAAATGGGAATTGATGATTACGTTGTAAAACCATTTAGTCCAAAAGAATTAATGGCAAGAATTAATGCTGTTATGTTAAGAGTTCATGCTTCAAATAGTGAAAAAAAAGTAAGCAAATATGAATACAAAGATCTAGTAATTGACATGCTTGGTAGAAGTGTTAGTGTTAACAACAAAAAAGTAGATCTTACTCCTAAAGAATATGAATTACTTCAATACTTAGTTTTAAATAAAGACATTGCTTTGTCTAGGGAAAACATTTTAAATAAAGTGTGGGGTTACGATTTTTTTGGAGAAGATAGAACAGTAGATACACATATCAAGATGTTAAGAAATAGTATAGGAAAATATAGAGAAAATATTGTAACTGTAAGGGGAATGGGGTATAAGTTTGAAGAATAGTAATAATAAAGCTACTAGTACACTTACTTTTAGACTTTGGATATATTTTGTATCTTTTGCTATAGGAATATTTGTTATACTTTGGTTTATGCAAGTTATATTTTTGCAAAGTTATTATAGCACTATGAAAAAAGCAGAAGTTATTAAATTTATCGATCAAATTGAAAGTAAATTTGTCCAAGGGGATTATAGAGAACTAGTAGATAGTTTAGCATATAAAAATGTATCAAATATATTTATTTTTGATACAGATGGTAATAAAATATATGACTCTAATTCAACAATTAGTGTTAAAAACTTTGCTAATGAAATTCCTTCTAGAACAATTAATATTGATAGGCAAGATGCTATAAATAAGTTACTTGCTAGTCCAAATCAAACAATAAATTATACTATTAAATTAGATAAGTTTAAATCTCAATTATTTGTTTATGGTAAAATAATTCCAAATACAACTATTTGTATTGTAGTTGTAAGCTCAATAGATCCAATAGATGCAACTACATCAGTGCTTGCAAGTCAGCTTGTATATGTAACTATTATTGCTCTTATAATAAGCTCTATTATTTCAATATTTTTATCAAAAAGGCTTTCAAAACCAATGTCAAAAATTAATGAACAGGTAAAAAAATTAGCTTATGGTAATTATGACGTAAAATTTGAAAAATGTGGATATACTGAAATAGATAATTTAGCAGATACATTAAATAATACAACATCTAAACTTGCAGAAACTGATAAAATAAGAAAAGAACTTATTGCTAATGTTTCACATGATTTAAGGACACCACTTACTATGATTAAGGCATATTCAGAAATGATTAGAGATTTATCTGGAGAAAATAAAGAAAAAAGAGAAGAACATATCAAAGTCATTATTGATGAGACAGATAGGCTAACAAGACTAGTAAATGATATGATGGATTTAAGTAATATTGAATCTGGCAATAGGAAAATAGATATAAATTCTTTTGATCTTTGTATAGTTGTAAAAAATATAGTAAATAAATTTGAAATTGCAAATGAAAAATTAAGCAAGGATAAAATATTTAAATTAGATATTCCTTCTGAGTTAATTATAAATGCTGATAAAATAAAAATTGAACAAGTGCTATATAATTTAATATCTAACGCAATTAATCATAGTGGAGATAATAAAAGTATTAATATTAAAATATCGTCTTTGGGTAAAAAGGGCAAAATTCAAATTATCGATAATGGCCCTGGAATTAGCAAAGAAGATATATCAAATATATGGAATAGATATTATAAAGTAAATAAAAACTTTACAAGAAATGAACAAGGCTCAGGACTCGGTCTTTCAATTGTAAAAAACATATTAGAAAGCCATAATTTTAAATATGGCGTAGAGAGTAAAGTTGGAAAAGGTTCTAATTTTTGGTTTGAAGTAGACAAAATAAAATAATAAAAAAATATTAAAAACTAAGTATTAATTAAAAATAATACTTAGTTTTTTGTTCATTAATATTTTACAATTTAATCATAAAACTATCACAATGAAGTTATATAATATGAATATAGAGGAGGGGATAGATGAAAATATAAAATTATACAAGATGAATATAACTTTTATACAAATAGATGTGTGTGATTTTAGGGGGGTGATATATATATAATAACTGTACAAAATTTAGAATAATTTTTCTAAATATCCATAATAAAAATATAAAAACAATTCCTATACATAAAGGCTTTAATGCCTTGAAAAAAAGGAAAGGCTAATTAAATTAAGCTTTTTCATATATAAACCTTATTTAGAGTTGAGTAATATTTAGTTACTCAACTTTTCTTTATTTTGTGTCAAAATGCTAAATTGGACATACTATATACTAGGCACATAATGTGCAATAAAGAGGGTGAAAATAAAATGTGTGGATGTGGAAACAGTGACATGAAATGTTGCCAAAATAGTTGTTATAGACCACAAGAGTTTAGCTGCAAGTGCAAAATAGAGTGCAAATGTAGTAAAATGATTGAGCAATGCCCTAAAAAAGAATGCTGCTATAAAAAATGTGGATGTAACTAATTAACCAAAAAAGAAAAGCTTAAAAGAAGCTTTTCTATACATAAAATATATTTTTTATTTTCCAAAAACTCTTGCAAGTTGAACAAAAAAAGATTGAAACTTTGGCGCACTATATCTAAGTTTTAGTTTGTTTGTTTCAACTGCCTTTACATATTTTGATATAATAGTGTTAAAGTTCTTTTTTTCAAGCAAATTAAATTTTAACTGTTCATTTTTTCGCAGCTCATCTAAGATGTATTTAAAATATGATTTTTCTTCCATCCAATTATATTTTTTTTCGTTCATTTTTTTGTTAAATCCTGTCATATATGCACCTGGTTCTATTATTCCAATTTGAATATTACAATCAGCTAATTTTTTTACTTCCATTTTTAATGCGGATGCAAATGACTCTATTGCAAATTTTGTTGCAGAGTATGGAGCCATAAAGGCCATAGGGATTCTTCCTAGTAATGATGAGATAAATATAACCTTACCAGACTTTTTTTGAATAAACTTTTTTAGTGCTATTTGTGTTATTTGTATATTTGCAAATACATTAGTTTCAAAAGTGTTTTTAAATCTGTAAATTTTTGTTTCTATAACTGATCCAGTATCTCCAATAGCAGCGTTATTTATTAATACATCAAAGTCAATATTATTAAGTAGTTTTCTATCATCTTCAATTAAAATGTTAAGCTTAAATGATTCAATTAATAAGTTTTGGGCTTTTGCAAGTTTATTTAATTTTTGTGATTCTATTTCATAATGAGTTGTGGCATAAATTTTATGACCACGTTTTGCAAGTGCAATAGCAGCACTTTTTCCAAGACCAGAACCGGCACCCGTTATAACAACAACTTGTTTTTTCAAATTTTCACCTCATATATATTTGTAGTATTCCAAAAATATAATTAATATATTCATTTATAAGAAAACTGATAAAATAAAACATAATATTTTTAAAATGATAAAGATATAAGAAAATGTTTAAAAAGTAATAAAAATAAATATTACAAAATATGACAAAAATTACTGTAAATTATGTTATAAATGTAGTTTTAACGCCATTTTTTCTATTGACATATTTATCAAATTAAAGTATAATTAAGAAGATATAGTAACAATTAATAAATAAATATACAAGGGGGAAATAAAATGAGTGTTTCAAAAGAAGAAGTTAAACATATTGCAAGTTTAGCAAGACTTAATTTTACAGAAAATGAAATAGAAAAATATACTACTGATTTATCAAATATTGTAGATTTTGCAAATACATTATCAGAGGTTAATGTAGAAAATATAAAACCTACTGCACATATTTTAAATATACAAAACATATTTAGAAAAGATGAAGTAGAACCTTCTTATGATAGAGAAGAAATATTAAAAAATGCACCTACTAAAGATGGTGGATGTGTTAGCGTGCCAAAAGTTGTAGAATAAGGGGTGTAAGAATGGAATTATATAATTTAACATTGAGTCAAATATCAAAAAAAATAAAAGATAAAGAAGTTAAAATTTCCGAAGTATTAGATAGTGTGTACTCAAGAATAGATGCAAAAGAAAATATTGTACAAGCATATATTACACTAACAAAAGATAGTGCTTATGAAAAAGCAAATAAACTTCAAGAAAAATTAGATTTAGGTCAAGACATAGGGCCATTAGGTGGAGTACCAATAGCAATAAAAGATAATATTTGCTTTAAAGGTGCAAAAGCGACTTGTTCTTCAAAGATGCTTGAAGATTTTTATCCTATATATGACGCTACTGTAATAGAAAAATTAGAAGAAGCGGGAGCCATATTTATTGGTAAAACAAATATGGATGAGTTTGCAATGGGATCTTCTACTGCAACTTCATATTTTAAGAAAACAACAAACCCTTGGGATAGTACAAAAGTTCCAGGTGGCTCAAGTGGTGGTAGTGCAGCATGTGTTTCTGCTGATATGGCATTTGCATCTTTGGGATCAGATACTGGTGGATCTATTAGACAACCAGCATCATATTGTTCAGTTGTAGGTCTAAAACCTACTTATGGACTTGTATCAAGATTTGGTCTTATTGCATTTGCATCTTCTTTAGATCAAATAGGTCCTTTTGGAAAAACAGTTGAAGATGTAGCTTTAATATTAAATGCTATTGCAGGACATGATAAAAAAGATACTACTTCTGCTAATATAGAAAAAAAAGATTACACAAAATCATTAGTAGATGATATTACTAATATAAAAATTGGTGTACCAGATAAATTTATTGAAAATGGACTTAATAAAGATGTTAAAGATTCTTATGAAAAAACTCTAAATATACTTGAAAGTTTAGGAGCTAAAATTAAGCATATAAACTTAGATTATGCTAAGTATAGTCTTGCTACTTACTACATTATAGCAACTGCAGAAGCATCGTCTAATTTGGGCCGCTATGATGGAATAAGGTATGGCCATAGAGCAAAAGAGTTTGATGATTTACTTGATTTATATAAAAAGTCAAGAACAGAAGGATTTGGAGAAGAAGTAAAAAGAAGAATAATGCTTGGTACTTATGTACTTTCATCTGGATATTATGATGCGTATTATAAAAGAGCACAACAAGTTAGGACATTAATAATTGAAGATTTTAAAAAAGCATTTGACTTATGTGATACCATCGTTATTCCGACTGCTCCAAATACTGCTTTTAAATTTGGAGAAAAAAGTAATAATCCACTAGAAATGTATTTAGAAGATATTTATACAGTTCCAGTAAATGTTGCGGGTCTTCCTGCAATATCTTTACCAGGTGGATTTGATTCAAATAATATGCCAATAGGAATTCAGTTTATTGCAAAACCTTTTGATGAAGAAACCTTATTAAAGGTTGCATATGTATACGAAAAAAATACAGATTATCACACAAAAAGACCAAATGTATAAAGGAGGATCTTTATGTTACAATCAAAATTAATTGGTGATACAAAAAAAGAATGGCCAAGTGAAGCTTCAATTAAAAGTCATGGACTTTTAATAAAAGGTGGATATATAAAACAAATGGCAACAGGCATATATACATTAATGCCACTAGCAAAAAAAGTTATAACTAAAATAGAAAATATAATACGAGAAGAAATGAATGCTTTAGGAGCTCAAGAGATTTTAATGCCACTAGTTGCCACTAAAAAATTATGGGACATGTCTGGGAGATATGATACTATTGGATCAGAACTTTTAAAATTTGAAGATAGAAATAATACTAAAATGGTACTTTCAATGACACATGAAGAAGCAACTGTATTTACTGCAATGAATGAAGCTACGTCATATCAAAAGTATCCGTTTTGTGTATATCAAATACAAACAAAGTTTAGAGATGAGGCAAGACCTAGAGCTGGTCTTATTCGTGTTAGAGAATTCACCATGAAAGATGCATATTCATTTCATACTTCAGATGAAAGCTTAAATGAAGAATATGATAAGTTTTATCATGCATATGAAAATATATATTTAAGAGCTGGAATAAAAGAAGTTATTGCTGTTTCATCTGATACAGGAATGATGGGCGGATCTGGGGCACATGAGTTTATGCTTTTATGTGATGCAGGTGAAGATAAAATAGTAGTTTGCAAAGATTGTGGGTACAGTGCAAATATGGAAGTTGCGTATACAAAGGATATAGCAGCTGCTACAAACATGGAAGAAAAACTAGAAAAAATTTATACACCAGATATTAAAACAATAGAAAATTTACATGATTTTACAAAAGAAGCAATTACGCATATTGGAAAAGCTGTTATATATGAAAGACTAGATACAAATCAAACAGTTATTGCCTTTGTAAGAGCAGATAGAGAAGTAAATGAAACTAAACTTCGTAATTTACTTAAAATAGATGATGAAAAACTAGTACCTAAAAAAGAGAATGAAAATGATAATATTTCATATGGATTTGTTGGACCAAAAGACTTAAAACTAGAAAATGCAATTATAATATATGATATTTCACTTAAAAATGAAAAATCTATTATATTTGGAGCCAATGAAAAAGATTATCACTTTAAAGGATTAAATATTAAAAGAGATATCGGAGAAGTTGAATATTTAGATATATCTAAAATAATAGACACAGATGCGTGCCCAATATGTTCTAAGCACTCACTTAGAATTTCAAATGGAATTGAAGTAGGTAATATTTTTAAAATTCAATCTAAATATACTAAAGCTATGAAAATGACATATTTAGATGAAAAAGGAAAAGCTAAGACACCAATTATGGGATGTTATGGTATAGGAGTAGGGAGACTTATGGCTTCAGTATTAGAAGCAAAAGCTACAGATAAAAAGGTAAACTGGCCTGCAAGTATTGCTCCTTTTGATATTCATATTTGTCCAGTTGACTATACTAAAAATATAGAAGTAAAAAAGCAAACGGATATGCTATATAATTCTCTTTTAAAAAATGGATATGACGTACTTCTAGATGATAGACAAAAAAGTCCTGGGGTTAAATTTGCTGATGCTGATTTAATAGGTGCACCTATTAGAATAGTGGTAAGTCCTAGAAATTTAGAGGAAAATATATTAGAAGTAAAAATACTGGGAATAGAGGATAGTATTAAAGTTAAAAACGCTGAAAAAAATAGTGAAATTTTAGATTTTATATGTAATACAAGGAAAGGATGGATATTTTAATGAGAGATGACTATGAAGTAGTAATTGGTTTAGAAGTACACGCTGAACTTTCAACAAAATCCAAAATATATTGTTCATGTACAACAGAGTTTGGAGCAGATCCAAATACTCATTGTTGCCCAATATGTACAGGAATGCCAGGTACTTTACCTGTATTAAATGAAAAAGTAGTTGAATATGCTGTAAAGATGGGTCTTGCAACCAATTGTAAAATAGCAAAATTTTCAAAGCAAGATAGAAAAAACTATTTTTACCCTGATCTTCCAAAAGCATTTCAAACTTCACAATATGATTTACCACTTTGTGAGAATGGGCATTTGGATATTAATGTAAATGGAGAAAAAAAGACTATTGGTATTACAAGAATACATATAGAAGAAGATGCTGGAAAATTAATACATGATGCATATACAGGGGATACTCTAGTTGATATGAATAGATGCGCAGTACCTTTAATAGAAATAGTATCTGAGCCAGATATACGAAATGCAGAAGAAGCAGTAACATATATGCAAACATTAAAAGCAATTCTTGAGTATTTAGATGTTTGTGATTGCAAGATGCAAGAAGGCTCACTAAGATGTGATGTTAACTTATCAGTTAGAAAAAAAGGTGCTATAAAGTTTGGAACAAGGACAGAAACAAAAAATTTAAATTCATTTAAATCAATAACTAAATCTATTGAATTTGAAACAAAAAGACAAATAGAAGAACTCGAAAATGGTGGAGAAATTCATCAAGAAACCAGAAGATTTGATGACGCAAAAGGAATTGGTTATGCAATGCGTACAAAAGAAGATGCACATGATTATAGATATTTTCCAGAGCCTGATTTAGCACCTATAATACTTTCTGATGAATATGTAGAAAATTTAAAACAAAATCTCCCTGAAATGCCTCATCTTAGAAAACAAAGATATATGAATGAGTATGAACTACCAGAGTATGATGCTGAACAGCTTACTAATTCTAAACAAGTTGCCGAATATTTTGAAAAAACCGTAAAAATATCTGGAAATGCAAAGGCTGTATCTAACTGGATTATGAGTGATTTTTCTAAAATGTTAAACGAAAAGGAAATTTCAATTAATGATTCAAAAGTATCACCAGAAAATTTAGCTCAACTTTTAATATTAACTCAAAATGGAACAATAAGTTCTGCAATAGCTAAAAAAGTTTTTATTGATATGTTTGAAACAGGAAAAATGGCTAAAGAAATAGTTGAAGAAAAGGGACTTGTTCAAATGAGTGATGAGGGTGCAATGGAAGAAATTGTTCAAAAAATATTAGATGCTAATACTCAATCTATCTCTGATTATAAAGCAGGAAAAGATAAAGCAATTGGATTTTTAGTAGGACAAATTATGAAAGAAACAAAAGGAAAAGCAAATCCACAATTTATCAATAAACTATTACTAAAAAAACTAAATTAATGTAATGGGGGAAAATATATGAAAAAAAATACAAAAATTTTAATTATAATATTACTTATATTTATATTTATTTGCGTTGGTCTTGTACTCTCTTATGCTTTTATTCCCAAAAATGATACTAATCAAGTGCAAATAAATCTTGAAGAATTAAGTAAAAATATCGAAAATATAGGAAAATATTCTGAAATTCCATCTATAAATATTACTAAGGAAAATGTTGAGGAAATACTTAAAATTGCTCCAAATATGATTGAAGATATAATAGGTGCAGTACCACTTGTAAATATCAAATCTAGTATGTATACTGTTTTAAAAGTAAAACCGGAAAATTTTCAATACGTTAAGCAAAAAGTAGATGAGTATGGTACTTTAAAAGAAAATGAATGGTCTAGTTATTTATCTGAACAATATGAGTTAGTAAAATCAAGAAAAATAGGTACAAAAGGAAATTATATATATATGATAATTTCTAGCAATGCAGATGAAATAGAAAAAATAATAAAATAATATAAAATAAAAATATCCATTTTTACGTTTATTCAATATTTTCAAAATAAGTATTGAATAAACGTTTGTTTTTTGGTATAATGCTTGCATGGGTGATATAATGGAAGAAAAAGTTGATTTAAGTAAAAGTATACAATTTGTAAAAGGTGTAGGACCTGCTAAGTTGGAACTTTTAAAAAAGATTGGAATAGAAAAAGTTAAAGATTTAACAGAGTATTTTCCGAGAAATTATGAAGATAGAACAAAATTAATTAATATAAATGAGTTTGAAGATGGTAGAAATGCTTTATTTATTGCAGAAGTTCTAGCTCCCGTGAAAGTACAAAAAATAAGAAAAAATCTTGTAATTTATTCAACTATAGTAGGTGATGAGACTGGAAAATGTAAGCTTACTTGGTTTAATCAAATGTTCATTAGAAATAGATTAAGAGAAAATACAAAATATATTTTTTGTGGAAAAGTAAGTAGTGAATTCTCAAGAGGAAGTATAATTGATCATCCACAAATTTATAATTTAACAGATTTGAAAAAAGTTATGGGCCTTTATCCACTATATTCGCTAACATCTGGAATAACTCAAAATTATTTATTTAAATTAATGAGTTTAGTATATGATTCAAATCCAATATTTAATGAGTTTTACTCAGATGAATTTAAAAAAAGTAATAATTTGTGTGATTTAAATTATGCAATGAAAAATATTCATTTTCCAAAAGATCAATCTTCTATAAATATTGCAAGAGAGAGGCTTATTTTTGATGAACTTTTTTTGATGGAATTAGCACTTATGAGCATAAAAAATAATAGTTTAAGTGAAAAAAAGACAACAATATTTAAAAATACAGACATCTCAAAATTTTTAAAAATAATACCATTCGAACTAACAAATGCCCAAAAAAAAGTAGTCGATGATATAAAAAAAGATTTTATATCTGAAAAAGTAATGAACAGATTGGTCCAAGGTGACGTAGGTTGTGGAAAAACAATTATAGCTGCTATTGCTATGTATATAGCTGTAATTAATGGATACCAAGCAGCCTTAATGGCTCCTACGACCATACTTGCAAATCAACATTATAAAGAATTAAAACTATATATGGAAAAATTAGGAATAAATGTGGATATAATAACATCTAGTACAACTAAAAAAAATAAAGAAAAAATAATTGAAAAATTAAAAGATAAAAAAATTGATATAATAATAGGTACTCATTCATTGATAGAAGATAATATTGAGTTTAATAATTTAGGAATTGTTATTACAGATGAACAACATAGATTTGGGGTAAAACAAAGGATTAAACTTACTAAAAAGTCAGACACTGTTGAAACTTTAGTTATGAGTGCAACACCTATTCCAAGAACATTAGCTATAACTTTATATGGAGATTTAGATATCTCAATTATTGATGAAATGCCACCTGGAAGAAATCTTGTTAAAACATTTATAATTGATGAAAAGCTAGAAAGCAGAGTAAATGTTTTTATTAAAAAACAAGTTGAACTAGGAAGACAAGTATATGTTGTTTGTCCACTTGTACAAGATAGTGAATCATTAGATCTAACGTCAGTTGAAAAGCTATATAATAAGTATAAAAATGATATATTTACAGATTTAGATGTTGAATATTTACATGGAAAAATGAAAAATAAAGAAAAAGATGAAATAATGCAAAGATTTAAAGAAAATAAAATTAATATATTAATTTCTACCACAGTTATTGAAGTTGGAATAAGTGTCAGTAATGCTACTGTTATGGTTGTTGAAGATGCTGATAGATTTGGCCTTGCAGCCTTACATCAATTAAGAGGAAGAGTGGGTAGAGGTGCGTATGAATCATATTGTATTTTAAAAAGTAGTAATAAGTCTGAAAGTGCAAGAGAGCGTTTAAAAATAATGGAAAAATCAAATAGTGGATTTGAAATAGCACAAAGAGATTTAGAATTAAGAGGACCAGGAGATTTTTTCGGAATTAGACAGTCTGGGCTTCCAGAATTTAAAATAGCAAATTTATTAAATGATATAAAGGTATTAAAAAAAGCAACATATGCTGCAAAAGAAGTTCTTAAAAAAGATAAATTTTTAAAAGATAATTCTAATTTAAAAATAAATCAAAAACTTATAGAAAAGTTTGGGGAACAGTTAAAAGTAATCGGATCCTAAAAGTCATACTATTGCTTTTTAGCTAAAAATATGGTATAATGTGTACATAAAAATCTAAATAGCAATCCCAAATAAATTTATAGGAGGAGTTTTTGTGGAAATAGCAATGTGTTTTTCTATTTTGTTTCTTACGATTGAGTCTTTTATACTTTGGAATAAAAGACTAAAAAAAGCAAGAGGAGTAACTTTTTTTTGTGAGATACTCTATTGTTTGTCAGTGTTGGCTGTGATTTTAGGTGAAATGTTGTTAATGTATAGAAATATAATGTTATCTAGCTTTTATTTAGAGTCAAAGATTATATTTTTACTATTTTTTGTTTTCTTCTTAATTATTGATAAAGCAAATCAGGTAAATAGTAATTATATAAGATTTAATGAAGCAAGGAAAAAAGTTTCATACATTTTGATTTGTTTCACAATAATAAGTTTTACATGTTCTATATTTTTATGTTAAGATAAAAATAAAAAATAAAAAATCAT
>JAVXAF010000012.1:0-24167 GCA_036660635.1 Clostridia bacterium | reverse complement strand
CTATTTAAGATGTAATACTTATGCAAGTGCTACAAGATTAAAATTATGTACTTCACATAGTAATAATCTTGAAAAAGTTACAGAAGCCATTATTCAAGAGATAAAGCAAACTTGTAATGAATATTTAAAAGAAGAAAAATATTTAGGATGTTCATCAACTGCAAAATCTAGGGCATTATTAAATAAAAATAATATAAAAAATGAGATACTTATTTTAGAGAAAAGAAATAAGGACATAAATGCAAGAGTCGATAAAATATATGATGATAAATGTTCTGGAATTATTACAGATGATGATTTTAGCAGATTGTATAAAAAATCAATTGAAACACGTGATAATATTGAAAAAAGACTAGAAGAACTTAATAAAAGTAAAGACAAAGAAGAAAATTGCATAGATATAAATAAAATATTGAAAGATTTTATTACTATGAAGGAAATAACAAGAGAAATGTTAGTCTCATTAGTTGATAAAATAGAAATATCAGAAGATAAAAAAATATATATTTATTATAAGATTAATTTCTTAAATAAAGAAAAGGTAGAAAAAATTACTGTACTTGAAAGTGCAGTATAAAAAAAGAAAATTTATCATAAAAGAACATTATCACGATGATAGTGATAATAATACTAGCAACAGCTGTAATTGTGACAGTTGTAAAATTAAATCCAATAGAAAAAGCAAGTGAGGCAGTGTTTAAATCTGATTTTAAAGAGTTGCAGTCAGAATTAGAGATGTATATATCTAATGAGTTTTTAGCCGCTAAAGGGGATAAGACAAAATTTGATATAACAAAGTTAAATTTAAATGAAACGTCAACGCCAAAAAAAATAACAGAGGTATTAACAAACTTAGAAAGAAGTAAGCTAAACGGAAAAGTAGAAGTAAAATCAGGAAAACTTGTATTAAAAGGTACAGCAACAGAAAATGAGAAAAAGTGGGTTAAAGAATTAACGGGAGAAGCAACTCCAGGGGATGGAAATGCTTCAGATGTAACAGAACCGCCAACAACTGTGTCAACTGAAAATGTAATATATAAAGATATAAGTAGTGGAAGTAAAACAGCAGTAATACCAGCTGGATTTAGAGTTTCTACAAAACCTGAAGAACAAAAAATAGATACAGGTCTTGTAATACTAGATTCTAATGAAAATGAATTTGTTTGGGTTCCAACAGATGAAGTAAGCTATAAAAAAGATTTTACTTTACCATGTTCTTATGCAAATCCAGAAACTATTAATTCAGATGCTAGCTTACCAAATACAATAGTTTCAGAAATAAAGCAAATACAGCAATATAATGGTTTCTATATAAGTAGATATGAAGCAGGCAAAGATGCAGGTGGAATATTAGTAAGTAAAAAAAATGTAGTAGCATATAATCATATAAATTTTGATAATGCTAAAGCAAAAGCAGAGAGTATGGAAAATACAAATAAAGTAAAATCAGGATTAGTTACAGGGACAATGTGGGATGTAGTCATGAATTGGATTAAAATCTCAGGTGTAGATATAAATAGTGATAGTTCTTTATGGGGAAATTATGGTAGTACCCTTGCTAAAACTGGAATAAATGAAAGTTGGAAAGTAAATAATATATATGATTTAGCAGGTAATTTATGGGAATATACAACTGAGTTGGCTGGTTCTACAGCTTGCGTTATTCGTAGTGGGTGCTATGGAAATAATTTACCAGCTTCAGCACGTTTTGCTGATGCCCCTGAGCGAATTACAGGAGATAGTGTAGGTTTTCGAATTGTACTTTATGTAATATAGAGTAATTAAAATAAAAACTTGTCAGTAGAATAAAAAAGTGAAAATAAAGACATATAGTTATATTTTAAAACTATATGTCTATTTTTTAGCATTTAATTTTTAAATATATATTTAATAGATAAATACCAAAAATTATATAAAATATGTGGAAAAAAAGAGATATATTTGATATAATGAAAAAAAGGAGACAGGATATGGAAGAAAATATAGAAAACATAGTAGAAGCTGTGCTGTTTGCACTTGGAAGAGAAATAACAATTGATGAGCTTTATACAACGCTTGGAATAGAAGAAAAAAAAGTTATAGAAGCAATTGAAAATTTAAAAGAAAAATATACTAAAAATACAGGTGTAGTTCTTGTAAAGATAAAAGATGCATATCAATTGGTAACTAATAATGTATATTATCCACAAGTAAATAAATTTGTAGAAAACACAAAAAGACAGAATTTATCTAACGCAGCATTAGAAACATTAAGTATTATTGCATATAATCCTAAAATCACAAAAAGTGAAATTGAAAGTATAAGGGGAGTAAATAGCGACTTTGCAGTTGGCAGATTGCTTGAGTGTGGGCTCGTAGAAGAAGTAGCAAGGCTAAACTTACCAGGAAGACCTGCGGCATACAGTATTACTAGTGATTTTTTAAAATCTTGTGGAATAGAAGATATAACAAAATTACCTGATTTTGAAAGTATAAGAATAAAAGATGAACAACTACTGGTTACCGATTATGAAGAAAAAGATTTAGAAGAAAAAGAAAAATTGGACAAATAAAATAAAAATAATGTAGATGGCAGTGAGGTTATTATGAATGTTATTTTAGGAAAATCTAAAACAGGAAAATCTAAAACAGTTTATGATTTAATTGATAAAGATATACAAGATAAAAAAGAGGTTATACTGTTTGTTCCTTCTCAAAGTAGACTACTTGCAGAAAATGAATATATGAAATATCAAAAAAAACAAGGAATAATTGGTTTTAAAATAACTACAATTTCAAACTACATAATTTCTAGTTTACAAGCTGTTAATTTGAATTTAAGTGATAAATATATATCAAAACTAGATAGAAAAATAATAATTTTGAAATGTTTAAACGAGCAAAAAGATAATTTGGTTTTATTTAAAAATAGTGTTTCAAAAGAAGGATTTTTAGATATATTAGACATATACATTGATTTGTGTAGAAAACAAAATATTAATATTGATGATATAGATTTTGGTAATATATCTAATGAGGTGATTAAGGAAAAACTCTCAGAAATACTTTTAATATATGAGTGCTATATAAAAAAAATAAGTGAGAGGTTTATTGATAGTACAGATCAAATTAATCTTTTTTTAGAAAGTGTTTTGATAAATAAAGATATTTCTAATTTTTCAATATACTTTGACGGGTATAACAATTTCAATCAAAGCGAGATAAAGCTAATAGAGGCACTCGAAAAAAAATCTTCTAATCTTACTATAACATTAGACACAGATATATCTTCTGTAGAAGATATATCTTCAAATAATACAAATGAAATATTTGAAACGGTAAATACTACGTTTAAAACATTACTTAAAATATCCAATAAACTCGGTAAACATTTAAATAATAAGCTTTTATATGAATCACCAAAAAACATAGATAAAGATATAAGCCTAGTAGTACAAAGATTATTTAGCAATGATTCTTTTAAAAATAAAATAGAAACAGAGAAGATAAAGCTACTTCTTAAAAAAAATATTTATGAAGAAATACAAGAAATTTCTAAGGTGATTTCTTGTAAAGTAAAACAAGGATATAGATATAACGACTTTTGTATATATACAACTGATATTGATATGTATTCAAATGTAGTTTCTAGAGTAATGTATCAATATGGAATTAGTGTACAAACGGATGAAAAAGTACTAATTAAAGATTCTAAACTTTGTAACTATATTAAAATGCTACTTAAACTTATTGGCCAAAATGTTAGTATTGAAAAAATACTAGAGATATTAAAGCTCGAATTAAATGATATAGAAAAAGAGCAAATATCTACATTTGAAAATTATGTTAAAGAATTTAATATTAATATGTATATTTTAAGACAAGAGTTTATTTTAAATAATGATAAAAATGATGATAAAATATATGATCTAGCACAGTTAAATAATATAAGAAAAAAAGTAATAGAGATATTTTTAGATGATTCGATAACTAAAAAAGAAAAATTAAGTGCAGAAGAAATAATTATATATATATATAACCATTTAACTAAAAATAATGTTATACAAAAATTTAATAACATTATTGAAAATGAATTTGAAAAAGATGCTTATGGAATAACAAAATCAAATATACAGTCTCAAACTTGGGATAAAATATGTGAGATCTTTGATAGTATTTCCAAGGTATATGAAAATAGTCCAATTACAATAAACGAATTTTTAAATATATATATAGCATCTATAAAAAACACATATTTAAAGACAATTCCATCTACTAAAGATCAGGTTATATTAGCAGATATAAATACAAGTAAAATTGGAGAAAAAAAGATCTGCTTTTTTGTGGGTGCAACAGAAAATAATTTACCTAAAGTTCAAGGACAAGATATTTTGTTTAGTGATTCAGATATAGATGTATTAGATAAAAATGGTATAAATATAAAAAAAACATCAATTTCTAAGCTGAATATGCAGATGTTTAATATTTATCAGGCTATGAATACAGCAACAGAAAAAATATATTTTCTTATACCAACTTCAACTATGGATGGAAAATCACTAAGGCCTTCTAGTTTAATTAGTAAAATACAAAATATTACAAATATTGTATTAGAGGGCGATATAACTAATACAATTGATGATGTCAAAATAGAAAATATTTATTCTAAAGAGGCTGCTTTTGAATATATGATTAATTTAATTAATAAATTAGAAACAAAATCACAAATTACAGATAATTTAAAAGAAAGATATTTAAACGAGCTTAGTGTAATTTATGAATTTTTTAGTAAAGAAGAAAATTTCAATAATATATTGGAATATAAAAAAAATGATAATAATTTAAGCAAAGATACTCTAGAACTTATTTATAAAAATACGTTAAACACAAGTATATCAAAATTAGAATTGTTTAAAAAGTGCCCTTTTTCGTACTATATGCAATATATTTTAAAAATAAATCCTTTAAAAGATTTTGAAATAAATAAAATAGATATAGGAAATTTTATGCATTCAATAATTGAAAAATTTTCAAAGTATTTAATGGAAAACAATATAATGTATCACGAAATAATAGATGCAAACGATATATTAAAATTTAATTATAAAGAAGTATTAGATAATTTAATTGAAGATGAACTTGAAAATAAATTTAAAAATAAGGTACATAGTGTAAAATATGAAGTTACAAAATTAAAGCTTTTAAATACAATGCAAAAGGTGGTGTGCACAATTGCAAAAGGATTTAACCAAAGCGAGTTTATTCCATATGGATATGAAATAGAATTTTCAAAAAAAGGTAAATTTAGGCCTATACAAATTGAACTAGAAGATGGAAGAAATATTGAATTAATAGGCAAAATTGATAGGCTTGATACTCTTGTATGTGAAGGGAAAAAATATGTAAGAGTAATTGATTATAAATCGAGTTCAAAAGATTTGAATATAAAAGACATTAAAGAGGGAATCTCTTTACAACTTATAACGTATATAAATGCTTTTGCTGAAAATAAAAATTATTTACCTGCTGCTATGTTATATTTTAATTTATCAAATAAGTTAATTAATTTAAAAGATTATATATCAGATGGTGAAAAAATAAAATCTGAGGTCATAAAAGCTCTTAGAATGAAGGGTATATTTTTACAAGATGTAAAAATTATAGAAAAAATGGACAATAAACTTTATGATTCAAATGAAAGATTGATAGATATAAGCAAAAGTTCTGTTCAAAAAGGATCTTTGAAAACGTTAGATGAAAAACAGTTTAATGAACTATGCATCGAAGCAAAAAATATTTTAAAAAAATTAGCAACAGAAGTATTAAAAGGAGTAGTTAAAATAGATCCAAATAAAAATGCAAATCAGTGTAAATATTGTAATTATTCTTCAGTTTGCAGAAAAAAAAGTTGTTTATAAAGTAGAAAAAATATTTTTAATAAAAAACAATGTAAAACCATTAATATAGCCACGTATAGCAATATATGAGTGGCTATATGTTTTTTTTGTAACAATTTTGTAAAATTTAGCCTTAAATACTTGCATTTCTATAAAAACACGATATAATATAAATGTAAAAAGTAATAATTATATACAACTTTTTATTGCTAAAATATAACTTATAAGGAGAGGATTTGTATATGGCTGAATCAGATATAGTTGTAAGTTCTAAAAAGAAAGTTAATCTTTTTGATAGAGTTATCCAAAGTGTTGTAATAATGGTTAATATGAACAAAATGAATAGAGCAATAGATGAACATTTAGCTGTAATTCGTAAGACAGAAGCTGATGATCAAAAATCATATCAAGAAAATATATTAAGAGAAATTGTATTTGTAAAATATCAATATGATATTATGCAAAGAGAAATGTATGAACTTAAAACTTCATACCCAGATGAAATTGTAGAAAAAATAAATTCTACGGATAAAACAGAAAGACTTGAACTTCAAAAACAATTCTTAGAAATGGAATATGATAGAATAACAAAGTCGAAATTTAAATCAAGAGAAGATGTTAAATTTAATTTGCTTGCTATTTCATCTGCTATAGATGAGGTAAAACAAAATATAAAAGATGAGGGAAAATCAAGAAGATATAATAGAGTAATAAAGTGTGCTGAGGATGTAGATACTAAAATTCAAACAAGTGAATATGAAGAATCAATGTATAAAGAACTTTTCGAAGCGGTAGATGAATATGTAGGATATATAAATGATAATTATGATATTTCAAAACTTCCTACAGATGAAAGAGAGCTAATTGAGTTTGTAATTGAGACAATGATTAAAGGAATAGAATCAGATATTGATAGACATATGTATGAGTATAATTTGATAATAAATATATGTAAAAATTCATATAGATATTTTAAAATTATTGATAAAATATTTGCAAAACTTCAAAAAATCTATGACGAAAATTTAGAAAAAGAAATAATGTCACTTAAAGATTATTCAAGAATGTATAAAGAAATATATGATATGAAAATTAAAACTATGGTAAATGATGTTCACAGAACAATAAAAACAGAAGATGAATATCTTGAATATTCAAAGTTAATAACAAATTTTGAATATGATGAACTAGATTCTTTCATATTAAAAAGAGCGGTAGAATCTACAAATTCTTTAATTGTTAAAAAAATATTAAATGATGAACTAGGCATACAGGAGCCAGTTGAAGAAATAAAAGTAGAAGAGATAAACTTTGAACAAATTGAGGAAACTAATTCAAAAAAGAAAAAAGAAAAAAGGATAGGTAGACCAAAAAAAGAAAAAGTTATTAAAGAAAAAAGAAAAGTTGGCAGACCGGCAAAAAAATAAATAGAATATATATAGTTTAATGTATACATCAAAATTGATTTTATCGGTTTTGATGTATATTTAATAAATGATAAAATATAAAAAAATGAATAAATAATAAAATCCGACAAAAAAGTATTAATAAATGTTGTAAAATATATAGCAAAGATGGAACAAACGAGGTGGATTAATAATGATGGATGATCAATTCGAACAAAGTGGTATTATGCAAAAGTTAGAAATCATATGGAGTTGTATAATAAAAAAGATAAGCATTAAAAATATTATATTTGTAATATTATCAATTGTGATGTCTAATATGACTTTTATGGGAGAGTTTTCACCTTTTTCATATGTCCTTTTTGGTGTTGCTAGTGTTTTTAACGTACCACTTTTATTAGTACTTATTTTTTCAATTATAGGAATGGCAATAAATTCTATAACAGTTGTAGCTATTATAAAATTATTAGCCTTTTTTGTTTTATTTACTTTTATAACTGCACTAATTAATATTGAGGGAATAAGTCGAAGATATAGTGTGTTTTTAAAATTTATAATTTCAGTTGTTACTGTAGAGCTAATAGCAAATTTTTTGACTTCGACACTGCTTATTAATTTTTTTGAAATATTTAGTGGACTTATAATTGTTGCAATTTTATATTTTGTATTTACGACAGGAATATATGTATTAATTAATTTTTCAAAAGAATATATATATTCTAAAGAGGAAACTATTGCAATGATTACAGTCATTGCTTTAGCACTTAGCGTAATAGAAAATATAAATATATTTAGTTTTTCTTTATATAATATATTACTATTTGTAATGATACTTATATTTGGATGGAAAAAAGGAGCATTACCTGGATGTAGTGCTGGACTTGTTGTTGGACTTTTTTTAACTGGTATGGTAAATGTAAATATGACATTTGTGGTACTTTTGGCATTTAGTGGCTTTATAGCAGGAATATTGAGCAAATTTGGAAAAGTAGCAGTAGTACTTGGATTTATAATTGGGAATATATATATTTCATATTACGCATCAGGATTTTCTGAGCTTACATTAAGGGCAAGTGAAATATTGATTGCTTCTATAAGTTTACTTTTTTTACCAAAAAGTATAGAACTAAAAATAGCATCGCTATTTAATAAAAATAATACTTTAAAAAAACCATATGAAAACATATTAGATAGTGCAAGTAGTTTAAAGAGCAAAATTGGTGCAGTAAGCGAAGTCTTTGAAAATTTAGCAAGTATAACTATTGAAAACACACCTGAGTATGCAAAAGAAACACGTGATGTTATACGAAAATATATTGAGGATTATGTGGAAAACTCATGTATGGATTGTGCAGATAGACATAGTTGCATATCTAGTAAAAATCTTGTTGCAACAGTAGATTATATTGCTTCAAAATTAGAAAATAATGAATATATAGACTCAAATATGTTAAAATATAATTGTAGCTTTTCAGATAAATTGATAACGGATATTACAGAAGTATATAACAGTATGAAACTTATGAGGCTTTTAAAAGAAAAAGAACATGAAAATAGTGTAAAACTTTCAAAACAATATAGGGAAGTGTCTAAGATATTGTCAAATGTAGCAAAAGAATTTAAAACTATACCTATTATTAAAAGTAAAGTACAACAAAAATTAAGAGATGAATTAAAGTTTTATGGATATGTTATATATGAAGATGAGTATTTAGAAGAAAGTGATGATATAGAATATACATTTGTAACAGATATTTTAAATAACATAGACAAACAAAAAAAAGAAATAATTGAACTCTCAAGTAATGTATTAGAAAAAAATATGACAATTAAGTTGATATTAAATAGTAGTAAAAAAGAAAAATCAAAAATTAAAATAATTTCAAATCCAAAATATGAAATAAAAACAAATATTGTATCTTTTAATAAAGACTTAGAAGAAATATCAGGAGATTCATATATTTCTATGGAGTTAAAGGATATGAAACATTTAGTTGCAATAAGTGATGGGGCAGGATCAGGAAAAGCAGCTTCAAAATCTTCACAAGCTGTTATAAATATGCTTGAAAAATTACTAGAAGGAGGATTTGATCAAAATAAATCTTTTGAAATTATAAACTCAGCTTTAAAACTAAAATCGGATGAGTCAGCTTTTGCAACATTAGACATTGTAATAATTGATAAAAAAACCGCAAATGCAGAGTTTATTAAAATAGGAGCGGCCCCTACATATATATATGATAATTTAAAAGTTGATGCTATTACTAGTTCAAATATTGCTCTTGGACTTGTTGAAGATACAGATTATATTCCTATTGCAAAACAGCTTATGCCAGGCAGTATTGTTGTACAAATTAGCGACGGAGTAATAACAGATGAAATGGATAAAAATAGCAATTATATTACTAAGTATTTACAAAATTTAGATAACTCTAAAAATGCTAAAATAATATCAGAAGAAATTTCTAAGCTTGTATTAAAGGAAAATAAAAATATTCTAAAAGATGATGTGACAATAATGGTTACAAAGGTTTGTTAATTTACAAATTAGTTAATTTATAAATCGAGTATTAAAACGTGTAGGAAGTATACTACACGTTTTTTTTCATATAATTATAAAGGTGATGATTTGGAAATTTTTTTACAAAAGGTAGAGTCATTAGTTTGGAGTTTCCCACTAGTTATAGTACTTATGACTACACATATTTTTTTTACTTTTTATCTTAAATGCCCACAAAAATATACAAAAAAAGGATTTGAGATCATATTTAAAAAAAATAAAATAGTAAAGGAGAAAAAGGGGATAAGCTCTTTTTCATCTTTAATGACAATTCTTGCTGCTACTTTGGGTGTAGGAAATATAATTGGTGTAGCTAGTGCTATAACAATAGGTGGAATAGGCAGTATATTTTGGATATTTGTTTCGGGTGTATTTGCAATTGCAACAAAGTATGCAGAGACGTATCTTGTTTTAAAATATAGAAAAAAAGACAAAAATGGATATTATGGTGGGGCAATGTATGTATTAAAAGAAAAACTTGGATTTAGAAAACTAGCTATTTTATTTAGTATATTTGTAGTACTTGCAGCTTTTGGAGGTTCTATGATTCAATCAAATTCAATGGTTCAAACAATGTCAAAAACTTTTAATATAAATATTGAGATACTTGCTATAATAACAACTATTTTTTGCGCATATGTAATATTTGGCAATGAAAAAAGAATTGCTAGGGTAAGTAGTGTGTTAGTTCCTATATCTTGTATTGTATACGGCTTTATGTGTATTGCTTTAGCATATTTATTTAGATATAATTTGGTAAATAGTATAGTTTTAATTGTTAAAGATGCAATTAATTTTAGAGCTGTTGCAGGTGGGATTTTTGCAAGTCTAGCAATAAAAGCAATGAATGTTGGACTATCAAAAGGGCTATTTTCAAATGAAGCGGGAATGGGTAGTTCTCCTATATTTAATGCAACAGTAGAAGGTGACAATACAAAAAATGAATCAATTGTAGCTTCAACTAGTGTATTTATTGACACGGTAATTCTTTGTGTGATAACTGGAGTACTAATGGTAGCAAGTGGGGTTTGGAGAGCTGAAAAAAATCCAATAAGCTTGACAATTATTGTATTTGGAATGATTAAAAATGGGAATTTTTTCTTAACATTTTGTATAGGTATTTTTGCAATTGCAACCATACCGTGTTTAGGATATTATTTAAGTATAGCAATAAAGTTTTTAAGTAATTCTAACAATAACATTAAAATATTTTTTGAGATAGTATACATATTTTGTATATATATTGGATGTGTTATGAGCACAAAAAGTGTATGGGCTATAGCATCAATTGCGAATGCATTTATGGTAATACCAAACCTTATTATGGTATATAAACTAAGAAGCAAAATTAAAAAATAAAATAGATAAAAAAGTATTAAAATATTAAAAAAATAAAAAGTTAAAACTTAATCTTAATTTATGGACATTTGCAATAAATTTTAGTATAATGTAATTAAAGTAGAGGTGATACTATGAGCTTTGTACATTTACATATGCACACAGAATATAGCTTGCTAGATGGTGCAATAAGGATAAAAGAGTTAGTGACAAAAGTAAAAAACATGGGTATGAACTCTGTTGCTATAACAGATCATGGAAATATGTTTGGCGTTATAGAAATGTATAAAGAGTGCAAATCTCAAGGAATTAAACCTATCATCGGATGCGAAGTTTATGTAGCACCTAGGAGCAGATTTGATAAACAAGGTAAAATTGATACAGAACCGAATCATTTAGTTTTACTTGCTATGAATAACATAGGATATAAAAATTTAGTGAAATTATGTTCAATTGGGTATACTCAAGGATTTTATTATAAGCCTAGAGTTGATATCGATAGCCTTAAAAAATATAATGAAGGGATAATATGTCTTTCAGCATGTCTTGCAGGAGAACTTGCAAGGAAAATAACAGCAAACAATGTTGAAGGTGCAAAAGATACAATAAAAAAATATATAGAAATATTTGGAAGTGAAAGATATTTCTTAGAAATTCAAGATAATAAATTAAGAGAACAGATCCTTGTAAACCAAACATTAATTAACTTATCAAAAGAATTTAATATAGGATTAGTTGCAACAAATGATTGCCATTATTTAGATAAAACAGATTATTTAGCACATGAGGTTTTATTGTGTATTCAAACAAGAAAGACTTTAAATGATGAAGATAGAATGAGTTTTAAAACAAATGAGTTTTATGTTAAAAGTGAAGAAGAAATGGAAGAAGCTTTTTTGAATTTAAACGATGCCATTAAAAATACTCAAAAGATTGCTGATATGTGCAATGTTACCCTACAATTTGGAACTACAATTTTACCTGAGTTTAAAATTGATGAGCAGATAACTCATTTAGAATACTTTAAAAGATTATGTTATGAAGGGTTAAAAATAAAATATAAATCGGATGAAGAAAGTAAAAGAGCTAAAGAAAGATTGGATTATGAAATATCTGTAATAGATAAAATGGGATATATTGATTATTTTTTAATTGTTTCTGATTTTATCAATTATGCAAAATCTCAAAGTATTCCTGTTGGACCCGGAAGAGGAAGTGGAGCAGGATCTATTGCTGCATATTTAATTGGAATAACAGACATTGACCCGTTAAAGTTTAATTTAATATTTGAAAGATTTTTAAACCCAGAAAGAGTTAGTATGCCTGACTTTGATATAGATTTTTGCTATGAAAGAAGGCAAGAAGTAATTGATTATGTCTCAAGAAAGTATGGACAAGATCATGTGGCTCAAATAATAACATTTGGCACAATGGCAGCAAGAGCGGCAATAAGAGATGTTGCAAGAGCAATTGATGTTCCATATCAAAAGGCAGATATGATAGCAAAACTAATTCCTAAAGATTTAAAAATAACTATAGAAAAAGCACTTCTTGAAAGTAGAGAGTTACTTGAACTATATAACTTAGATCCAGAAGTAAAAGAAGTAATAGATATATCAAAAAAATTAGAAGGACTTGCAAGACATGCTTCAACCCATGCAGCAGGAGTGGTAATTACAAAAGATCCGGTTGTTGATTATGTGCCAATTTATGAAAATAACGGATTAATATCTACACAATATACAATGACACTATTAGAGGAACTGGGACTTCTTAAAATGGACTTTTTGGGGCTTAGAACACTTACTGTTATAGACGAAACAAAAAAGCTCGTAAAAAAAATTCATGATATTGATATTGATTTTAAAAATATGGATGATAGTGAAACTTTTAAACTTTTATGTGAGGGTAAAACAACTGGAATTTTCCAAATGGAAAGTGATGGATTTAGAAAAATGATGGTTAAAATGCAACCAGATTCTTTAGAAGATATTATAGTTATGATTTCACTATATAGACCAGGACCTATGGAACAAATTCCAAAATATATAAAAAATAAAAGAAATCCTAACAATATTGAATATACACACAAATCGTTAGAACCAATTTTAAATGTTACATATGGATGTATGGTATATCAAGAACAAGTAATGCAAATTTTTAGAGATCTTGCAAGTTATAGTTTAGGTAGAGCTGATCTTGTAAGGCGTGCTATGGGTAAGAAAAAAATTGATGTTATGAATAAAGAAAGAGAAGTTTTTCTTGAAGGAGCATTAAAAAATGGTATAGATAATATCAGCGCAAATAAAATATTTGATGAGATGGCTGAGTTTGCAAAATATGCGTTTAATAAATCACACGCTGCAGCATACGCTGTGGTTGCATATCAAACTGCATATTTAAAAGCACATTATAAACAAGAATTTATGGCTGCTTTAATGAATAGCATGCTTGGTAATTTAAATAAAATACCGGAATATATTGAAGAGTGCAAAATTTTAAATATAGAAGTTTTAAATCCAGATATAAATGAAAGTTATGCTAAATTTGCTGTTATAAATGGGAAAATAAGATTTGCACTTACATCTGTAAAAAACGTTGGTCAAAATGCTATATTAGAAATTGTAAAACAAAGAAAAGAAAATGGAAACTTTAAAAGTTTTATAGAGTTTTGTGAAAGAGTAGCAGGAGATAGTGTAAACAAAAAATGTATTGAAAGCTTAATAAAAGTAGGTGCTTTTGATGAAATTGAAAAAAGTTCTAATAGATTTGATTTATTAGAATCGTATGAAGGAATAATTGATAGCGTTTTGCAAGTAAAAAGAAACAACTATATAAATCAAATAAGTTTGTTTGAAACATCTTTACAAAAAGATTCATCTAATGTTATGGTTAAAAAAAGTGGTAGAAAGATAAGTAAAAAAGAATTATTAGAAATGGAAAAAGAAATGGTTGGAATGTATATTTCTGGTCATCCACTAGATGAGTATCATGAGTATGTGGTTAAAAATTCAGATATTACAACTAAAGATTTAGATATAACAAGTAAAGAGGAATCAGAAGTACAATTAGTTGAAGCATTAGATGGTAAAATAAAAACTATTTGTGGAATAATTACAAATACAAAAATGCTTGTAACAAAAAGTAACAAACAAATGTTATTTGCAGAGCTAGAAGATATATATGGGTCTGTTGAGTTAGTTGTATTTCCAATGGTATTCCAAAAATTTAATAAGATTCTTCAAAAAGATAATGTAGTTAAAATAAGTGGAAAGATAAATATAAAAGAAGGTGAAAAATCAAAAATATTAGTAGAAAACATTTCAATTATAAAAAAAGAAAAAAAGATATATATTAAGTTGCCAAAAGACAAATTAGAATTTGAGGCAAATGTAATAAAGTATTTAGAAAATTTAGAATATAGCGATTATGGCGAGAATCCAGTATATATTTTTTATGAAGGTGCAAATAAAATTAAACTTCTAAATAAGAAATTTTGGTTAAATGATGAAGATTCAACTATAGCTAAATTAAAACTTGGATTTGGAGATGAAAATGTAAAAATAAAGGATTAATAAAATCGAAAATAATATATTGAACAAAGATTTCTTATATGCTATAATTCAAATATAAGAGGGGATATGTATGATAACAAATTCTACTAGAAATATTGCATTATATAAAGTATATAGAATATTTGGATATGATTATTTGTTTTATTCAGTTATATCTTTTTTATTTTTTACACAAGTAAAATTAATATCTGTAGCACAAGTAATGTACTTGCTTGGATTTGCAGCTATATTCGTTGCTATTTTTCAAATACCTACAAATTACTTTGTTGAAAAATTAGGACTAAAAAAATCAATGGCAATTGGAAATTTACTATGTGTATTAAGTTGTACAGTTTTAATTTTAGGCAATGATTTTGTGATATTTATACTTGTTGAAGCGTTGTGTTCACTTGGAAATTGCTTTAAAGGCTTAACGGAAACGCAGATGTTATATGCTAGTTTAAAAGAAAATAATAAAAGAGATAAATTTGCAAAAATTGAAGGTAAGGCTGTAGCAGGTTATTATTATGTAGAGGCACTAGCTGCGCTAACAGTCGGAGCACTGTTTAATATCAATAATTATATTCCCATTTTAATAACTCTTACTTGTCTTATAATATCATTTGTTATGTCATTATTTTTTATAGATGTCCAAGATAAAATTATTAAAAACAAATCAAGCGTAAAAGAGTATTTGAGTGGCTTTAAATTGGTCCTAAAAAGCAATAGAATAATATCAATATTTATTTATGCTTTTGTACTCTCTGGAGTTATAGTAGTTACTACCATATTACAAAAAAGTACAATAGTTAATTTAGATGTATTGGTAATTCCTTATACATTTATATTTGCTATTATAACCTTAGCAGTAGGTATTGGATCTAGAGCACAATATAAAATCGAAAAAATAACAAAGCGAAAAACTTTGACAATTATTGGATATATGCAAACAATATCATTAATTTTATTAGGTATGGTAAATATAATATTTGGAAAAAATGATGGAGTAATTGTGACTTCTGTAATTATATTAATTATAGTTGGAATAAATCAAGGAATATATAGAATTTCAATAAAAAAATATATGAATAATTTTACTACTTCAAATATTCGTGGAAAAATTTTATCCGTTTTTTATATATTTGAAAATATAGGAAAATCATTTACATTATTTATCTCAGGTGTAATATTAGATAGCGCAGGAACAAATTTAACATCAGTTATAATAGGAATAGTGTCTACATTCATATTATATTTTATACTTAAATTTATGAAAAAAAGAATAGGACTCGATCCACAAAATTATTCGAAAAAAGATGTATTTGGAATTGAGGTTTAAAAAAAGAGAAGGTCACTAACTAATAAAATAGTTAGTGACCTTCTCAGTTGTTAATAAAGTGAAAAAGAGGAAGTGCTATTTTTTGAAAAAACAGCCAAAATTTAAAAACGATTTACGTAAGGATTTTCCTTTTTTCCTATACCTAAAAGTTTTAAAAAACTATAGGTAGTTATAATAAATAATCGTTTTTTTATTTCACTTTATAAATTTAATATTTTTGTAGCTAAGCTAGTATTTTAAAATAAAATATAATCATACAATAAAGTAATCAAATATAATATTTGTTTTTGGGTGTGGAAAAAAGGAAATTAGATTTATCGCAAAGAGCGATAAAAAAGTTGGATTTTAAAGTTTTAAAATGCGGGTTAGGATAAGTATGTCAATATTATACCACATAAGTTTATTTATGTCAAGCAATTATGGTGTATCACTACAAACATATACAAAATAAAAGTCCATAGCAAATTACTATGGACTTTTAAATTTATATGTTTTTTATAAAACATATAGTAATACTGTATTATATTATTTTGATTTTATTATTTCAGTTGCAGCTCCTAAAGCACCCATTGCCTTTGTTGCGTCAAAAGGAATAAATATTTTATTTGCAGCTCCCTCAGATACTTTTTCTAATGCCTCTAAAGATTTTATTGCTACAAGATTTTGATCTGGTTTAGCATCCATTATAGCTTTGTAAACCATTGTTACTTCTTGTGCTTTTGCTTCTGCAACTTTTTTTATCGCATCAGCATTACCTTCAGCTTCTAATACTCTTGCTTCTCTAAAACCTTGAGCACGTCTTATGCTTGATTCTTTTTCAGCTTCAGCATCTAATATTGTAGCTTGCTTTTTTCCTTCAGCAAGTGTAATTTCAGCTTGACGCTTACCTTCAGCTTCTAAAATATTTGCTCTTTTTGTTCTTTCAGCATTCATTTGTTTTTCCATTGCATCACGAATATCAACAGGAGGCTTAATGTCTTTTATCTCAACACGATCTACTTTACATCCCCATCTATCTGTAGCATCATCAAGCACGTCTCTAAGTTGTGTGTTTATTTCATCTCTTGAGCTAAATGTACTATCTAAATCCATCTTACCAACTATATCACGAATAGTTGTAATTGCAATATATGCAATACCTTTTTGAAGACTTTCAATCTCATATACAGCTTTTACTGGATCCATAATTTGATAGAAAACAACGGTATCAATTGTAATTGTTACATTATCTTTTGTTATAACACTTTGAGGTGTTACGTCCATTGTTTGTTGCTTTAAGCTAACAACAGCTCTAACTTTATCAATAAATGGAAGTATAAAGTTTAGTCCAGCTATTGCGGTATTATTATATTTACCAAAACGCTCAATAATGCGTACTTCTGATTGCCTTACTACTTTAATAGAAGCAGCGGCAATTACTAAAACAAATATTACTAAAACAATTAAAAATAAATTCATAAAAATTTTCCCCCTTATTTTATAAAACTTTTTTTACTATTAATTTAACTCCATCAACTTTTTCTATAACAACAGTTTCTCCATCTTCAATAGGATTACCATCTGTAGAAACAGCAGACCAAAGTTCACCATTAATTTTAACTTGTCCTTTACTTTGTAAAGTATTTATTTTTTTTGATACTATAGCATTTTTCCCTATAATAGTTTCGTTATTCATAGGAGTATCTTTAGTTTTGAAAAATTTCTTAACTAATGGTTTCATAAAAATTATCATAAGTATTGTACTAATAACAAAAACTGCTATTTGTACAGGAAATGAGAAGCCTAATATTTCAGTACAAAATGCTAAAAAAGCACCTATACCTGGCCAAAATAATAAAAATGAAACTGTAAAGATCTCTGCAAGTAAAAATACACCACAAAGTATTAACCATATTGCCCATGTAGGTAACATACATATTCCTCCCTTCTTTGTATTGGAATATATAATTATTAATTTATATTATACTATATATTATATAAAAAAACAATATAAAAATGTCATTTAATAAAATTTACAATTAAAATATTGACTTATTGTTATTGTTTAGTTATAATAAATATACAGAGGTGATTATCGTGAAAGAAAATAATAAAAATGTTTCTAAGAAGGATATTGTTTATAATAACACTTTATCAATACTAGGAGGATTAATACTTGTTTGGTGTATATTCTTATTTATACCAATGCAAAGTTATTTAAATCTTATGATAAATTTGTTTAAAAATAGTTCCATGACAATGATTGTTAGTTTGTACTATATTACAATAGGTATATTAAATGTAATTTGTTTTTTTATCGGATATTTTGGAATTAAAAAATGCCTTTTAGGAACTTTTAAAAAAAATACAGAAGTATTGAAAGAACAGGCACAGACAAACTAAAGTAGACTTAGTAATAAAAAGAAATGAACTTTATTTTTAAAGTTCATTTCTTTTTATTATATTATACTATATATAGTAAATTATTAGGTGTATATTTATTTTGTTACGCTAAGACCTGAAGAAATAAAATTTATTTCGAATTTAGTATTTATTTTTGCGCTTTTATATTTGTCACACCATTTATAGTTTTCAAGATCTTTTGAAGTTAAAAAGTTATATCTTATTTTTCTACTAAAACCGTCGATATCTATTTGATATTCTTTTTGAACCTTTTTAAAATAATCTACGGCTTTTTCTTGTAAATATTCATCAATATAGTTTTTCATTTTTTCTATATATTTTGGATCACTGAAATTATAATTTAATTCTTGAGTATCGGTTATAGAAACATTTATTGGAATAGATATATCAATGTATGGAACTTGTGAAGATAAGTTTATATTTGTTTTTGCTTTTTTTGATTGCCATAAATATATATTTGTCGAAATATCTTTTGAGTAATCTAAGCTTGGATGAATTAAGTTAATATAAGCAGATTTTATTTTTGATGATACCATTAGGTGCATAGTAGTATAATTATTGTCTAATGTTCCAATTAGTTTATCTTTTTTAAATAATGCTATTCCATTAATTTCAATTTTAATATCAGACTTTTTGTTTATAAGTGAAGTATCAGTATTTTCAGTATTATCTATTGTGTCATTACTAGAATTGTTAGTAGACCCATTTTCTTGTTTCTTTTCATTATCAGTACTATTTTTTTTAGAATTTGAAACAGAACATAATGATGTTATACTTTCACTACACGGATCATAGTAATTTTTTAAAAATTCGGTTACGGTTACTGCTTTTGTTGCAGAATTGTAATTTTCTGAATTTCTAAGTATATTATAATATAAAATCGGGTTAACTTCGGTGTTTTCAGATAGTGAATTTAGGTATTTTTCAGCTGTTGATTTGCATACCATGATAGACATATTAGTATCAAATTGACTGCTGGAAGATATTGTATTTAAATAGTTTATTATTCCTTCTTTTGCAAGTTCTTCGGAAAACACTACAACTCTTGTATGTGAAAAGTTTATAAGGCTACTAATATAGTTTTGAACTTTTCCAATAGCAGAACTTATTGAGTCTTCATTTAAAGATGTAACTATAACTTTTTTTATATTTGAATCATTTTGTTGTGTTACTTGAGGAGGTACTATTTGAAATGTAACCAATACTTTATTTTTATCCGTAGGTGATTTGTCTAATCCGATTGCTACTACAAATGCTGAATGTTCTATATTAGAAGAACTTTTTAATCCTATCATAAGCAGAAAAATTATAGGAACTAAAATTATAATAGATATTTTTTTAAATAGATTTTTATTCATAACTTTCCACATTTTCCCCTTTTTTTAACTTGGCTATAGAATTTTTAATATTAAATTTTGTTTTTATATTTTCACTATTTTTGAGTGAATATATAAAAATAGTAACAATTGGAAAAATGATACAAACAAAAATTGATAATGTATATAATATGTTTTCTAATTTAGAAACTATAATTGAAGTTAAAGGAAATAAAAAAAGTAGTGCAATTGCTAGATTTGAAATTACTATAAATTTTGAATAGTCTTTTATAACTTTTAATCTTTCTAAACTCATACATGCAATCAAGAGCAAAAATGATGAAGATAAAAATGATATAAACGAAAAGAAGCTTATCATAAAAGGTGCAAATTTAATTGATGTAGTACTAAATGCTACAATTCTTGAAACATCAAAAATTAGGCTACTTCTAGTTATTAAAAGTTCAGAAGGCATTGAACCTACAAACATAGTTATTATAAGTAAAAATGAAACAGTACCAAATAAAAATATTTTATTGAAGTTAGATAGATTTTCTCTTGAATGCTTTTTAATATTTCCACCAAAAAATAGTGTTAAAAATAGAGGACAAAACAATCCTATATTTTTAAAATTTGATATAAAAATATCTTTAATACCATTTCCAAGTAGCGGAAAAAAGTTTTCAATACTTAAGAAAGGTATAGAAAATATAAAAAGAATTATTACATATATTATAATTGGAGCACTAATATACCCTGCAATTCTAAAAAGACTATTAAAGCCTTTTTTTGTTATTAAAAATAATGCTATAATAAAATATATAGCAAGTTGAAATACTGTAGACTGTGCATAAGTTGTTTCTTTTAAGTCAAATACAATTGAAGATATTGTAACATAGATATAAAGCATTAAAAATAAGTAAAATATTATAGCAAATATTTTACAAAATATCTTTGGAAAAGTTTTTTGCATTATTTCATATAAATCAAATTCTCTTTTGAAAATATAAGTTGTTAAAAATCTATATATTGTATATGCCAAAATTGATAAAAAAATTGTACCAATAATACTCGCGCTTCCACAGTTTTTAATTATACTCTCTGGTATAATCCCAACAAAATTAGTAAAGATCATTATAACAATAATTGATACAAATTCATAATTTGAAAACTCAATGCTTTTAAAGTCACTATTTTTTTCCATCAAATAGCCACCTCCTTGATATTTTACCTTGAGAATATATATCTTGAGGATTATTTATGTATGTTCTACGTTCATTTTTCCAAATAGGTGTTGTAAAAAGTTCCTTTATAATATTATTTTGACTATTTACATAAAAAGATGGAAGAAGTCTTGTATTAAATGAATAAGTATTTGCCAAAACAAGCATGAAAACTAAAAGACCAAGTGAAAGCGCTAGATATCCATTTAAAAATGCTAATATTATGAGAAAGTATCTGATTATTCTTAAACCATAGGAGACGTAAAAATTTGGAAGTGCATAAAGTGCAATGCCACTAAAGCCTACTACAATCATTGTAAATGAACAAATTATATTTGCCATAACGGCTAGTTGACCAAGCATGAGACCGCCTACAATACTAACTACAGGCCCAATTCTTGTTGGAACACGCATTTCTGCTTCTCTTAATAGTTCAAAAGCAGATTCCATTATTAAAATTTCTACAACAAATGGTATTGGCACTAATTCTCTAGAAGCTGCAAGTGTCATTGCAATATTAGTTGGAAATACATTTATATGATAAGTTACAGTTGCAATATATATAGCCGGTAAGAATATAGCAGCAAAAATAGCTAATATTCTTATTAATTTTATAATAATATTAAAAGGAGACTTTAAATATCCATCTTCAGTAGAGTGAAACCAGTCAATTATTGTTGTTGGGACTACTCCTGCAATAGGTGAATTGTTAGTTAAAATAACACATCTACCTTGCATTAAAAAACCGGCAACTCTATCTGGTCTTTCAGTTGGTAGTATTTGTGGTATTGGAGAAAACGTACTAGTTTCAATATATTGCGAGAGTGTATCAGTTGCTATTATAATATCAGTATCTATACTACTTATTCTTTTTTTGACATTTTTTACAATTTTCTTATTAGTAAGCCCCTTTATATACATAATTGCACATACATTAGTAGCTCTTTTCCCGATTTGGATTTTTTCTATTACTAAGTTTTCATCTCTTAAGTTTTTTCTAATTAGAGCAGTATTAACATTTAAAACTTCATTAAATCCTTCTTGAGGTCCTTTAATTGAGCTTTCAAAGTAAGGTTTTTCAATGTTTCTATGCTCATAATTTATCATATTACATACAAATGCTACGTTGCATGTCTCAACAAATACTGCAACATGGCCAAAACAAATATCATTAATTATTTTATCAAAAAAATTTTTTTTCTCTAATGAACAATTAGAAATAGTAAAGTTATCAATAAAAGAAGTTAGATCTTTAGCGTTATATGTATTTGTATTATTAAAGGTAGAATTCATTTTAAATAATATATTTTGATTTATATGATCTTTATTTACCATTCCTTCAAAATAAGTAATAAAACCGTTATATATGTTATTTTTATACATTAGGTTAAATTCTCTAATTACTATATCAAATGATAAATTATAGTTTAATCTTTTTTTTATAATATTTTTATTTTCTTCTAAAATGCAAGAAACTTTATTATCTGATTTTCCCATTTTTCCACCTTTTAACAAATCAACTATTATTAATTATTTTTTGTAATATATATATTAATATACAAAATATATCAATTAACTCATAAAAAGATATAAATTTAATATAAATATAGTATCAAATGTGAAAGAAGGTTTTTTTATGGAAAAAATTAAAAAATTCATTATAAGTTTATTTGTATCTTTTTTAATAGCAATGATACTTTTAAGTTTATGTGCTGCAATTTTTACATATACTAATATAAATGATAGACATTTAGAGTCATTCGTTTTTGGAGTAGTAATGATATCAGTACTCATTGGTTCTACAATATTATCAAGAAAAATTAAGGAAAAAGGTTTGTTAATTGGCGGAATTTTTGGGATGATTTTTTGCTTAATTATATATTTGATTACAGTTATTTTGTATAAAGGATTTTTTATATCTAATATGCTTGGAATATATATTGCAGTATCTACTCTTTCAGGAGTAATAGGCGGAGTAATAGGAGTTAATGTTTAAATTGGTGGGAAATAAATGATTAATAAATTTAAAAAAAAGATTTCAAAATTTAGAGAGTATAATAAAAAAATATCTCTTGCTATTTTTTGCGTTTTTTCGTTGCTTGTATCATATGTAGTTTTAAATTATAGCGAACTTGTAGCGGTATATAATTTAGAAAAAAAAGTATCAACAAAAATTGATAAAATGCAAGTTATATTAGGAGGAGATACTGTTGGAATAAAATTGCTTACAACTGGAGTGCTAGTTATGGGAGTAGATAGACAAGATTGCCCACTAAAAATTGGAGATATAATATTAAAAGTAAATGGTAAGAAAGTTGAGTCTAATGCTGAACTTATTTCATTTTGCGAAAAATCAAATGGAAAAGAATTAAATTTAGAGGTAGATAGACATTCAAGAATATTTGAAACAAAAATAATTCCAATTAAAGATGAAATATCACAAGAATATAAACTTGGAATTTGGGTAAAAGACAGTAGTGCAGGAGTTGGAACAGTCACTTTTTATGATAAAGCATCAATTAAGTTTGCAGCTTTAGGTCATGGAGTAACCGAAACAAAAGAAAATTATATTCTTCCAATAACTACTGGGGGACTCACAAGGACTACTATTTATTCAATAAAGAAAGGTGTTGTAAACTCACCCGGAGAACTTAAGGGATCCATAACAGATGACATAGTTGGAAGTATAGAAACTAATACTGAAAAAGGAATATATGGTAAAATATTAAAATCAGAACTATTTGAAAATAGAAAAGAAATTGAAATACTCTCTAAGTCTAAAATAAAAGAAGGAAAAGCAAGTATATTTTGTACACTTGATGATAATGTTATAAAAGAATATAAAATAGAAATAGAAAAAGTAATTCTTACTTCAACGGGTAATAAAAATATGGTAATAAGAATAACCGATGAAGAACTAATCAATAAAACTGGAGGTATAGTTCAAGGAATGAGCGGATCTCCTATAGTACAAGATGGGAAATTAATAGGAGCTGTAACTCATGTATTTTTAAATGATCCAACAAGAGGTTATGGAGTATTTATAGAAAATATGATAGAAGATTTAAATAATTTAGATTAGTATATATTAAAAAAGTATCAAGTATACATTTGTATATTTGGTATTTTTTTAAAAAAATTGAGAATAAATT
>JAVXAF010000011.1:1513-26036 GCA_036660635.1 Clostridia bacterium | reverse complement strand
TCTTATAATTTAATGTAATTAAGTATTTTTTGCTACATTTTTCTATATTTTATATATGATTTGTAATAAACTCTACTACATCTTCTTCATTAACTTTTACTTTTTCCTTATCCTCTTTTGTTATATCAGTAAAATATTTTTCTGTTATTTTATATTTTGAAATGGTATTTAATGGATATCCAGGATTAATTTTATCAGATAAAGTATCTACCATATAAAAATTATCCTTACACCAAGTATATGTAAACTCTTCTCCTTTTTTATTAATTACTGCAAGACCATAAACCCATTTGCAGTTAATTCTACCATTTTCACCATATTCTTTAACTAAATTAGTATAATGTACTAGCATTTCTTCATCTGTTAGAGTCTTATTATTAACTCTCCTAACAAATAATCCTGGTTGTATACTATCTGGAACATTTTCTAAATATAATGAATCGTCCATTCCTATGACGATCATATTAGTCTTTTTATAAGCTTCTCTTGCTTTAATTAAAGCATTTTCTATTACATTTTGTCCATCTTCTGGTTCATCTAATTTTATGTTTAAATCTTTTAAATTTATTACTTCAACACCTTTTTCTAATAATTCTTTTGAAAATCTTTTTGACTTAGTTTCATTACTTGTTGCAAATAATATTTTCTCCATATACATTACCGCCCTTTATACTATTTATTATCAATTTTATATATTCAATTAATTTATATATATTAAAGTTGACACTAGCAACTGGATAAAAAAAATAAAATTTTAAATATTTCCTTGGTTATTAGTAATCTTCTATTTTCATATTCAATATTTACTTTATTTTTTACTTATTTGTTAAATATATTACTATTATTTTCTAGAACATTCTTCTTTCTAAATATTAATGTGCTTCTTCATTTTAACTAATATATTTTTATTATATCATAAATACAGTAGCCTTACAATATATTTTTATATTAAAAAACCAAATATGATTTTATTCATATTTGGTTTTTTAATTTATTATTAAGATTTTTTTTCTTTTGTTTTAGCTGCTTTACCAACTCTATCTCTTAAGTAATATAACTTTGCTCTTCTTACTTTTCCTTCTCTTGTAACTTCAATTTTTGAAATCTTTGGAGAATGTACAGCAAAAGTTCTCTCAACGCCAATACCATTAGATATTTTTCTAACTGTAAATGTTTCATTAAGACCAGAATTTTGACGTTTCATAACAGTACCAGTAAATATTTGGATTCTTTCTCTAGTACCTTCTTTAATTTTTACGTGTACATCAACTGTATCTCCAATATTAAACTTTTCTACATTTTCTTTCATATTTTCTTTTTCTATTGCTCTTATAATATCCATTTTTTTCCCTCCTTTTCAACTTAATTTTATAAATTATTTTTTAACAAATCAGGTCTATATTTTTTTGTAATTCTTATTCTTTCTTCATTTCTATATTTTGAAATTTCTTGATGATTACCAGATAATAAAATTTTTGGAACAATCCTATTTCTAAAAATTGTTGGTTTAGTATATTGCGGATATTCTAATAAACCATTTGTATGAGATTCTTCATTAAGAGATCCTTCACTCAATACATTAGGCAAAAGTCTAATCATAGAGTCCATTAAAACTTGACTTGCAAGTTCACCACCAGTTAAAACATAATCTCCTATTGATATTTCTTCTATATTATATTCTTCAATTATTCTTTCATCAATGCCTTCATAATGACCACAAATTAAAATGCAGTTTTTATTTTCATCAATTAAAGATTTTGATAATTTATAATTTAAAAGTTTACCTCTAGGGGAAAGATATATTATCTTAGTAGAACTCTCACTCTTTGTAACTTTTATTTTTTCCAATGAATAATCAATTGCTCTTGCTAAAGGTTCACATGACAATACCATACCGCTACCTCCACCACAAGGTGGAAAATCTACCTTATTATGTTTGTCTGTTGTAAAATCTCTAATATCTACAATTTCAATTGAAACTATTTTATTTTCAATTGCTCTTTTAATAATACTAGTACTTACAAAATTATCAAACATATTTGTAAATAGTGTTAATACAATAAACTTTGTCATATTAATCCTTCCATAATCTCTACATAAATTTTTTTATTTTCAATATCAATTTTTTTTATAACATCATGAATAGCAGGTAAATATATTTTTGTTTTATCTAGAGTATCTATTTCATAGATATCATTTGCACCAGTATTAAAAATATATGATAATTTTCCGATTTTTTTTTCATCTTTGTCATAAACTTCAAATCCAACTAAATCCTCAATATAGTATTCATCATTTTCTAACTTTGGCAAACTTTTTTTTGATATATATATGTACTCACCCTTATATTTTAATGCGCTGTTAGCATCATCAATGCCATCAATTTGCATAAGCAACATTTCTTTATGCACCCTTGCAGACTTTACTATGCAACATTTTTTTAAGTCTTCATCTAAGAAAACTTCTTTTAAATTGCATAAGTTATACACATTATCAGTATATGGATAAACTTTTATTTCACCTTTTATACCATGAATGTTAACAATTTGTCCTATCAAAACACTATTCATTAATATCTTGTTCCTCATCTTTGATAATTTCTTCTTCAGGTACATCTTTAGTAGATTCTTTTACTTCAACTAAAACTTTTTTAGCATCTTTCATAGCATATGCATAGATAATTTCTCTAATAGAACGAATTATTCTTCCTTCTTTACCAATTACCCTACCCATATCCTCTTTATTTACTTTTAATTCTAATGTAAGTTTTGTATCAGTATCAATTTCATCAATTTCTACATCTTGAGGATTATTTACAAGATTTTTAACTATATATTCTAATAAATTTTTATACATACTTTTTCCTCCTATATCTCTAATCCTGCTTTTTTGATTAGTGCTAATGCTGTATCTGTAGGTTTTGCTCCTTTTTTGATCCACTCTGCAACTTTTTCTGTATCAATTTTAATTTCTGCAGGTTCAACCATAGGATTATATGTTCCTACTTTTTCTATAAATCTTCCATCAGCTGGATATCTAGAATCTGCTACAAGCATTGTGTAGTAAGGGGCTTTTTTTGCACCATCTCTTCTTAATCTAATTTTTACCATATATGTCACCTCCTTCAAATAATTTATTGTTTTTACCTTTGTTTAAAACTTAGGCATTTTCATGCCACCATATTTCCCACCGCTTTTTGTCATTTGTTTCATCATTTTTTGCATCTGAGAAAACTGGTTCATAAATCTATTTATATCTTCAACTTTATTTCCACTTCCGTTTGCAATCCTTATTCTTCTTGAAGCATTTAATAGTTTAGGATTACTTCTTTCTGCTTTTGTCATTGAAGTTATAATCGCATCAATTTTTAATAACTTATTTTCATCTATATCAGCATCTTTTAATTCTTTTGGAACACCTGGGAGCATTCCTAATATTTGTTTAAAAGATCCCATTTTTCTTACTTTTTTCATTATAGCCATATAGTCATCCAAAGTAAATTCAGCTTTTTTAAGTCTTTTTTCTAAATCTTCTGTTTGCTTATCACTAAAAGCTATTTCCGCCTTATCTATAATTGATAAAACATCTCCCATACCTAAAATACGAGAAGCAATTCTACTTGGATAAAATGGTTCTAAATCACTTAGTTTTTCTCCTATAGAAGCAAACTTTATAGGCTTTTTAGTTATACTTTTTACAGAAAGTGCTGCGCCACCACGAGTATCAGAATCAAGTTTTGTCATTGTTATTGAATCAATTCCTAAAACATCATTAAAAGTTTGCGCAACGTTTACTGCTTCTTGGCCTGTCATAGAATCAACTACTAACATAATTTCATGAGGTTTCACTTGTTTTTTTAGTTCAACTAACTCATTCATTAATTTTTCATCAATTTGCAAACGACCCGCTGTATCTATTATTATAGTATCACATAATTTAGAATGTGCTACTTTAACAGCATCTCTTGATATTTTTAAAACATCTTTACAATTCTTATCACTATATACATCTACATTTAAACTTTTGCCTAATGTTTCAAGTTGTTCTATTGCAGCTGGTCTGTATACGTCGCATGCAACCATTAAAGGCTTTTTACCCTGCTTTTTTAAGTAGTTACTAAGTTTACCACAAAGTGTCGTTTTACCACTTCCTTGAAGCCCAACTAACATTATCACTGTAGGTGGATTTGAAGAAAAATTTAGTTTTGACTCCCCATCTCCAAGTAAACTTTCTAATTCATCTTTTACTATTTTAACTACCTGTTGCCCAGGAGTTAAACTTTTCATAACCGCTTCACCTAAAGATTTTTCACGTATAGATAAAATAAAATCTTTAACTACTTTATAGTTTACATCTGCTTCTAAAAAAGCTAATTTTACTTCTCTTAACATTAAATCTAATTCTTTTTCGGTTATTCTAGTTTGGCCTTTTAATTTTTTCATTACATTTTGTAATTTATCAGATAAGCTCTCAAACATTATATATCATCCTTTACTTTAAAAGTTGAATTATTTCTTCAACTTTTTCATCTGAAGTACTATTACTATTGCATATATTAACTACGCTATTTATATTTTTTAGAGTATCAAACATTTTAACCTTCTCTTCAAAGTTTTCAAGCATTCTTTCACTTGACTTTATACTATCTCTTACTGCTTGATATGAAATTTTTTTATTTTGTGCTATTTCTCTTAATGATAAATTATATATGTAATATTCATTGAAAATTTCTTGCTGTTTAATAGTTAATAGTTTACCATATATATCATATAACATTGTTAATTTTATATTTTTATCCATATTTCACCAAAAAATGAGAGTAAAGTTCTTTTGCTTTACTCACCTATTATACACTGTGCTTTTGTATTTGTCAATAGCTATTTAAATTTTATTTGTTATATTAGAAAATTTATATTATATACAATGCAATACGAAATCCCATATAATCTTCAGAAGCCATTATATCTCCTGCACATCCGCGGCATGCTACAGTATCATCACTTCCTTCCCCACTATAGCATCCCCCCCTGCCGATAGGACCAAAAGCCTCTATTTCATTAGTCCATTCCCATACATTACCTGCAAAATCATATATATTTTTTACCATCCATTTTTCATGTGCTCCTGTATGTGCTGGATTATTTGGTGTTACATTAGTTTTATATGGATTACTGCCTTGGTTTCCCCATAATGTACTATCTAATGGGTCTTTACCCGATAATTCTGCTAATGTAATTACTGTATCCCACATTTTCCCATTAGGTAATGTAGCTTTTACACTATCATATATCATACCTTCTACTTTCAATTTAGCATCATTCCAAGTTATATAATTCCATACTTGCATACCTCTTTTACTTACTAAATTTCCATTAATATCTTTTCCAGCCTCATATCTTGATAAATAAAATCCTTTATTTTTTAATACACTTGCATCCATATTAGCCAATTGATCTTTTAAACCAGAAAACTTAACAACATCAGCTTCTTTATCTGTATCTATAACACGTGTCCCTTGATTATATTCTCTTTTTTTATATTCTAATACTGTACCATTTATATTTGATCCTACTGGTATCCATACAAATTCATTACCATTTTTATCAACAATTACTAGCCCTTCATCTATATTTGTATATGCATTATTTGTTTCATCTTTTAGTATTTTAAATCCTTTTGGTATTATTGCTGTTTTATTTTCGCTACTAGCATCTACATATTCTACATTTGTTTTAGCAAATTCTTCTATTAACGAATATTTTATTTCTGGTATATTTCCAATTATATCATCAAACCATATTTTTTCTTTCTCATCTTTTCCTATATATACAAGCTGTCCATTTTGTATATCTATTTTATCAGATAACCTACTGTCTTTTAATAATTCAAGATTTTCCTTCCTCACTGTAGTTCTATCAAAATTTCCTAAAGTATCTAAATATTGCTTGTCTACATACATTTCTAATTCTTCTTGTACATTTTTTATATCTGATTTAAACTTTGCCTCTTTAGTTTTTTCTATTGGATTATTTTGTACAATTGTTATTATTACAGTAGTAGCTAAAATTATCATAACAATTATTGTTATTACTAACATTATCAATGATATTCCATATATCGAATGTAATTTTAAATAATTAACCTTATTTTTTCTATACATATATTTCCTCCTAAAACAGTTTTAATATAAAAAAACGTGAAAAAGCCAACAAGCAAATTCTCATCATTTGCTTGTTGGCTTCATCTATTACTATATGCGCACTTATCCCTTGATATTTATTTGTATTTAATATATATATTGTGTATATATACTCGTGTACCGTTTATATAAGATATAGTTTGCATAACTTTTCCCCCTTAAAGTATATAAATGATTATACTATATATTATAACTTTTTTCAATCTTTTTAATTTTATTTTTTTATTTTGCCATTTCTTTTATTTTTTCTATCATTTCTTTTGTTTTTAAATAGCCTTGCCTCGCAATATAATCTATTTTTTTACAATCTAAAAGCCCTATATTTTTCAGATCCGGACGTATGACTAAATCTGCATTCGAAATTTCTGCAAAATTTGATTGATGTCCCATTATATCAAAAGATTTTATTGCAATATTAATGATATTATTAGGTTTAGTTGCTCCTTTTCTATTTGTATCAAAACATACAGCTAATACTTTACTCGCTCCCATATCTTTTAATATTGATACCGGAGTATTTATTCTTATCCCACCATCAACTAATAAATGTTCTTCTATTTTTTTGGGTAAAAATACTGCTGGTAAACTACAGCTTGCTCTTACTATATCATCAATATCTCCATAATATTTATATGTTGGATTGTCATCATATAAATTTCTTGATTGTAATACTTTATTTTCTAAAGTGTTTATTTTCTTATTTAAAAAATAAATTATCTCACCTGTATCTATATCTACTGCTGGTATTACTATAGGAAAACTAATTTGTGTTATATCTTTGATGCCTTTAACTTTTGTATAACTTTTAATTAAATTTTCTAAATTATCTCCTTTTGCCAGCCCTTGAATATTAAGTTTTCCAGTAAACATAGTATTAACAACTTTTATTGGTAATAATTTATCTGCATCATTTATTTCACTACAATATGTCCTAAATAATCTAAGAATTTCAAGTGGCTCATATCCACATGCAAATAGTGTTGCTATAATACTACCACTACTAGTTCCAGATATATAATCAATTTTTATATTTTCTTCTTTTAAAGCTTGCAATACTCCAATATGTGCAGCTCCTTTGGCCCCTCCACCACTAAGTGCAAGTCCTAAACTCATGAAAAATACACCTCCTTTAAATGTAACTTAAAATTAGTGTATTATATGTTAATTTTGATTTTATGTTCTACTATTTTTTTATGCATTGATCAAATCTACAAGTATGTGTATGACAAATTGCTATTGCAAGAGCATCAGTTGTATCATCAAGTCTAGGCATTTTTTCTAAATTTAAAAACTTTTTAACCATTTCTTTTACTTGTTGTTTTTCAGCTCTTCCATATCCAACAATAGCTAGTTTTACTTGTAATGGAGTATAATCATATGATGGTATTCCCTCAGATTCCAGTGTATTTAAAATCACACCTCTTGCTTCTGCAACTTTTATAGCAGTTTTAGAATTATTATTAAAAAATAAATCTTCAATTGAAGCTGAATCTATTTTATATCTTTCTATAATACTTCTTAAATCGGTATCTATTTTATTTAACCTTTTTGAAAATGGCATAGCAGCATCTGTACTAATACATCCATATTCTAACGCTTTATACTTATTGTTTACATAGGATATAACCCCATAACCAACTCTCCCAAACCCTGGATCTATTCCTAAAACTATCATTCTTACCCCTTAACTTAGCATATCATATAATCTTATAACTTCTGCATTTGTTAAAAGATCATATGAATTGCTATCAATAGCTACTCCTTTATCATTGTATATTTTTTTAATTCCGCCATTTACATGTTTTGAAATGTCTTGTAATAAATCCTTCACAAGATTAAATGCAATTTTTTGTGATGCCCTTGTTACTCCATTTTGTCTTAGATTTGCTTTTACAAAGTATGCCATATATTTAGGATAAATATTTGAATCATATCTTGGAGAACTCTTTGAGACTTTTCTTAATCCATATGAAGTATATAGCTCTTTAAAAATTGTATCTAAGAGTTTAATTGCTATATCTTCTACGATACATGGATGTGTTAAAGCTAGCGTATAAATCATTTCTGCACTAGCGTAAACATCTTCTTCATTTAAAGAAAATCTCATTATATTTTTTTCTTCTACCCAAAACTTTTCTTTTATTATACCTTCCATTTTCTTAGCTTCTTCAAACAATTTTAAATCTTGTTTTTGATTACTAGCTAGAATATCAATATATATTTTTATGCCATTGTACATAAGTGATACTGTTTCTATATCTATTAAAATTTCTTCTTTTTTATTAGAATTTAAAATTCCATATATTATATCTTTAACAAAATCTTCATATAAAGCTTCGTCACTATCTTTTTGTAAAATTCTATTTACACTTTCTACATACCAAAGTTTTAGTAAAACTATTTTTTTAATAACATTTATATCTTCAAAATCAATCTCATCTATTACTTTAATATATCTTCTTACTTTAACTAAAACTTTTTTTGCCTCTTTAACCTTTGAAAAAGTTAAATACTCCCCATCTATTGCTCTTACAATATCGGTTAGTTTTTCGATATCTTTTAAAAGTGTATTGCTCGACTTGATTAAATCTTTATCCAAAAACATTTTAGATAAATCTTTTTCATAAGGAAGTGATGGTACAAGTATTTGTTCCATCTCAAGTTTTGAAATAGACATAGCTAAATCTTTAAGTTCAATAAAAGCTTTATCTATATTACAAATAGTTTTATAATCATTTTCTTCGTTTTGACTAAATATATTAGTTAATCTGATATCATCTAATAATAACTCTTGAGTAGAAATATATATATCAACTTTTTTCCTAGAGTTTGCTTTTATTTTAGTTTCTAACACTCCAGGAATAAACAAGTCTTCAGTAAATATTTCTTTTTTCATATCTAAAGATGTAAACTCATGTTTAACATTATTTAATATTTTTTGATCTTTTGCATAAATACAATCTTTACTTGAAATTATTATATTTTCTGAATCCATTACACTTAAGTTTATAACAGCTCCATATTTAATTTTTCTTTGAGTAAACTTAATTGCTTGAGCACTCTTCATCTTTAATAGATCTCTATATGTAAGAAGTGGTATTATACTAAAATGTAGTGTATTATTTGATTTATTTATAACATCATACTCAATACAAAGAGTGTCTGATTTATCTTCAAAGCCAATCCTTTTAGTATACTTTATATTTTCTAAATCATATTCAAACATATTTTTTTCTAAGTCTATAGAAGACAACAACTCATCACTAGAAATTGATTGCATTTTCGTATTTAGCTGTACTACTTTGTATACTTTATCTTTTATCTCGAATTTTTCAACCATATTTTCTAGCATTATCTTACCATTTTTTATATACATTCCATTATAAATTTTTTTTGCATCTAGTGTACCTGACATACTAAGGCATGTATTTAAATTATTAGAAAGACAATATTCAATATTTTTTGCTATTTCTAAATTGCTTATTCCTCTTTTGTATTTGTACATAAAAGATCTCCTATTCTTTTGATACTTTATTTTTTATTTTATTTATGGTATTCTTAGATTTTTGCGTAACTTTTACTTCTTTTTGTTCTTGCTTTTTTAATTTAATTTTTTTAGCTTTTTTAGCTTTATGCTCCTCAATTATATATTGAATTTTAGCTTTTAATATTAAAAGTTTTTCTTTTTTCATATGTTTTTTCTTTATTTTTACAATATTTAAATCTCCAATTCTCTTTGACTTTGCAATTGACATTATTATTTCTGCAAGTCTATCACTATCATGAATTATAGCACTTGGAGCAGTTAATACTAGATCTTCTTTAACTACTGATATAGCTCTGTTTTGAATGTTTTCTAAATCTATTTTAACTGGAGTAGATAAATCTTGATTAAAATCTTTTATCATTTCTTCAGTTATTTCACCACTATTAGCAATTGCATAATCTATAACATGTCTTCCAATATATCTTTCAATTTCATTAATATATCTAGCAAGAGTATATCCATCAGTCTGACCTGGTTGATTCATTATATTTGATATATATACTTTTTTAGCTTTTGATCTAATAATTGCTTTTGAAACATCTTCTATTAATAAATTAGATGCTACAGAAGTATATAGTGCTCCAGGTCCAAGTACAACTACATTTGCACTTTTTATTGCATCAATTACTTCTGGTAAAGGTTTTATAGTGCCATCTTTTAAAAATATTTGTTTAATAGGCGTTTTTAGTTCAATTACACTCTCAGTTATATTTTCTTTTCCAACTACGACTTCTCCATTTTCAAGTCCAGCACAAAGTACTATTTCATCAGTACTTACAGGCAATATTTTACCTCTTATCTTAAATACCTCAGATATTTTCTCAGTAGCTTTTTGAAAACTTCCAGTAATATTTATCAAAGCACTAATCACACTATTTCCGATAGTTTGACTACTTGTTTCATCTACTTGATAAGTAAGTATTTTTCCTATTTCCGACTCAGAAGTAGAAAGAGCAGCTACGCATTTGCGAAGATCCCCTTGTGTCAGTTTGTCTTCACCAGTAAGGGCTGAAGATATTGTAAGATCATCATCAGAAACATTTACAACTGCTGTAATATTTGAAGTAAATTCTTTTAACCCTTTAAGTAAATTTGGAAGTCCACTTCCTCCTCCTATTACAACAATTTTAGGACCTTTTTTAATTCTTGGATCTCCATATAATAATTTTCTTACACGTATATCTTTATCTTGCTTTGAAATATTTTTAAGTGATATTGCAAGTATATTTTTTTGCGCTAAAATAAACGAAAAAGCTATTCCAAATCCTGACAAAGTAAGAAGTGCAATATATGCAATTAACATAGTCGGAGTAAGGTCAAATATTGACTTTAAAGTTGTTATACTAAATACCAATACCCCTATTGATAAAATCTGTAAAAATAAATATCTTTTAACTCTAGCTCCTGGCTTTAACCACTCTAGTATTGCTCTCATAATTTTTCTCCTCCAATAATTTCAACTTCAGTTTCTAATTTCACTCCAAATTTTTCATATACTATTTTTTGTATATGTTTTATAAGAGATATCACATCTGCATATGTTGCACTGTTTATATTTACTATAAACCCAGTATGTTTTGTTGACACTTGTGCACCGCCAATAGTATATCCTTTTAAGCCTGCATCTTGAATTAATTTTCCCACAAAATATCCTTCTGGTCTTTTAAATACACTTCCAAAATTTGGATATTCTAATGGTTGCTTTAATTTTCTTGCAATTGAATTTTCTTTCATTCTTTCATCTATTTTATTCATATCATCTTTTTTAAGATTAAGTGTTACACTAATAATAGTCCAAGTTGGATTATTTTTAAATATAGTATTTCTATAACTAAAATTAATATCTTTATTTGAAATAGTTTTAATATTTGAGTTTTCATCTAAATATACAACTTTTTCAACAATATTTGAAAACTCTGCGCCATAACATCCTGCATTCATACGCGTACATCCACCAACAGTGCCTGGTATTCCACATGCAAATTCAAGCCCAGATAATCCTTCTTTTTTAGCCTCTTGTGCAAGTCTAGGTACACTACATCCAGCAAGTGCTGTTACTTTTGTATCATCAAACTCTATATTGCTAAATTTATTTGCTATTTTTATAACAACTCCATTTACTCCCTCATCACAAACTAAAAGATTACTACCATTTCCAATAATATAATATTTTATATTGTCAGTTTTTAATTTAATAATTAATTTTTCTATTTGCTCTATAGTAGTTGGAGTAACTAAAACATCACATAGTCCTCCAATTTTTACAGTAGTATGTTTTTTCATTGATTCATTAAATTTAATATCTTCTTTTTCTAAAATATCTTCTAAAAAATCGTATTTTCTTTTCACAAAATCACTCCTTAATATTAAATATATGCATTTTTTTATTTTCCTACGACAGCTTCTACAAATTCATCTTTATTAAAAATCTCAATATCATCTATGTTTTCGCCTACTCCAATATATTTTATTGGAATACCTAGATCACTTACTATACTAAATATTACTCCACCTTTTGCAGTAGAGTCAAGCTTAGTAACAATAATGCTATCTACATTTGTTTTTTCATAAAATGCTTTTGCCTGCAAAGCACCGTTTTGGCCAGTTGTGGCATCAAGAATCATCATTATTTCTTTTTCAATATCAGGAAGATTTTTTTCTAGAATTTTTTTCATTTTTTCTAACTCATCCATAAGATTTTTCTTATTATGAAGTCTACCTGCTGTATCACATATTAAAATATCATAGTTTTCATATTTATATTTTTTTACAGCATCAAATACTACAGAAGCCGGGTCCTGATTTTCATTTCCAACACATATGTCAGCACCAATTCTATCAGACCAAATTTTTAATTGTTCTACCGCTCCTGCTCTAAATGTATCTGCTGCAACTAATAAAACTCTTTTTCCTTGTTTTATATATAAATTAGCAATTTTAGCTATAGAAGTTGTTTTCCCAACTCCATTAACACCGACAACTAAAATCACCTTATTATCAAAGTTTTGATCACACTCAACACTACTAAGTATATCTTTCATTTCTGATTTTAAAAGTCCAACAATCGCATTTTCATCTTTATCAATTTGCATCTTAAGTTTTTTTCTTATATTATCACAAATTTTACTACTAGTTAAATATCCAATATCTGATAAAATAAGTATTTCTTCTATTTCATCAATAATTTCATCAATAGTCTTAGAGCTAGTAAATACATTACTTAACTTTATATCGAATGCTTCTTTAGTCTTTTTTAGATTCTCTTTTAATTTTGAAAAAAGCATTTATGCCTCCTTTTTTTGACATTTTAATTATATCACATTTTCCTTTTTTTTCAATAGAATCGGTTAAAACTTTGCATATAACTACTTGATTTATTTTTATTTTTTTCTCTATACTCATTCTATATTTAAATATCTATATATTCATATTTATTGTTTAAGATACACATTTAAAGTTTTCGTATCATAATATATCATAGGTGGTGAAAACTTATGGGTATCGTTGTTCAAAAATACGGTGGAACATCCGTAGAAAACAAAGAAAAACTTGAAAAAATTTGTGATAGAATAATATCCTATGCAAATAAAAAAGATAAAGTAGTTGTAGTTGTATCAGCTCAAGGAAAAACTACAGATATGTTGATACAAAAAGCAAATGAATATGTATCTCACCCAAACAAAAGGGAACTTGACTTATTACTTACAACAGGTGAAATTCAAACAGTGGCTCTACTTTCAATGATGTTAAATGAAAAAAAATATGAGGCGATTGGGCTTACTGGAGAACAAGCAGGTCTTATATCTGACTCTACATATGGGAATGCAACAATTAAAACAATATATACAAGCAACATTTTAAATTACTTAAATGAAGGTAAAATTGTAATTGTTGCAGGATTCCAAGCGGTTGATAGATTTGGAAATATTACCACACTTGGGCGTGGTGGCAGTGATCTTAGTGCTGTTGCTATAGCTTCAGCTCTAAAGGCCTCAAAATGTGAAATATATAGTGATATTGACGGAATATTTTCTGCTGATCCTAGAATTATAACAAAAGCAAAACTCTTAAAAAAAATATCATATGATGAAATGTTAGAAGCTGCAACAGCTGGTGCAAAAGTATTGCATAATAGATCTGTAAATATTGGAAAGAAAAATAACATTCCTATAATTGTAAAAAACTCTTTTAAAAAATCTAAAGGAAGTGTTGTTAAAAAAATATTAAAAGATAATATAATAGATCCAAATAACACAGATGACTTTGAGAGTTATAAAGTAAAATTCTTGTCAAAAAAGGACAATATTTCAAAAATAGCTATAATTGGAGATATGATAACTTCAAATAAAGAGGCTATAATTAAACTATATAATTTAGCATACAAAGAACAAGTTACAATTTATATGATTTCTTTTAGTGAACTATCAATAAACATCATAATAGATAGTGATAAATCACAAGATTTTATGACAAAACTACATAAAGAATTGATAGAAGACTTATAGGTCCTCTATCAACTTTTTTAGTTATATATTTTTACTTACTTTTTCTTTTTCTCTTACTTTAGCTATATTTAGTTTAGAATTAGATACTTTTAAATTTTCATCATCAAAGTTTAATTCAAATTTATGTTTAATTATTATTTTAATAGTTGCAAGTATAGGCATAGCTATAATCATACCAAATATTCCAAAGAAAAGTTCAAAAACTATAAGACCTGCAAGTACAACAACCGGATGTAGTTTTACAGATTTTGCAACAATATTAGGCTGTAAAATATTTGCATCTATTAATTGAACCATAAATAGTGATACAAATGTAATAATTGCAAGTACTGGGCCACCAACTGCTAAAGCATATAAAGAAGTTATTGTATATGATACGATAGCACCTATATATGGAATTAGATTAAGTAACATGATAAGTATACCAAATATTATTGCATAATCAAGTCTTAATACTATACAAACAACTGTTGTCATAAGTCCTACAATAAAGCTATCAATTGCCATTCCTTTTATATATGACATTATTGTTGCATCTATTTCAACAAGCATTTTATATCTTTTACCATCTTTGCTCTTCCTAGATAAAAAAGCAATAGCTTCAGATTTAAATTTATCCATATCTTTTACCATGAAAAATGATACTACAATTGTTGTTCCAATTGCTATTATAATTCCAAATACACTTTGTAAAGTATTTATAGAAAAGTCTATTATATTTCCCATGTTTCCTTTTATAAATTCCAAATCTTTTAAATTAGGAGATATATGAATATTACCTATAAATCCAAATTTGTCTGATAAAAAGAAATTCACTTTATTTACTACGCTAGAATAAATATTAGGAAAATCTTTTATTAAATTTGTCATTTGATCAACAAATATTGGTATTACAAATGAAAATACCGTTATAATTATACCAAATATTATCACAAGAGATAATATAGCAGCTATATTTTTGTTTAATCCTATCTTTTTTAACTTATTTGCTAATGGTTGCGATATCCAGCAAATAACAAGCCCAAAAAGTATTGGGATTAATGCTGTAAAAGCTCCTATTATTTTATCCATAATGCCTATATTTTTAAGCACATAATATGCAATAATAATTGCGCCTATATACATAACAGTGTTTAAAAATTTAAAATCAAAAGTTTTATTTTCATCTTGTTTCATATTTTTTCCTCCTATTACTAATATTAGTAATATATTTTAATTATATTCTAAAATAGCCTTAAAGTCAATATTTTACTTTTTTATTTCATTAATAGACAAAATTTTAATTTTAATTGACTATTACATAGTTAAGAGTTATAATACAATTAATTAAACTTAAAAAATAATCCAATTGGAGGTATTAATACTATGGATACTATTTTTAAAACCGTTACTCTACTACGGGTTATTTCAAATTGTAGTATGAGAGATTTAGCTTGTAAGCTTGATTGTTCAGTGGTTGAGATTGCTAGTATTGAGAGAGGAAATACAAACTTAAGTGACGAATTAATTGGAAAAATTGCAAAATCTTTTAATGCAGAAAAAGATGATATTTTAACTTTTAATAAAGAAGTTACCAATTATGACTTCAACAAACTAGATGAAAATACGAAACTATGGCAATCCATTATATCAAAAAAAGATAAGTCCTAATATTAGGGCCTATCTTTTTTTATACATTTTATGTAAAATTTTCTTTTACTATATAAATATAAGTTATATATATATAGTTTTACTCATTTGAAAATTGGCTATTATATAGTTTAGAATACATCCCATCTTTTTTTAGAAGTTCTTCATGAGTCCCTCTTTCAACTATTCTACCATGATCCATAACTAAAATAATATCTGCATTTTTAATTGTAGATAATCTATGTGCTATTACAAAATTAGTTCTACCTTTCATAAGCTTGTTCATTGCCTTTTGTATTTTTTCCTCAGTTCTAGTATCCACATTACTTGTAGCTTCATCTAAAATAAGCATAGGAGAATCTGCAAGTATAGCTCTTGCAATAGTTAGTAATTGCTTTTCACCTTGTGAAATATTATTTGCCTCTTCATTTAATACAAATTCGTATCCATTAGGTAGTGCCCTTATGAAATGATCCGCATATGCAAGATCTGCTGCATGCTCTATTTCTTCATTTGTAGCATCTTGTTTAGAATATCTTAAATTTTCTCTTATAGTCCCATTAAATAGCCATGTATCTTGAAGGACCATAGAAAACATACGGCGAACATCTTCCTTTTTCATGTCTTTTATTGATATATCATCTATTTTTATATCTCCACATTGAGCATTATAAAATCTCATTAACAAATTAACAATTGTTGTTTTTCCAGCTCCAGTTGGTCCAACTATTGCAACTGTTTGACCTGGTTTTACATCAAGTGACCAATCCTCAATTAAGCTTTCATTTTCTTCATAACTAAATTTTAAATTTTCCACTTTAACTCCGCCCTTAACTTCTTTAAGTTTAACTGAGTTTTGAGCATCAGGTTCTTCTTCTTTTTCATCTAAAATTTCAAATACACGTTCTGCTGAAGCTACCGTACTTTGTACTAAATTTAGCATATTAGCTGTTTGAGCAATTGGTTGAGTAAATTGATGTGTATATTGTACAAAAGCTTGTATATTTCCTATACTCATCTTCCCATCAATTGCAAGTTTTGCTCCAAGTATGCATATTCCAACATATCCTAAATTACTTATTGTATTAATAAGTGGCATCATCATACCAGATAAAAATTGTGATTTCCATCCTGTATGATATAGTGATTCATTTAGCTTTTCAAATTTTTCTATTTCTTTTTCTTGCATATTAAATGCTTTAATAACTAAGTCTCCTGAATAAGTTTCTTCAATATGTCCATTAAGCTCACCTAAATATTTTTGTTGTCTAATAAAATATTTTTGAGATGATTTTATTATCGTAGCAATTACAATTAAACTTACAGGTATGATAAGAATTGCTACTCCTGACATACTAATACTAATTGTAATCATCATAACAAGTATTCCAATAATAGTAAAAACAGATTGAATAATTTGGACTAAACTTTGTTGTAACATTGAACTAACATTATCAATATCATTGGTAACACGACTTAATATTTCACCATGTGTATGTTTATCAAAAAAATTAAGTGGGAGTTTATCAAGTTTTTCATCTACTTCTTTTCTTAAGCTATATGTTACTTTTTGTGCTATATATGCCATTGTTCTACTTGCAATATATGTAAACATCGCACTTATTAAATATATTATTAAAATTGTAATTAGAATCTGTCCAATATAATTAAAGTTTATTTTTGGCTCTTCATTTATTCTAATATTCTTTGCGACTTCTGGTATTTTTTCCTCAACTTCATTTGGTACAAGTCCCATATTTATAATATCTTGCACAGTTGCGTTTTCTGGTATTTTACCTTTGTAACTCTCTGGAACCTGTTCTAGCATTTTATTTACTTGACTATAAATCATTTTTTGCATTACATTATTTCCAAGTTCAGTTGTTGCTTTACCAAGAATCTTAGGTGACATTACAGAAAGTACAGTACCGATAATTAGCATTATAATCACTGTAACAATTGCAACGTTATATTTGCCAATATATTTTATTATTCTTTTTATTGTTCCAGTAAAATCCTTTGCTTTTTCAATTGGTCTACCTACGTGTGCACCAGGCCCTCCAGCCATCGGTCCTTTTTTAATTTTAATTTTATTATTTTCCACTTTCCATCGCCTCCTTCATTGAAATTTGAGAAAGCACTACTTCTTTATATGGCTGTGAAGTTTCAAATAACTCTTTATGAGTACCCATAGCTATTATCTTTCCATCATCAATAAATATTATTTTATCCGCATTTAAAACTGTACTTACTCTTTGTGCTACTATAATAACAGTGGCTCCATTAGTACTTGTTTTTAAAGCTTCTCTTAAATTTTTATCTGTTTTATAATCTAAAGCTGAAAAACTATCATCAAATAAATATATATCTGGTTTTTTTATAATTGCTCTTGCTATTGATATTCTTTGTTTTTGTCCACCTGAGAAATTTGTTCCACCTTGAGCTACCTCAGTTTCAAAGCCATTATCCAATTCAGTTATAAAATCATAACTTTGAGCAATTTTTGCAGCTTCAATTATTTCTTCTTTAGTTGCATCTTGTTTTCCATATTTAATATTAGACTTTATTGTACCAGAAAACAGTACTGCTTTTTGAGGAACATATCCCATCATTTCTCTTAAAGAATTAATAGAAATTTCTTTTATATTCATTCCTCCTATTTTAATACTTCCCTTTGTAATATCATAAAATCTCATCATAAGTTTCATAAGTGTAGATTTACCACTTCCTGTAGCCCCAAGAATTGCAACAGTTTCACCTTTATTTATTTTAAAGTTTAGGTTAGTTAAAACCGGTTCGTCACTTCCTTCATATTTAAACTCTGCATTTTCAAACTCTACTACCCCAGGTTCTTTAATTTCTTCTTTTGATATATCTTTTTTGTTGTCTATAATTGATATTTGTGTATCTAGAACTTCATTTATCCTTTTAATTGAAACAATAGCACGAGGTATCATAACAAATAACATTGTTACTCCCAAAATTGAGAATAATACTTGAATAGCATATTGCATAAATGCCATCATATCCCCTATTTGTAGTGCTCCACTTCCAATTAAATGTGATCCAAACCAAACAACAGCTATACTTGATACGTTAACCATAAATAGCACTATTGGCATTAAAATTGACATTATATATGCTGCTTTTAATGATACATCATAAATATCCATATTAGCTTTATCATATCGATTTGCTTCATATTTTTCAGTCCCAAATGCCCTTATTACTCTGACACCAGTTAATTTTTCTCTTACTATTTGATTTAATCTATCTGTTCTTTTTTGCAAAACTGTAAATAATGGTATTATTTTTTTAGCAAGTGAAATTATTGCTAAAAGTAATAATGGTATAACAACTATAAACAAAATAGAAAGTTTTAAGTTTTTTGATACTGCCATAATAATTCCACCTATACACATAATAGGTGCTATTATCATCATTCTCATTGACATTAATGTAAGTTGTTGTACTTGAGTTACATCATTTGTTGTACGAGTAATTAAAGATGACGTTGGTATTTTGTTAAACTCATTTAATGAAAAACTTTCAACTTTTTCATATATAGCCTTTCTTAACCTTTTTGAAAAGCCACTAGATACTTTTGAAGCAATAAATGTTGCTCCGATTGCACAAATCATAAATCCAAAAGCAACAATAACCATTTTTATACCATAATTAAATACTTCGTTCATACTTTGTCCTACTATCCCATTATTTACAATATCAGACATTAAGTTTGGCAAATATAAATTTAACATAGACTGACAAAAAGTAAGTACAATCGCTAGTATTATTGCAAATGTATATGGCTTTAAATATTTAAATACTTTTTTCATTTTTATTCCTCCTTTCTTCAAAATAATTTAAGGTTTTATTTAATAATCTAATAATTTCTTTAATATCTTCTTTTCCCATAGCCTCAATATATTCACTTAGCATATCTTCCATCATACCATGAGCTTTTTTAGTAAACTCACTACCTTTTTTTGATACTTTTAAATATATGTTTCGCCTATCTGATTTATCAATATTTCTTTCAATTAATTCTTTCTTTTCCAAAGAATTAACGACTTGAGTTAAAGTTGAAGGCGCTATTTTCATATACTTTCTTAACTGACTTAACTGTATTTCATTATTTTTAGATAAATCTTCCAAAATAAACAAAGCAAATTGTTCACTAGGATTTAAATCTTTAATGCAAGCTAATCTTTTTGGTCTTGCTTTTTTAAATTTAATAACAGCCTCTAATAATTGCTCTTTTTCTTCCATTTTTACCTCCTTTTAAATTATTTCGTAATATAAACTATTTTACTATAAAAACATATAGATTACAATAGCTTTTTTGTGAAAGTTTTGTGAAATTAAAATTTCTAATATTTATTTATATGTTGATTTTTTTTGAGCATACTATTAGAAACGGAGGATACTTTATGATTAAAAAAAATCTTTTAGCTTTTTTAATCTGCTCAACAATATTAATTATTGGATTATTAATGGCACTAAACTCAAATTCAATAACTACAAATTCAGGTTCATTCTTTATAGAAAAATAAAAAAGTAAATCTTATCGACTTACTTCTTTATTTTTATTTCAAATTATATCTACTTTAATAACTTATTCAATTCATTTTTAAACTCATTTATATCTTTAAATTGTCTATATACTGATGCAAACCTAACATATGAAATCTCATCTAAATTTTTTAATTTTTTTATAACAAGCTCTCCTATTTTACTTGATTCAATTTCTTTTTCCATAGAGTTATTTAAATCTAACTCTATCTCATCTACGATTTTTTCAATTGTATCTATAGAAATAGGCCTTTTTTCACAAGCTCTTACAATTCCATTTATAATTTTATTTCTATCAAATTGTTGTCTTACACCATTTTTCTTTATTATTATAATAGGAGTATATTCTATTTTTTCGTAAGTCGTAAATCTAGCTTTACAATTTAAACATTCTCTTCTTCTACGAATTGAATTGCTTTCTTCAACTATCCTAGAGTCTACAACTTTACTTTCCTCACAGTTACATTTTATACAATGCATACTTCCTCCTTAAAAATCATATAATACAGTTTTACCTGAGCTTAAACTTTCTTTAATATCAATAGCTCTTTGATTTAAACTACCTCTAAATTTAAGTTTTTGTGATTTCAGCTCTTCTTCAAATTTTCCATCAATTAATACATCTGTGTTATTTATTAAATCCATAAAATTGTTATTTATATCGGATTTTTTAATTAAATCTTCAAATGTATATCCACTATATACAATAACATCTAGTTTATCTCTATTTACTTTTCCAATTAAATTTGAAACATTTTCAGCCTGCATAAATGGCTCTCCACCACTTATAGTTACACCTTTTAATAGAGGATTATTATTTATATCTTCTGCTATTTTATCTATACTTACTAATTTTCCACCTTGTATATCATGCGTTTCAGGATTATGACATCCTAAACAATTATGTGGGCACCCCTGTGTAAATACAACATATCTAATTCCAGGTCCATCAACTATTGACTCTTTTACTACTCCAGCTATTTTTATCATATTTTTTTGTATGCTACTCATATTTACACCCCCTTTGGATTTTTAATTTCTAAAAACTATTTAGTGAAGCTTCAACACTATGTTTTAGTCTATCTTTTTCCTCAGCTCTTTTAGCATCATTGAATCTGTCTACTGTTCCTACAAGATAGCCTGTTATTCTTCTAATTCTTTCAAAAGGTATATCTTCAAATTCATAATTTAAATCTACAAAATCTCCATCTACTTTTATATTAAGAGTTGCAAGAGAACTTCCAGGATTTTTTTTAGAAACATATTTTACATATTCATCTATTTCTCTATCACTAATTTTATCACCTATAACTTTAACTTGCATAATTAACTCCCCCTTACATTATTTAAATAAACTGTTTTGTATCGTGTTTTACTCTATCTTTTTCTTCAGCCCTTTTTCCATTATTAAATCTATCTACTGTTCCAACTAAATATCCTGTTATTCTTCTTATTCTTTCAAATCCAGGTTTACCTTTTTCATGTTCTTTTCTTCCACAATTAGGACATTCATCTTCAATTATTCCAGTATATCCACACATCGGATCTCTATCTACTGGATGATTTATAGCTCCATATCCAATTCCTGCTTCTTTCATACATCTTACAACAGCTTCAAAAGCTTCTAGATTTTTAGTAGGATCCCCATCAAGTTCTACATAGCTTATATGTCCACCATTAGTAAGATTATGATATGGTGCCTCTTTATGAATTTTATCAAATGCAGATATGTTATAATATACTGGTACGTGGAACGAATTTGTATAATAATCTCTATCTGTAACTCCTTCTATTTTGCCAAATTTCTTCTTATCTATTTTTACAAATCTTCCTGATAATCCTTCTGCAGGAGTACCAATAAGTGAGAAATTAAGTCCAGTCTCTTTTGTAGCTTGATCCATTCTATCTCTCATATGTCCTACAATTTCAAGACCTAACTTTTGTGATTCTTCGCTTTCGCCATGATGTTTTCCTGTTAGAGCTTTTAGTGCTTCAGCAAGTCCAATAAATCCTAGAGTTAAAGTTCCATGTTTTAAAACTTCTCTTACTTCATCATCAATTCCTAGTTTTTCTGAATCTAGCCAAACTCCTTGCCCCATTAAAAATGGATAATTTCTAACTTTTTTTCTAGATTGAATTTCAAGTCTAAATAATAATTGTTCTATTATTAAATCTATTTTTTCATCTAACAAAGTATAGAATTTTTTAACATCACCTTTTGCTAAAATTCCAAGTCTTGGAAGATTAACAGATGTAAAGCTTAAATTTCCTCTTCCACAAGTATTTTCTCTTGTAGGGTCATAAGCATTTGCCATTACTCTTGTTCTACAACCCATATATGCTATTTCTGTGTTATAATCTCCTTCTTTATAATATTGTAAATTAAATGGTGCATCTATAAATGAGAAATTAGGAAATAATCTTTTAGCTGAAACTTTGCATCCAAGTTTAAATATATCATAATTTGGCTCACCTTCATTAAAGTTTATGCCATCTTTTATTTTTAATATTTGTATCGGAAATATTGGAGTTTCCCCATTTCCAAGTCCCGCATCAGTTGCTAAAAGAACATTTTTCATAACAAGTCTTCCCTCTGGAGTAGTATCAAGTCCATAATTTATAGAACTAAATGGAACTTGAGCACCAGCACGTGAGTGCATTGTATTTAAATTATGAATAAATCCTTCCATAGCTTGATATGTATCTCTATCTATTTCTTTTTCTGCTTCTTTTTGTGCAAATCTTTGTACTTTTTCTACAATTTTAACATCAAATTTTTCTCCTAAAACTTTCTTTTCAGCTTCCATATACAAATTTGTATTTTGTAAAGTTGGAATTAGATTAGAATTTTCTTTAACTTTTGATAAGATTAATTTTGCATAATCTTCAGCAGATTCTACATTTGCCACTAAATCTAAAGCTTTCGCTAAATTTTTTCTATATAATTTTGCATAAGATTTTCTTACTCCAATAGCCATAGCATATTCAAAATTTGGAATACTTTGTCCACCATGTTGATCATTTTGATTTGATTGAATTGCTATTGCTGCAAGTGCCGCATATGATCCAATACTTTGTGGTTCTCTTAAATGTCCCTCGCCTGTTGAAAATCCACTTTTAAATAATTTAATTAAATCAATTTGCGTACATGTTGTTGTTAAAGTTAAAAAATCTAAATCATGTATATGTATATCACCATTATTATGAGCCTGCGCATGTTTTGGATCTAAAACAAACATCTGATAAAACTTTTTAGCCGACTCACTACCATACTTTAACATGGTTCCCATTGCAGTATCTGCATTTACATTTGCATTTTCCCTTTTTACATCACTATCTTTTGCATCACTAAAAGTTAATTGCTCAAGAGTTTTCATTATCTCAGAGCCCATATCTCTTTGTTTAGTTCTTTGCGCCCTATACAATATATATGATTTAGCTGTTGCAGCATGTCCTTCTTCAATCAATATTTTTTCTACAGTATCTTGAACTTGCTCGACAGTTGGACATTGTGTATCACAATTTACTTCTAAATACTTCCAAACTTTTTCAGCTAAAGCTTCAGCTTCTTCAAAATCATGTCCACCAACTGAGCTTGCTGCTTTGTAAATTGCTTGTGCAATTTTTTCTACATTAAACGGAACTTTTCTACCGTCTCTTTTGATTATCTTAGTAATCATATAAATACCACCCCTTGTACCTTATTATGCCTTCAAACACAATATATTGTGTTCTACTAGTTTTGATTATATCACTGCTATTTTTTTTTGTCAACACTTTTAAGTAAAAAAACTATACTTTTTTATTCCATTTTTTGACATATAATTTGACATTTTTTGACAACTTTTGCACCTCTAATACAATGTATTTTTAATACTACATAATGGTATTATATTTTTGTAACAAAACAATTTTTAAAAAATAAAAAACAAGTATTGAAATATAGAAAATAAAATCTAATATTTTTATACTTGTTTTAATAAATATTTTAAAATTAACAATTTGTATATTTGCTGTTTAAAATCCTCTTGAAGAACCTCCACCACCAGAAGAACCACCGCCGCCAAA
>JAVXAF010000011.1:0-1413 GCA_036660635.1 Clostridia bacterium | reverse complement strand
CTGTTTAAAATCCTCTTGAAGAACCTCCACCACCAGAAGAACCACCGCCGCCAAAGCCACCGCCGCCAAAGCCGCCGCCACCAAAACCGCCGCCACCAAAGCCGCCACCGCCAAATGGTAGAAACCAAAGCCTTCCTTTTGATAATATTATTATAACTATTAATATTATTGTACCAATTATTGAGCAAATAATTTCAATAATTTTAACAATTGTACGTTCATTATAATTATCAAAACCACCTTCAACTCCATATTCATTATATATAATGCCCTGTAATTCATTAACAACATTTAATACAGCAACGTCATAATCATTATTTTTTAATGCTGGAACAGCAAGAGTATCTAAAATTCTACCAGCCTTTGCATCATTAATTGCTCCTTCTAAACCATATCCAACTTCTATTCTAATTTTTCTATCTGCTTTAGATATAAGAAGTAAAACACCATTATCTTCTTTACTACCTATTTTCCACTTGTTAAAAATTTCATTAGAATATCTTTCTATATCCATTCCATCTAAATTATCAACAGTTAAAACTACTAGTTGAGCATTTGTAGCATTTTGAATGTCAACGGATGTATTATATATTTTACTTTTTGTCTCATCCGATAATATTTTTGCAAAATCATTTACAAAAAACTCATTTGTAGGATTTGGATAAGCATCTTTAGCAAAAGCAATTGAAAAGTTACAAACTAAGCACAGTAAAAAAAGTGTACATATTATTATTTTGTAAATTTTAAGTTTTTTCATATATTAAACCTACTAAAATTCAACTTTAGGATTTTGTTTATCTGTTTCACTTACTTCTAAATATTTTACTTCCTCATGTCCAAACATTGAAGCTACAACACTTGTTGGAAATACTTTTCTTTTTTTGTTAAAGCTTGCTACTTCATCGTTATATTTTTTTCTAGCAACTGCTATACGATTTTCTGTTCCTGCAAGTTCATCTTGAAGCGATGTAAAGTTTGTATTAGATTTGATTTCAGGATAATTTTCTACTAATAAACTAATACCTCTTGTTACTTGCGAGTTAGCATTTAATTTATCTTGTGTAGATCCTGTTAACATCTTTTCTCTTGAAGATGTAATTGAGTTTACTACATCTAGTTCCTGCTTTGTAATTCCTTTTACAGTGTTTACTAAATTAGGAATTAAATCTGCCCTTCTTTTCAATTGATTTTCTATTTCAGCCTGATTTTGGCTTATTGATTCTGTAGCAACTATAAGCGAGTTGTTAACTGATACTAACCAAATTCCAGCAATTAAAATTATTGCAGCAATGACTCCTATTACTATTAACCATGTTTTTTTCATAATATATCATTTCCTTTCATATATAAATTAATTATATACTATAGATATATTTTAGTCAATTTATATCTATATTTATTATCCTAAATTCC
>JAVXAF010000010.1:0-27748 GCA_036660635.1 Clostridia bacterium | reverse complement strand
GCACAATTTATTTTACAAAAAGAGGCACAGCTTATAACAAAATTTCCAGTAGAAGTATAATTAAAAACTAAAATTTTTACTCATTGATAATATTGTAAGTATAAAGCTTAAAAATTATTTAGAAATCGTTATATCAGGGTGATGTATTTCACCCTGATAATTTTTTTCAAAACAAAAAAATTGGATAGGCAATACATTAAAAAAAATTATATATTTATAGATGTAAGTAGTTGTAGTGAAAATTAAATTAGAATATAAGAAAAATATTGCAATTTTGTATAAAAAGTATTATACTTAATTGAAATAGAAAAGAGGAATTTTATGAATAAAAAAGGGATAAGCAAAATATTAATAGCTATTATTGTAATACTGTTAATAGTGTTAATAACTATAGGTATAGGAATATATTTTGTTTGGTCAAAATTCTCAAAAGTAGAGTATGAAAAGTTGGATGAGTCTAATTTAGATGTAAATGCTAATTTATATGAAAATGTTTCAGACAAAGTAACAAAAGAAGAATTTAATGATGTTGTTTCAGTAGTTTTGTTTGGTACAGATTCTAGAGATACAACAAATATGGATGCGGGTAGATCTGATACTATTATAATTGCTAGTGTAAATCCTAAAATGAAAAGCATGAAACTTATAAGTATTCCAAGAGATACATATGTAAATGTGCCAGGTTATGGCAAAACAAAAATAAATCATGCTTATGCATATGGTAAAGAACAGCTGAGTATTAAGACAATAAATAATAATTTTGGACTTAATATAACTGAATATGTTACAATAGACTTTTCTGGCCTTATTAATATAATAAATACCGTTGGCGGTATTAATATGAATATTACTGAAGAAGAAATGAAATATATTAATAATGGTGTTAAAGAACAATATAAAATAACAGGAAATCCAGTTAAAAAAGTTACTCACTCTGGAAGTGTTACACTAACAGGAGAACAAGCATTAACTCATTCAAGAAATAGAACGGTAGGAAATGATTTTACAAGAGCTAGTAGACAAAGAGAAGTCTTAGAAGCTTTGATTAATAAAATGTCAAGTATGGATTTGAATAGTATTTTATCGTTGTCAGATAACTTTTTATCTGAAGTTAGGACAAATATGAATCCAACAAAATACATGGGACTTGTTACATCAATGTTGACCAATAAAAGCGAATATATGAAAAACTTTATATCAGCACAGGTTCCAAACACTGAATATGCTTCAGGGCAAATGATAGACGGAGTTTACTATTTTGTTCCAAATATGGAAAAAGCAAAATTAGATTTTTATACATATTTATTTGAAAAATAAAATAGTGTATATTGATAAAAAAAGATTAATTGATCTTTTTTTTATTAAAGTCATAACATTTTTAAATTTACATATTTGTAAAAATGTTATTAAATATGTAAAAAAGAATAAAAAGACTTGGAAAAATATAACTTTTGTTATATAATAAATTTGTTATAATGGAGAGTGAAAAATGGAAGAGTTAGATATAAAAGAATTACTATATATTTTAATGAAAAATATCGGAGTTATTATAGTTGTTGCTATACTTTCAGCGGCACTAGGACTGTTATATACATCATTTATGGTTACACCAATGTATAAGTCATCAACATCTTTGGTACTTTCAAAATCAGGTAATACTACTATAAATACTACTACTAATCCTACTGGTGCAATAACACAAAATGATTTAATACTGAATCAAAAATTAGTCTCAACTTATGGGGAAATAATCAAGTCAAGAGCTGTTGTAAGCGAAGTTATTTCAAGACTTGGACTTAATATAAAACAAGAAGAATTAATGAAAAATATAGCAGTATCACCTAAAAAAGATACTGAACTTTTAGAAATAACAGTTTCATATAAAAATGCAAAAACTGCAGTAGAAATTGCTGACACTTTAGCAGAAGTTTTTAAAGGTAAAGTTAAAGAAGTATATAACATAGAAAACGTTTCTGTGATTGATAAAGCGAATTTAAATGATGATCCATACAATGTAAGCATGGTTAAAACATCAGCATTATTTGCAATTGTAGGTGTTGTACTTGTTTGTATGATTTTATTTATTAAAATGTATTTTAATAATACCGTAAATACGCAAGAAGATATCGAAAAGTTAATAAATTTACCGGTACTATCAATAGTACCCAAATGTGAAGATTAGTGGGAGGTCGTTATTTTGAGAAAAGATATAATTGTTCATGAATTTCCAAAAAATCCAGTATCAGAAGCAATTAGATTACTTAGAACTAATCTAACATATATGACACAAGGAAAAAATTCAAATGTTTTTCTTGTAGTATCTACTATGCCGGGCGAGGGAAAAAGTTGGATAAGTGCAAACTTAGGTATTGCATATGCTCAGGCAAATAAAAAAGTATTAATTATAGATGCTGATTTAAGAAAAGGCAGACAACATAAAATATTTGGAAGATATAATACGGTTGGTTTTTCAGATTATTTGCAAAGTTGTTCTTCTTTATCAGATGATATAGAACTTCATGATGAAATTTTAATGAAATCTATTACTACAACAGAAGTTTCTAATTTGTTTTTAATGCCTTCAGGGCCAACACCATATAATCCATCTGAGCTTTTAGGAATATCAAATATGAAAATATTACTTGAAACATTAAAAGCAAATTTTGATATTATATTATTTGATGCTCCACCTATAAGTATTGTAGCAGATGGATTAATACTTTCTAAATTTGTTGATTCTACTATTATAGTTGCATCTGTTGGTGAAACAAAAAAAGACATGCTTGCAAACACTAAAAAGTCTTTAGAAAATGTAGGTGCTAAGATAGCAGGTGTTGTTTTAAATAAAATGCCAAATGATAAAAGAAAAGAATATACAAAATATTATGCTCATTATTCTGATGAAGGAATAGTTGAATCTGATAGATCTAAAAGGCAAAGGAAAAATGTATAATTGGAGTTGATTTTATGATAGATATGCATTGTCATATTATTCCTAATGTGGATGACGGTTCAAAAAATATCAATGAAACTATAGAAATGGCAAAAAGAGCTATGCAAAGTGGATATAGCGGTATTTTTGCCACTTCTCATTTCATTGATAAAAATTATGGAACAAAAAAAGATGATGTTGAAAATAGTGTTTTTGTTATAAATAAGATTCTTAAAGAAAAAAATATAGGAATTGAGTTGTATACTGGAAATGAAGTATATTATTCAGATAATATAGTTGAGCTAATTGAAGAAAAAAAAGTATGTACACTAGCGGGAAGTAAGTATGTGCTATTTGAATTACCGATGAGTGGTATACCTCTTGGATTTAATAATGAAATAAATAAAATGCTTAGAATTGGTTATATTCCTATTATAGCTCATCCAGAAAGATATGAGTTTACCACTAAAAAATTTAAAATTTTACAACCTTTAATAAAAGATGGAGTATTACTACAATGTAATATTGGAAGCATAGTTGGCAGATATGGTAAAACAGCCCAAAAGAACCTTTTAAACCTTTTAAAGCACAACATGGTGCATCTATTTGGAACTGACGCACATTCGCCTAGAAATGCGTATGATGATTTTGATAAAGCTACAAAAAAAATCAAAAAAATAGTCGGAGAAAAAAGATTTAATGAAATATTTGAAAAATTACCAAATGCTATTTTAAAAGATGAGGTGGTATCAGTGTGGGACCCAAGCCTTAAATAAAAAAATTGGCAAAAGAAAAGATAAGTTGTTAAATAAAAAGTAGATAATAAAAACAAGAAGCTGTTGATTAAACAGTTTCTTGTTTTTATGTATAATTTAAATTTTTTAAATTACTAATATATATATATATTGAAAAATACATATACTAGTGATATACTAATATTGTGAGGTAATTATGGAAGAAAAATTAAAAGCAATTATTGTTGGAATAAATATAGACTCTAGCTACCATTTTGAAGAGTCCATGGATGAACTTGAAAACTTAGTATCAGCATGTGATATCACATGTATTGGTAGAGTTTATCAAAGTTTATTAAACATAAATAAACCTTTTTATATGGGAAAAGGCAAAGTTGATGAATTAGAAGAAAAAATAAAAGAAACTAAAGCAGATATAGTAGTTTTTAATAACGAACTATCTTCTTTACAACTTAAAAACTTAGGCGAAAAATTAAGTGCAAGTGTTTGGGATAGAACACTTCTTATACTTCAAATATTTGCAATAAGAGCTAAAACAAAAGAAGCAAAACTTCAAGTTGAATCAGCAAGACTTAAATATATGCTCCCAAGACTTGTTGGACTTCATGATACGCTTGGAAGACAGGGCGGTGGATCAGGGCTTAGTAATAAAGGACTTGGCGAAAAAAAAATAGAATTAGATAGAAGACATATTGAATCTAAAATAGTAGAGCTTGATAAGGAATTAAATGAACTTAAAGTAAAAAGACAGACTCAAAGAAAAAAAAGAGAAGAATCAGGAATGCCTTTAGTAGCTTTAGTTGGATATACAAATGCAGGGAAATCTACTTTAATGAATACTATTTTAGAAAAATACTCAGACGATGAAGATAAAAAAGTATTTGAAGAAGATATGCTTTTTGCAACTTTAGAGACATCAATAAGAAATGTAACATTAGAAAATAAAAAAAGCTTTTTACTCTCTGATACGGTTGGATTTGTAAGTGATTTACCACATACACTTGTAAAAGCATTTAGATCTACATTAGAAGAAATAAAATATGCGGATCTACTTATTCAAGTAATCGATTATTCAGATGCTGATTTTACCAATCAAATTGAAACTACAAAAGCAACTTTAAAAGAAATAGGCTCGGATCAGATACCTATGTTATATGTTTTTAATAAATCCGAAAAAATGCTAGATTACATACCTTTTATCGATGGAGATGAAATATATATGTCTGCTAAACTTGGGAAAGGTATAGATGAATTAATAAAAATGGTCTCTGATAAAATATATGCAGATTATATAAATACTGAAATGTTGATACCTTTTGAAAAAGGTAGCATACTTTCATATTTAAATGAAAATGCTACAATTTCCAATACAAAATATTTAGAAAATGGAACTAAAATTAAAATTAATTTAAAAAAGAGCGATTATAGTAAATACGAAGAATATGTAGTTAAAAATAGAAACAAAAAATAGTTTTTTTAAAAAAAGCTAATTAATTAAATAAGTAATTTTAAAGCACGAAAATTTTTTCGTGCTTTTTGATATATATATTTCTTTTTTGCAGATAATAAAATTATGATATATTTTATTGGATTATTAGTTGGATTTTTAAATGGACTTTTTGCTTCTGGAGCAGGTCAAGTATTAGTTTTTTATCTTATATATATTTTAAAAAAAGATACTCATATTTCAAGATCTTTAAGTGTTAGCTTACTATCAATTTCAAGCATTTTCGCACTTTTTGGATATTTTAAATTAAATTTTTTTGACGTTAAAAAAATTATTTTTTTTGTTATAATATCGTTAATTTTTGGTGGCTTTGGAACTAAAATTATGGGTAAAATATCATCAAATATTCTTAATTTAATATCAGGGACCTTAATAGTTGTACTTACGATTTATAAAATAATAGGAGGATAAAATATGTCAATAAGTATTATATGTATAAGTATATTAACTTCTACAATTGCTGGTATGGGAATTGGTGGAGGAAGCATATTTATTTTACTTACTACTATATTTAATTTATTTAATCAAAAACAAGCTCAAGGGTATAACCTAATTATGTTTATTGCTGTTGGAGTAAGTACTACAATAATTAATTTTAAAAATAATAAAAATGATAAAAAAATATTTAAGCAGCTACTTATTCCTATATGTTTAGGAAGTATATGCGGAATCATTGTTATGAAAAATTTAGATGAAAATTTTTTAAAATATATTTTTTACGGGTTTATGCTAATAATTGGCATGTATGAAATTTTTTCAAGTTTAAAAAGTATAATAAAGGGGAATAATAATGACAATGAAAGGAGTTGATTTTCATGAATTTTGTAAAAGGCACAATGATTGGTATGTTTGCAGGTGCTGTAGTTGGAGCGATGAACAGCAATACAATAATGAAGATGTATTTTAAAGGAAGAAAAGGATATAAAAAAATGATTAAAAGATATGGATTTTAAAAATAAATAGTAGCGTTTGCTACTATTTATTTTTTTTTTACAAAAAATAAAAAAACAAATAAAAATGTCAAAAAAAGTTGCTTTTTGTATGTCGATATAATATACTAAATAGAGTAATCGAGGGTGAGAATATGGAAGAGAAAAATAGCAAAATCGAACAATCTTGGCGAGGATTTTCTACTGGAATTTGGAGAAAGGAAATAAATGTTAGAGAATTTATAAGACAAAATTATACTAAATATGAGGGCAATGAAAGCTTTTTAGAAGGACCTAGTATAAAGACTAAAAAATTATGGGAAAAAGTTTCTAAATTAATGTCAGAGGAAAACAAAAAAGGCGGAGTGCTAGATGCAGATACAAAAATTGTATCAAATATAAGTGTACATGATGCCGGATATATTGACAAAAATTTAGAGGTTATTGTGGGTCTTCAAACAGATAAGCCTTTAAAAAGAGCAATACTGCCTAATGGCGGGATAAGAATGACAGATACTGCTCTTAGTGAATATGGATATAAAATGGATCCTGAAATTGATAGGATATTTACAAAGTATAGAAAAACACATAATCAAGGAGTGTTTGATGCATATACAACGGAAATGAGAAATTGTAGAAAAAGTGGGATCATCACAGGACTTCCTGATGCCTATGGCAGAGGAAGAATAATAGGAGATTATAGAAGAGTTGCTCTTTATGGAGTAGATAGACTAATTGAAGATAAATTATCTCAAAAAGAGAGTTTAGCAGTTGATGTTATGGATATAGAGACAATTAAATCAAGAGAAGAAATGACAGAACAATTAAATGCACTGCATGAATTGAAAGATATGGCATCAAAATATGGATTTGATATTTCTAATCCAGCTTTAAATGCTAAAGAAGCTATTCAATGGACATATTTTGGATATTTAGGTGCTATAAAAGAACAAAATGGAGCTGCAATGAGCATAGGAAGAATATCTACTTTTTTAGATATATATATTCAAAGAGATATGCAAGCAGAAATTTTAGATGAAAAAGGTGCCCAAGAATTAATAGATCAATTAATAATAAAGCTTAGAATGGTAAGATTTTTAAGAACAAAATCATATAGTGATTTGTTTGCAGGAGATCCAAATTGGGTTACCGAATCTATTGGTGGTATGAGTAGTAGCGGAGATACATTGGTAACAAAAAACTCATTTAGGGTATTACAAACATTATTTAATTTAGGACCTGCTCCTGAACCCAATTTAACAGTTTTATGGTCTGTGAATTTACCAGAAGGATTTAAAAATTTTTGCACTAAAGTATCAATTAGAACAAGTGCAATTCAATATGAAAATGATGACTTGATGAGCAACTATTATGGGGATGATTATTCTATTGCATGTTGCGTTTCAGCTATGAGAACAGGTAAACAGATGCAATTTTTTGGAGCTAGATGTAATCTTGCAAAAGCTTTGCTATATGCTCTAAACGAAGGAAAAGATGAGATATCTGGAGAACAAGTTGGACCAAGAGTATCTAAAATAACAGATGGATATTTAGATTTCGATGAAGTAGTGAAAATATATGATGAAATACTTACATGGGTGGCAAGAGTATATATAAATAGTTTAAATATAATTCACTATATGCATGATAAATACTCATATGAAAGGCTGCAAATGGCTTTGCATGATAAAGATATACACAGAACAATGGCTTGCGGAATTTCTGGACTATCAGTAGTAGTAGATTCGCTTAGTGCAATAAAATATGCTAAAGTAAAACCTATAAGAGATGAAAGAGGAATAGCTATTGATTTTGAAGTGGATGGTGATTATCCATGTTTTGGTAATGATGATGATAGAGTAGATGATATAGCACTTGAAATAGAAAATAAATTTATGAATAAGCTAAGAGAACACAAAACATATAGAAATGCTGAGCATACTATGTCAATACTTACTATAACGTCAAATGTTGTATATGGTGAAAAAACAGGAACTACTCCTGATGGTAGGAAAAGAGGAGAACCATTTGCACCAGGTGCAAATCCTATGTATCATAGAGAAAAAAATGGTATTATTGCAGCACTAAACTCAGTATCTAAATTAGATTATGAACAAAGCAAAGATGGAATTTCATATACATTTTCTCTTGTTCCATCTGTACTTGGAAAAACAGAAGAACAAAAGATAGAAAATTTAAAAATAATGCTTGATGGATATTTTAAACAAACAGGACATCATATAAATATAAATGTATTAGATAGAGATGTTTTAATTGATGCTATGGAACATCCGGAAAAATATCCTCAGCTTACAATTAGAGTTTCAGGATATGCGGTTAATTTTGTAAAACTTTCTAAAAAGCATCAAATGGATATTATTTCTAGAACATTTCACGAAAGAAATTAAAACATAAATAAAAGGTGGTTAAATGATAGGAAAAATACATTCTATAGAAAGTTTAAGTACAGTTGATGGACCCGGAATAAGATATGTTGTATTTATGCAAGGTTGTGAGTTAAGATGCAGTTTTTGCCATAATGTTGATACTTGGGAAAAAGATGCAGGAAAAGAAATATCAAGCGATGAATTGGTAAAAAAAATACTTCAAGCAAAAGAATATATAAAAACTGGTGGAGTTACTTTTACTGGTGGGGAACCACTTTTACAAGCTAAGTTTTTAAATGAAGTTTGCATAAAGTTAAAGAAAAACAACATTAATGTTGTTATTGATACAGCTGGAAATTTTGACACAGATGACAAAGATATAAATGACTTACTTGAAAACGTGGATTTAGTTTTATTTGATATTAAACATATAGATACAAATGAACATAAAAAACTAGTAGGCGTGACAAATGAAAAAATACTTAAAATGGCAAAATACATTTCAAATATTAAAAAAGTACCAATGTGGATAAGAATCGTATACATTCCTGGAATAACTGATATAGGATATAGCTTGCAAAAGTGCAAAGAGTTTATAGGTACATTAAATAAAGTTGAAAAAGTTGAAATTTTGCCTTATCATGAAATGGGAAAGTATAAATGGAAAGAATTAGGAATAAAATACAGGTTAAATAATATAAAAATTCCTACAGAAAAAGAGTGTACGCAAATAGAAAATTTCATAAATAATAAATAAGTAAGCAAGTAAAAGCAGCCTTTTAGTCTGCTTTTTTACTTTATATTAAAAAATATCAAGTTTTTATGTATATCACTTGATATTTAGTTGAATTTATAGTAAAATTATATTATATATAAATAAAATGAGAAAGTAGACTTAAAATAAGTGAGGTAGTAATTATGGTATATAAAAAAGGAACTTCTATAGCAATTTGCATTGCAATTGCAATGGCCTTTATTTCAGAGGTTACATTTGCAGCAACTGATATAGTAACAAATGATAAAATAATAGATGGTACGTTACAGATGCTAATGTTTTTACAAAAATATTCTTGGCCAGTACTAACACTCTTTTTTGTATTTGCTTTATATAAATTTTATGTTGTAGGCTCAGAAAAATTAGAAGAAAAAGTTACAGGACAAAGAATGATTATAGGAATAGCAGTGTTTATGGTTATTTTACAATGTTTACCATTATTTTATGCATTTGTTATTGTTAGCTAAATTTTAAAAAGGAGATTAAAAAATGAAAGTACTGTTTGGTATTAATAATGATGATACAGTAAAAGGAATCATAGAATTCTATGAGGAAAAATATAAAGAAAAATTAGAGTATAAAAATGTATATTATTTTAAACAATTTGTACAAGAACTTGCTGCAGGTGAATATGATAGAGCAGTTATACTTGAAGAATTAGAAAAATTTCCCACAAATAATTATGCTCAAATAGATAGTTATTTGTTTAAAAATATAGATTCAATGACAGATGTATTTGATGCAAAAAGTATTATATATGTAGCATCAGATAGAAGAAAACAAGGCGATGAATTTTTATCGAAGTTATTTAATTTGGGGATGTATACCGTGCTTACCGGACAAAATAGAACGAAAGGTAAAGTATCAGAAGCAATAAACAAACCTTATTTTAAAAAAGATGTTAAAAAGTTTTATGATAGAGTATCAGGAGATAATATATATGATTCAGCTGAAGTATCTGAAATTGAGATTCAAAGAATTATTTCGTATTATAAAAATCAAAATGGAACTAAAGATAAGTATAATGAAATTTTTGATAGAATTTCAACTCAGTATACTAATGAACAGCTAAGAGTTATAATTAACTTTTTACCAGAAGACGTAAAACAATATTTAGGATTTAATAATGAGACTTATAAAAAAGTAATGACTACAATTGCAACTCCACAGCAGCAATCACCACAAGAAGAGACAACTACTGTAAAAAGACCACAAGCAATACTTGGAAAAAATGAAGATGCAAAAGTTATTGAAATAAAAAGTGAACCTGAAATAGTTGAAAGAATTGTTATAAAACAAGTTCCATCTAAATCACAAGTTGTTACACAAGTAGTTGAAAAAGAAGTTGTGAAATCTGTTTATGAAGTTCCAAAAGACTATAAAAAAATTGTTTGCTTCGTAGGAGCACCAAAAGCTGGAACAACTTTTTGTATTAATGCCATTGGAACCTGTTTAGCAAGGAATAAAGTTAAAACTGCTATTGTGGATGTTACTAGAAAAAGAGATACATATACAATATATACATATGATAATGAGGGTAAAAGAAATATTGCTGCAGAGAGCTTAAGATATGCATCAAATGGTATGAATGAACCTTTAGTATATGAAAAACTAAGCGTATATACAGGAGTTCCAGGAGAAGATAGAAAAACATATAATGCGGGTATAGCAGTAGATACAATAATGCAACATAATAATGTTATTTTAGTTGATGCGGATTTTACAACACCTGCAGATTATTTTAGATTGTGTCAAGAAATATATATTGTACAAGACATGGATATATTAAATATAAATCAAGTAACATTGTTTTTAAGAGATTTAAAATCAAGAGGAATACCTATGAATAAGATAAGGGTTATAATTAACAAACATGTTAAATGTGCTCTTACTGCAAAAGAAATTTTAAATGGAATAGCAACATATGCAAGTTATGATTTAAAAATGTTTGATGAGTTATTTAATGCAGATTCTATACCATATTATATATTACCATTTGATACTGAAAATTACAAAAAATATATTGAAATGGTATATAAGTATTCAAATAAGTTTAATATTTTTACTGATGACTTTAAGGAAAATTTAACAAAGATAATAAATGCAATATATCCAATAGGTGGGGCAACTACGAGTACAACTACTAGGACTTATAAAAATTCTAATCAAAAAACCAGTGCACTAGGCGGGTTATTTAAGAAATCTTCTTATGTTGAAGACCAAAACAGTGGATATGAAAAAGAAGTAGAATAACAAAAGATGAGAGGATGATAAAATGTCATTAATAATAATTATGCTGATCGTTATTGTCATACTTGCTTTAGCAATTTGGGTAATGTATTTGGTATATAATAAAAAAATAGGATATTATAAAATAGTTTCTAGCAACTTAGATTCTATGAACGTTGTGCAAAAGATGTTTGAACTTACAACTTCTAGTGTTACAGCTGACGAAAAAATATTAGCGTTAAACAGCATAATTATAGAAGCATATGGTGCTAAGTATTCTACTATCTCACTTTTTGATGGAAATTGTTATGAACTAAGAGCAAGTAACGTTGAGAAGTCATATAAAGAGAGTGTTGCAAATATAGCAGAAGAAAATGATTTTAAGGCAAATGCAGTAAAAAATGTTTCCAAATATTTAACAACTGATATTACAAAAACACTTTCATATAAAAGCGCAGTAGAAAGAAATATTAGATCTGCAATGTTTTCTCCAATTTATTATACTAATATGTATCTTGGGTTTTGGCTTTTAGAAGATGAGTCTGATAATGCTTTTGATACAATATCAAAAAATGAACTTGCTAAAATAAAAGCAAATATGGGAATATTCCTTGAAAACATTAATTTTCAAAAAACAATTGAGATTGCTGAAAATACAGACAAGCAAACCGGTTTTTATAACAATATGTATTTATATTCTAATACAAGAAATGAACTCAATAAATTTGAAAATAGTGTATTTACACTAATATGTTTAAAAAATATGCCTGATATAAATGAAGAGTTTGGTAGAAATATTGGAAATGCTTTACTTATTAAAGTATCAAATGCTTTAAAAGATATACTAAGTTCAGATTCAATATTTGTAAGATATAGTGGTATAAGACTTTTAATAATTACACCTGGTATTACCTCAGAGGTTTTACATCCAATTATTGAAAGAGCTTTATCTAGATTAAAGGGTGAAGTTGAATATGTAAAAGATAAAAAAGTTTCAATAACTTCTCAAATTTTAATGCATACATTTAAAAAGCAAAATAATATCGAAAGAGAATTACAAAAAATGGTATCATACATTGATAAAATGGAAGAAATAGATACAATTAAAATTATTTAAGTTATAGCATGTATAAAACATGTATATAATATAATGAAGATAAGGAGTGATTAAAATGGATCAAAATACAACAGTATTTACACCTCAAAAAGATGAGTCAAAAAGAGTAAAAGAAATCATGGAGCAAGTTGTTGCAGCTCTAAAAGACAAAGGATATGAACCAGTAAGCCAAATAATTGGATATATTTTATCAGGAGATCCAACATATATAACATCTCATCAAAATGCAAGAGCATTAATTTGTAAAATAGAAAGAGATGATTTATTACAAGAAATGATAAAAAAATATCTAGATTTATAGGCATTATATGAAAAGAATATTAGGAATAGATTATGGTGATGTAAGAGTTGGTATTGCACTTTCTGATGAACTTTTACTTACAGCTCAAGGAATGGATAATTTAGTTATCAACAAAAGTGATAAAAATTTTATAAAGGGAATTAGAAAATTAATAAATGAGTATTCAATTGAACAAGTAGTAATAGGATATCCCAAAAATATGGATGGTACGAGTTCCCAAAAAACTAAAAAAATTGATGAACTTATACCGCAAATAGAAAGCCTAGGGGTAAAAGTAGAAAAGTGGGATGAGAGACTGACTACTGTGTCTGCATATAGAACTATGAGAGATTTAAATATATCTCAGAAAAAAAAGAATGAATTTGCTGACAAATTAGCAGCAACATACATATTAGAAGGATATTTACAAAAAATATCTAAATAGAAAGCTAAATATATATACAAATAGATAAATATGTTGTATAATATACAAAACAAGGAGGAAAAAAATGAAAGAAGAAGAAATTGAAGGATGCACAGGCGGATGTACTTCATGTGCTGGATGTGGACATGATCATGAGGAAGCTTATGTGCCTGATGAATTAGACCCAATAGTTACTCTTACTGATGAAGATGGTAATGAAGTAAAATTCGAAATACTAGATGTAGTAGTTGTTGATGAAAAAGAATTTCTAGTAGTAGCAGAAGTTGAAGAACAAGAAGGCGACGATGTAGAAGTTACAATTCTAGAAATAAAAGAAGAAGACGGTGAAGAAGTATATGATACATTAGTAGACGAAAAATTAGCTGAAAGAGTATTTAAAGAGTTTACTAAACAACAAGAAGAACAACAAGATGAAGAGTAAATTAAAATATACTTTTACGAATAGTTAGAAAATAAAAAAAGAAGCGATTCATATGAATCGCTTCTTTTAAGCTTTATAATATTTTTACTTTAAGAAAACTCTTAATTTTTTAAGCTCACCTGCAGAAAAGGCTCTTTGTATTCTTAGATTTGAAAGTGCACCTCTTAGATCATCAACTGTTTTTATATTATATTTAGATAACTTTGAAGATATAGAACTATTAAAATTTGCTAAATTTAAAATCTTTATTTCTTCACTTTCTAAACTTTTCTTATAATCAATTTTTCCTTCTTCAAAAACAAAGTTTAAACCAGGTATAAATATTCGAGGCGTCGAAACATATTCAAATATTTTTTTAGAACTTATATTAAGATATTCTTCAACTGAAATTGTGGAATATTTTAATGAAATTTTTAGATCGTCATATTTTTTTAACCATTCTAATATTAATTCTTTTGACTTGGGACCAATATTTCGAATATCTTTAAAAATATTGGGGTAGGTTCTAAAAATATAGAGTATTTCAACTTCATCTTTTAACCCAAAACTTTTAAGAGCATTAACTATTTTAATCGGAAGATCTAAAGTGACTTTTTGATCTTTTATTGAAAGCGTTTGTATAGCAATAGGCAGATCTAGCTCTTTTAGAAAAATTATACTAAAGTCTAAAGGGCTTACTGGTAAACCTAGCAAAAAATTAAGTTTTTTTTCAAGTTTATTTTTAATTTTTTCAATAACTTTTGTATATCTCCTTTTTACAGGTTGAACACCAATTCCATATTTAATTGCAATTTTTTTAAAATCTAGACCTTCTAGAGCTAATTGACTTAAATAATGGATTTCATTATCGAGATGATAGCAATATAGATCACTTAATGTTAATTTTGCTACATCGTCTAGATATGATAGTAAATAATTCATACGCCGGGGGATTAAATTCAAATCAGCATTTTTTTTAATTACAGATCCAATTAGTAAATCAATCATTTTTAAATTATCTGGAATTTCATCAAAAGAAATGGTATCTAAGCAGTAGTTGTTTACCTCAAAAGGTATTATAGTTGCTGATGGCATTTTCTCACATGGACAAGTAGTTTTATTAGACATTAGTAATTCCTCCTTAAAGTACAATATTAAAGTACTTTTCAATTTATTTTATATGATTATATCACACAAAAATGGTTATGTCAACTTGCAAAAGCGCATATGTATAAGGTGTGAAAATTTTGTGAAAATTAAAACTACTTATTCACTTTAATATACTAATGTGATATAATATGAATGGTGATAAAATGGAAAAAGCATATGAAATGTTTAATATATCAGAACAATTAGAAAAATTAACAAATGAGACTGAGAAAGAAGTAGCAGAGGTATATAACGATATACAAAATACAGCACTTTTTAATCAAGCTAAGGTATTAAAGGCTTTTCAAGAGTTTAAAGTTTCAACTGTTCATCTTGGAAAAACTACTGGATATGGATATGATGATGCTGGAAGAGAAGTTATAGAAAAAATATATGCTAAAATATTTCATACAAAAGATAGTTTAGTCAGGATACAATTTGTAAATGGAACACACACTATTGCAACTGTATTAAGAGCACTTTTGATGCCTAAAGAAACACTTTTAGCAATTAGTGGAAGACCTTATGATACATTATGTGAGGTTATTGGTATTGAACAAAATCCGTTATCGCTTAAAAATTATGGTGTTAATTATGATGAGATAGCTTTAATGGAAGATGGATCTTTTGATTTTGAAAAAATAGAAAAATATTTGAAAAATAATAAAGTAAAACTAATTCATATTCAGCGCTCAAAAGGATATTCATTGAGACCATCATTTAAAATAGATGATATAAAAAAAGTAGTAGAAAAAATAAAAAATATAGATAAAGATGTTATCATAATGGTAGATAATTGTTATGGTGAATTTGTAGAAAAACAAGAGCCAACAGAAGTTGGAGTAGATATAGTATGTGGAAGTTTAATTAAAAATATAGGTGGTGGACTTTGCCATACTGGTGGATATATAGCTGGAAGAAAAGACTTGATTGATTTATGTGCTCAAGTTCTTACATGCCCAGGAATTGGAAAAGAATGTGGGGCTACACTAGATCAAAATCAAAATATACTACAAGGCCTTTTTATAGCGCCAAATGTTGTTAAAAATGCTTTAATGTCCGCTGTTTTTGCTGCAGCTTTGTTAGAAAAAATGGGATATGAAGTATATCCTAGTGCATTTGAAAAAAGATCTGATATTATACAAGCAATTAAATTAAACGATAAAGAAAAATTAATAAAATTTATTCAAGGAATCCAATATGCTTCACCAATAGATAGCTATGTAACACCATACCCTTGGGCAATGCCTGGATATAGTGATGAGGTTATAATGGCTGCGGGTACTTTTATACAGGGAGCATCAATTGAACTCTCAGCAGATAGCCCAATTAGAAAACCATACGTTGCATATATGCAAGGTGGAATAACTTATGAGTCTGCCAAGCTTGCTATATTAATAGCGCTTCAGAAAATGTTAGGAGATAATTAATGAATGTTGTTGTAATTGGTGGTGGTGCTGCAGGAATGATTTCTGCAATAGTTGCTGCTAAAGAAAAAAATAAAGTAATTATTATTGAAAAAACATCAAGTCTTGGAAATAAACTTAAAATAACTGGAAAAGGAAGATGTAACCTAACTTTTTCAGGGGGAATAGAAAAGTTAAAAGCAAATATTGTTAAAAACTATAAATTTATGTATAGTAGTTTTTCAAAATTTAATAATGAAGATTTAGTAAAATTTTTCAATGATTTAGGTGTTAAAACTAAGATAGAAAGAGGATGCAGAGTGTTTCCTGTGTCTGACGATGCAAGCGAGATAGTAAATGCTTTACAAAAAGAACTAAAAAACTGCCATGTTGAAATATTACTAAATACAAGGGTAAATGATATAACAATAAAAGATAAAAAGGTTTACGAGGTTATAACAGATAGTGGTAAGAAAATAAAATGTGACAAATGCATAGTTACTACGGGTGGAAAAAGTTATGCAAAAACTGGAAGCACAGGGGATGGATATGCAATTGCAAAAAACTTAGGGCATAGTATTGTTGATATAATGCCAGGGCTTGTACCACTAAAATCTAATTCTAAAGTATGTAAAGATTTACAAGGACTTTCCTTGAAAAATATAGAACTAAAAATTGTAGATTCAAATAAAGTTATATATAAAGAGTTTGGCGAGATAATGTTTGCACATTTTGGAATAACTGGACCTGTAGTACTTAGCGCTAGCAGTAAGATTAATAGGGTAGAGGATTTAGATAAAAAATTTAATGAAAATAAAATTAAAGCTATAATTGATTTAAAACCTGCTCTAGATAAAGAAAAACTAGATAAAAGAATATGTAGAGATTTTGAAAAATATAATAATAAGGAATTTAAAAATAGCTTAAATGATTTATTACCACAAAAATTAATTCCAGTGATAATAGAATTAAGTATGATTGAACCAGATACAAAAGTAAATCAGATAAATAAAAAGCAAAGGGAAAGATTATTAAATCTAATTAAGAATTTTGAAATAAATATAAGTGAACTTATGCCATTAGATATGGCTATTATAACTTGTGGAGGAGTGGATGTAAAACAAATTAATCCTAAAACGATGAGTTCAAAATTAATTGATGGACTTTTTTTTGCAGGAGAAGTTTTAGATATAGATGCATACACTGGAGGATTTAATTTACAAATTGCTTTTTCAACTGCTTATACAGCAGGAAAAAATAATAATTAAGGAGGAAAAATATATGGAAGTTAAAAAAGAAACAACAAAAGAAGCAACTAAATTGTTTGTTCAAAAGTCCAAAAACCCAAAAGTACCAATAATTATAACTGTACTTATTGTAGCTATAATAGGAAGTATTATTGGGAGCTCTTTTACGTACGTACTATTAAAAGATAAAATGAAAAAAGATTCTTCGAGTACTATAAAATATGAAATTGAATCTACAAAAAGTCCCGTAGTACAAATCGCTAAAAAAGCTGGCCCGTCAGTAGTAGGAGTTAGAGTAAGTTATATGGCTCCAAATATTTTTGGATCTTTGCAAGAAGCAGGAGAAGAAGGATCTGGAATTATATATAAAGAAGATGGTTATATAATAACAAATTATCATGTTATTGAATCTGCTATTAAAAACTCAAGCGCTAAGGTAGTGGTTACTTTACCAAATACTGAAGATGAAATTTGTGCTAGTATTATAGGAGGAGATAAAACTACAGATTTAGCTGTTATTAAAATAGATAAAAAAGGTCTTACACCAGCAGAAATTGGAAAATCAAGTGAACTCAATGTTGGGGAAATTGCAGTAGCGATAGGAAATCCATTAGGTCAAGAATTTGCGGGTAGTGTTACAGTAGGATATATATCTGCACTAAATAGAAAAATATCAACAGATGGAAAAACGTATAATTTAATTCAAACTGACGCTGCTATAAATCCTGGAAATAGTGGTGGAGCTTTAGTAAACTCAGAGGGAAAAGTTATTGGAATAAATACTGTTAAAATCGCTACTGCCTTTGGCTCTTCTACTTCAGTAGAAGGACTAGGATTTGCCATTCCAATTGATGAGACAATAAAAGTAATAACAGAACTTATTACAAATGGTAAAATAGTAAGACCATATATTGGTATAGCTGGTATTGATATTGATAGTTATACTGCAAAAATAAATAATATGATTGAGGGAATATATATAAGCGAAGTTGGAAAAGATACTCCGGCACAAGCAGCTGGACTTCAAAAAGGCGATATAATTATAAAAGTTGATTCTAAAGAGATAAAAAATATGGAAGAGTTAAATAAAATTAAAAATTCTAAAAAAATAGGTGATATAATAACTCTTACAATAAACAGAGCTTCAAAGCAAGTGGATATAAAAGTAACCCTTGGCTCAGATGATCAGTAATAAAATTAAAATAAAAAAAGACAAAACTACAAAGGGTGATACTCTTAACGGAGAAATCACAAAATGCCGAATAGGATGAACACAGCCCTCAGATTCAATGAATCTGAGGGCTGTGGCTTTTGGTTTACTTCTTAATCGGAACCCAGATTTCGCTTTTGTAATCAGCAGAAGACATATCACCCTTCGAGTAGGCTTCTATATCCAGTTCCTGTGACTCGGTATAAAGGCTTGCAGCGTTATCCCATTGCGAAATAATATTGCTCATTTCAAATACTCCTTTGCATCATCCGTAAACTAATTTTATCTATCAATCTTGCATACTCAGGATACAGTAAACATTTCGCTTCATTTGCTTCAATCCACCTGTATTCCTGTATCTCATTTTCTCGTATGATTGGCTCGTCGGCAACCTCCGACAGAAACAGAACTATTTTTCGATTTATAAAATTGTCAATCTGATAGAATACTTCTTCTCTAAACTTTGGAGATAGAGTTGCTTTTAATCCTGTTTCTTCAAACACTTCACGCAAAGCTGTTTGTTCTTCGGTTTCACCGATTTCCATATGACCTTTAGGAAAACTCCACGTTTGAGACCTTTTTTGAAACAGTAGTAAATATTCCACCGCTTTGGCTGTCTCTCGATATAGTATTGCACCGCAGGATTTTTGATACAGACCCTCGACAGTGGTTATGTAATACTGCTCCTGAAAATTGACCGCCTCAGCAATTTCATTCTGATAAAATATTCTGCCTTCCGATGCGGCAACAAGCTTGTCCTCAACATCGTTTTCTCTATGGATAATACCTATAATCCTGCCTGTAAATTCGTCAAGCGGTTTATCTATACCGACAATATAAACGTCCAGCTCTTCACCGTCGCCGCCGAGCACACCCGGGATATACCCGTAATTAATGGTGTAAACAATGTCGGGATGTTTGGGATGAACACTTCCAATCGGTCGGTCGATTTTGATCGTGACGGTTTTGCCGAGATATGAACTGACCTGTGCCTTGCGTTCTTCATAAGTCATAATCAATCCTCCACAAATTCCACGACATCTTCAATTCGACAATGGAGAGTTTCACAAATTTTCATCAGCATTTCAAGCTTAACCGGCTGATTTTTGCCGAGCTTTGAAAGGGTAGAAGTACTGATATTTACAGTCTTTAACAAGTCCATTTTCTTCATATCACGTTCAAGCATTTGTCTGAACAGTGGCTTATAGCTAATTTTCATAAAATAACACCTCGTTTATACTCGACATTATAGCATATTTTCAACATATTTTCAATAGTGGGAGAAAATATTTCTGCAATTGCAAAGTATTTTATCTGGACTTTCTCCAACCCTTGTGATATCTGTTGTTGCTACAGGAGGTGCGGAATATGGCACAGATAAGTATTGAAGAACTATACGTAAAACACAGAGTCACATATTAGAGTGCTCTGTAAAACACGAAGTACCTATGCCCTGAAATGGGGCATACCACATTTTAAAAGATAAGGTGACGAATTTATGGATGAGCGAATCGTTAATCCATATCACCGATTAGATGCCTGTCAAAATTTGCGCCGCAATAAACAAAGAAAAGGCACTAGCTTCTGCACATCACACTACATCCGGGAGCAGATCGTAGATGAAATCATCCTGCAAAAACTGAAAGAAATGACCGCCTTTGCAAGAGAACAACCAAAAGAATTTTACGCTATGGCGACACAAAATGGAGAAGCTGACACCCGAGCTTCTGCGCGTATTTATCCGCCGCATCGAAGTGTACGAAAAAGAAACGAAATACTCACGCACCGTCAGAAATCCTATTGTTATCTACTACACATTCAAGCTGCCACAACAGAAACCAGCGACTGCCGAAAATGCCCCACCGATGCACATTTAGACAAACATGAAATATCCGCATAAAAAGCAGTAACCGGAAGGCTTTTACACCTTCCGGTTACACACCGCCCGCTTTACTCCGTTAAGGATAACAAAGTAATTTGTGTAGTTTTGTCTTTTTCATCTAATTTTGTATATGTAAGTTGATATTTTATTTATAGTATTTTTCATAGGTAGGTTTAAATTTATTTCTAAAAACTTTGAGATACTTTCAAATTATTTAAATTATTTGTATTGAAAAGCTTTTTGATATAGTATATAATAAATATAACAAAAAAGATAAGACATACTAAATGGATTAATTTGAAAGGGGTTTTACTATGGGTCATTGTGAAGGTTGTACAGGGTGTAGTGTTGATGAAAAAATGATAGAAATTGCTAAACAGTTTAAAGACGTAGAAGGTGGGATAATGTCTGCACTACATGCAGTCCAAGATGAATATGGATATATATCAACAGCAAATCAAAAATATTTATCAAAGGAGTTAAATGTTCCTATGTCTGAAATATATGGAATAATAACATTCTATTCTAGATTTACATTAATGCCTAAAGGAAAATATAATATACAAGTTTGTATGGGTACAGCATGTTATGTAAAAGGTGCTGAAAAAGTCTTAGAGAAATTTAAAGAAAAATTAAATATAAAAGAAGGTATGACAACTGAGGACGGAATATTTTCACTAGAAGCAGTAAGATGTATAGGAGCATGTGGACTTGCACCAGCTATTGTAATAAATAGTGAAGTATATGGCAAGATGGAATCTTCTAGAGTAGAAGAATTACTCGAAAAGTACAGAAAAAAGTAAAAGGATAAATGGTGAAAAGCTTAATTCTGATGTGCGAGATATATATAACGAGGTTGTTATTGGAAATAATGAAGAGCCTATAGGGATTTTTTGTATAAATACTGGTATTGAGAATATTGATAATAAAAATTTAGAAGCTGCAAAAAAATTGAGCAATAAAAGTGGATATGAGCTAAAAATAATTGACAAAAGTATGTATAGGCAAAAAGAAGGACTTAATCCTCTTAGCGTAAGAGATCAAAAGAGAAAAAATTTTGAAATTCCTTTATCTAAATCTAGGAAAAAAGAAGAAGATATTATAAAAGAAGATACTAAAATAAAGTATCTAAAAAAAGACAATTTATTAAATAATAAAGATGAAGAAAAGTATCTATAGTGAAAAAATATAGGAGGAAGTAATATGGAGTTATTAGAAAAAATACAATCAATAAAAGAGGAATACTCTGGTATACTATCACAAAAAAGAATAATGGTATGTGCAGGAACTGGATGTACATCTTCTAAAAGTGACATTATACTTGAAAAACTAAATGAACAAATAAAAAAAACAGGAATTAAAAATATAAGTGCTCATAAGACTGGATGCTTTGGGTTTTGTGCTAAAGGACCTATTGTTATAATAGATCCTGATGAGATTTTTTATGAGCTTGTAAGTCCAGAAGATGCAAAAGATATAGTAGATTCTGTTAAAGAAAATTCTTTAGTAGAAAGACTTTTACCAAAAGAAAAAGAAGAGTTTGTAAAAAAATGGCATGAACTTAATTTTTACAAAAAACAAAATCGAATAGCTTTGCAAAACTGTGGAAAAATAAATCCCGAAAAAATTGAAGAATATATTGCATTAGATGGATATATGGCATTATATAAAGCCACTCAAATGAAAGCTGAAAATGTAATAGATGAAATCTTAAACTCTGGCTTAAGAGGCAGAGGAGGGGCAGGTTTTCCAACAGGGAAAAAATGGTTATTTACTAAAAATGCTAAATCAGATATAAAATATGTTTGTTGCAATGCTGATGAGGGAGATCCAGGAGCATTTATGGATAGAAGTATTTTAGAAGGTGATCCACACTCTGTTATAGAAGCAATGATGATTGCAGGATATGCAATAGGAGCATCTCAAGGATATATATATATAAGAGCTGAATATCCAATAGCGGTTAAAAGACTTACAATAGCTATAAATCAAGCAAAAAAAATAGGACTTTTAGGAAAAAAAATATTTGGTACTGATTTTGAATTTAACTTAGAATTAAGACTTGGTGCAGGAGCATTTGTATGTGGAGAAGAAACAGCTCTTATGAATTCAATCGAAGGAAAAAGGGGAGAACCAAGACCAAGACCACCATTTCCAGCTGTTAAAGGATTATTTGGAAAACCTACATTATTAAATAATGTAGAAACATATGCAAATGTTCCTAAAATAATTTTAAAAGGTTCAAATTGGTTTAATAAAATAGGTACGGAAAATTCCACAGGAACTAAAGTATTTGCATTAGGTGGAAATATAAATAACGTAGGACTTGTTGAGGTTGCTATGGGAACAACTTTAAGAGAAATAGTATATGATATTGGCGGTGGGATTCCAGGTAATAAAAAATTTAAAGCGGCCCAAACAGGAGGACCTAGTGGGGGTTGTATATCTGAAGAAAATTTAGATACACCAATAGATTATGATTCACTTGCAAAGATAGGATCTATGATGGGATCTGGTGGATTAATTGTAATGGATGAAGATAAATGTATGGTAAATATTGCTAAGTTTTTCTTAGAATTTACTGTAGAGGAATCTTGTGGAAAATGTCCACCATGTAGAATTGGAACAAAAAGAATGCTAGAAATTCTTACAAGAATTACTGATGGAAATGGAAAAGACGGTGATATTGAAAAATTAGAAAAATTAGCTGCAAATATAAAAAAAGCTTCTCTTTGCGGACTTGGGCAGACTGCTCCAAATCCTGTACTGAGTACTATAAAATATTTTAGAAAAGAATATGAGGAACATATATATAATAAAAAGTGTTCTACAGGTGAGTGCAAGGCATTAAGTAAAATCAAAATAGATCCTGAAAAATGTAAGCAATGTGGAATATGTGCAAAAAGTTGTCCTGCAGGAGCAATTATTGGTCAGGTAAGAAATGGACCATTTAAAATAGATGATCAAAAATGTATTAAATGTGGACTTTGTATAACAAAATGTCCATTTAAAGCAATATTAAAGTAGGAGGATCTAAAGGTATGAGTAATAAAAAAATGATAAAGTTAACAATAGATTCAAAAGAGGTAGAAGTACCGTTAGGTACTACAATTTTGGAAGCAGCAAGAAAGGTAGATATTGATATACCAACACTTTGTTTTTTAAAACAAATAAATGAAGTGGGAAACTGTAGAATGTGTCTTGTGGAAATTGAAGGACAAAGAGGATATAAAGCTTCATGTGTATATCCAGCTGAGGAAGGTATGGTTGTAAGAACAAATACTAAGGATTTATTAGATACCAAAAAAAGTATATTAGAACTTATATTATCAACTCATGAAAAAAAGTGCTTAACTTGTGTAAGAAGTAAAAGTTGTAAATTACAAGATTTAAGTAAAAAGTTTGGAATTGAAGATTTAGAATATGAAGGTGTTATGCCTGAAGTAGATTTTGATGATTCTTCTGATTGTATAGTAAGAAATACTGCAAAATGTATACTTTGTAAAAGATGTGTTAATGTTTGTAAAAAAGTGCAAGGCGTATCTGCAATAACTACATTAAACAGAGGATTTAATTCTAAAATAGGTGTAGCACTTAATATGGGAATTAAAAAATCTACTTGTGTGGGATGTGGCCAATGTGTAATTCATTGCCCAGTAGGTGCATTAACTGAAAAAAGTAATTTACCAAATTTAAAAGAAATGCTAGCAGATCCTAATAAGATTGTTATAATTCAAACAGCACCAGCTGTAAGAGCAGCCTTAGGTGAAGAATTCGGAATGAAAATCGGAACTCTTGTTACAGGTAAAATGGTAGCTGCCCTTAGAAAATTAGGATTTTATAAAGTATTTGATACAGATTTTGCGGCTGATGTTACTATAATGGAAGAAGCAACTGAATTTATTGAAAGATTAAAAAAGGGAGAAAATTTACCCATGATTACATCTTGTAGTAGTGGTTGGATAACTTTTGCAGAAAAGTTTTATCCAGAACTTTTAAAACATTTATCTTCTACTAAATCTCCTATGGAAATTATGGGAACAATTATAAAAACACATTATGCAAAAACTATGGGAATAGATCCTAAAAATATATATTCTGTTGCATTAATGCCATGTTCTGCTAAAAAAGCTGAGATTATTCGTGAAAAATTAAGGCTAGAAGATGGAATTCAAGCAGTTGATAATGTTGTAACAACTAGAGAAATGGCAAGATTTATGCAAGAGTCAAATATTGATCTTAAAGTACAAAATGATGAGGAATTTGATAGTCCACTTGGAGTTGCAACAGGAGCAGGACATATTTTTGGAACAACTGGTGGAGTTATGGAAGCAGCACTAAGAAGTGTATCATATATGCTTACAGGTACTGAAATCGAAAATGTAGAATTTAAGGAATTAAGATCAAATAAAGATATCAAAGAAGCAACTATTGTAATAGATGGCGTAAATCACAAAATAGCCGTAGCACAAGGATTAGCAAATGTTTCAAAAATAATGGATGAAATTAAAAAAGGCAAATCCAAGTACAGCTTTATAGAAGTTATGACATGCCCAGGAGGTTGTATTAATGGTGGTGGTCAACCAATAGTTGATGAGTATACTGCAAGTAAAATAGATTATAAAAAGTTAAGATCTGCTGCACTATATAAAGCAGATAAAAATGCTAAATATAGAAGATCTCATGAAAATCCTGATGTTAAAAAGTTATATAAAGATTTTTTAGGTATACCTAATGGAACCTTTGCTCATAAGATGTTACATACCAGTTATCAAAAACAAGATGTGTATGTAGAAGAATAAATAAAAAATATAGCAAATTTAAAGTGTAAAAATAAAATTGGAGATAAGTAGTTGTAACATATAAATGGGGGGATAAATTTTGAGAAAAATAAACTTAGGAATATTACTTAGTATAATTGTACTTGCAAGCTTAACTTGTTATTTAGTGATAATTGAAATATCAAGAAACGATGATAAGGAAGAAATATTAAGTATTTGCAAAGAATATATACAAGATAATATAAAGTATTCAATGTTAGAAGAAAAATATAGAACTGTTGATAAAACTATTACAGATAATGAATTTAACAAATACTTAAAAGAGGGAAAAGAAAAAATAGATGAATATTTATTGAACGATAAGGAAATAATCGACATAAAAAATAAATCTATAGAAGAAAAATTAAAATATCAAATTATCAATAAGAATGTTATAACTAAATTAACTAAAAGTGATTTTAAAGCAAAAGAATATGTTTTTGATGGAGATATAGTTGTTGTAACTATTGAAAGTTATGCTAAAATAGAAAGAAAAATAAATGGAGAAAAATATATAGATGAGTCGGGAGCGCAAAAATATAATATTAATGACTATAAAAAAGAAGAGCCTGTAATTGATAGTATAACATTTAAAAAAGTTGGCAATAAGTACAAAATTATGTATGATGTTTTAGTTATGCCAATGAATATGGGGACGGTGACAAAATGGTAGTTTTAGAAATTAAAAATATTAATAAAAAGTTTTCTAAAAAAGAAATTATAAAAGATGTTTCCATAACTGTAAATCAGGGAGAAATATTTGGATTTTTAGGACCTAATGGTGCACGGTAAGACTACCACAATTAAAATGATATTAGGTATGCTATATATTGATTCAGGAAGTATTAAAATCAATTCATTTGATGTTAAACATGATTTTGAAAAAGCTATGGAAAATGTTGGAGGAATAGTTGAATCTCCTGATTTATATGGTTATATGTCAGGACTTGATAATTTAAAATTATTTGCAAGAGTTCATAAAGTGAGCAAAAAAAGAATTAACGAGGTGGTAAAACTTGTTAATTTAGATAGTAGAATAAAAGATAAAGTATCTAAATATTCATTAGGTATGAAACAAAGGTTAGGATTAGCAGTATCACTTTTACATAATCCTAAATTACTTGTATTAGATGAGCCAACTAATGGATTAGACCCTGCTGGTATGAAAGAGTTTAGAGATATATTTAAAAAATTAGCTGCTAAAGGAGTTTCAATATTTATATCTTCACATTTATTATCTGAAATGCAAATGATGTGTGACAAGATAGCTGTTTTAGATAATGGTAAAATAATCAAGATAGAAACATTAGATGATGCAATAAATAACGAAGACTTTGTTGAATATAGATTAGTTACTAGTGATAATAATAAAAGTATAGAGTTACTAAATTGTGAAGTTATTGATATAAAAGATAAATTCGTTGATATTAAACTTACTAAAGATTTAGATATAGCATCTGTTTTAGTTAAAGAAAATATTAGAATATATGAAATGTATAAAAACAATAATTTAGAAAGCGCCTTTTTAAAGTTAACAAAGGAGAGTGGTAAGTAATGATGTTTATAAACGAAATTATCAAAATATTAAAGAAAAAATCAACAATTATAATCTTCATACTTGCAATTTTTTCTTTGTTTGCGTGTGTAGGTTTTGTAAAACTTATGGATATTGGTAGTAATTATATATCTGATGGTTATATGCAATATCAAATTGAAGAATATAATACTAAAATATCAGAAATCAAAGGTAGTGATGAAGTATCTCTAAATGCGAAAAAACAATTTCAAAATATAATAAATTTACTTAAATATGCAGATACTAATAAAATTGATTTAAATAATCAATCATATTATATGTCAAATTCAATTAATAATATAATAAATAATATCCAAACAATCGTTAATTTAGAAGATAAAGAAAAAATAAAGGAAACACAAGATAAAATAAATAAGTATAATGAAGTAGTAAAAGAAAAAAGTTTTGAAAAATATACTTTATGCTTAGAAGAAGATATAAAACTTATAGAAGATGAAAAAAACAAAAAAAATCAAGAGTATGAATTGCAACTTATAAAAAAATATGAAATAGGTAAAACTGATTTAAAAGAAGATGCTTGGAAAAGTACAATGCTTTCACAAATTACATCTATAAATGAATCTTTAGCAAGTGGAATAGACTATAAAACGCAAAAACCATTTACCTTAAAACAAATAGAAAAATATAAAGATAATTTAAAAATAGCTGAATATAAATTAGAAAATAATATAAAAGAAGATA
>JAVXAF010000009.1:0-30998 GCA_036660635.1 Clostridia bacterium | reverse complement strand
CACTCTTTCTTTGCAATAACGCATAAAAAAATCAACCATTTTCAGATTGATTTAATCATTAACGTCACAAAGGTGAGACGATTTTACCTTATGGTGCATCAGTTAATGGCGTTTAGAAATTTTTAAAGGTTAATTTCTAATACAAGTATATTATAGTATTTATCTATATTGTATCAATTTTTAATAAATCTATGTTGAAATTATATGGAGGTGTTATTATGAAATATCCATTTGAAGTTCTTAATAAGAAAAAATTTGCATTTTATTTTTTTAATGCATTTTTAGAAAATCTTTGTTTATATATTATGCCAGTAATATTATCAATTTTTTTAACAATTCCATTTAGTTTAGAAAAATTCAAATGGTTGATTATATTAACTATTTCAATAAAAGCATTAGAAATCTTTTTTAATATCATTTGGAACATAAAAGCTGAACCATTTTTAGAATGTACAAAGAAAGATTTACAAATTTCTTACTTTAAAAGGATTTGCAATATGAATGTTTCAAAAATAAATAATACCCATACTGGTTATTTAAAAAAACAATTAGATATTATAACTGAAGAAACAGGACAACTATTAGATGAAATAATGATGACAATAAATGGTTTCTGTGTTGCTATTACAATATTTTTAATTCAAGTTTGGACACAAAGTTTACTGATGTTTGGAATTTGTTTAATATTTATTATAATAATTGTTATTTATAATATTATTATTACAAAAGCAAATGTAAAAATCCAAGAAAATTATAATTATAAAAATGCTAAATATAATGCTACTGCTGTTGACTTTTTACAAAATGTTAAGATTGTAAAAAGTTTTGATGCCTTAGATTATTCTGTTAACACTATGGATAAAAAGTTTGATTTAGTTAAAAAGCCACTTAAGAAGATTAATATTTTCCATTCTTTTAGATCAGATGGAATAAATGGTTTAGTCTATGCAATGTATGGAATGATATTAATTAGTCTGTTCATTCAAATGAAAAATGGACAAGATGTATTTAGTTATGTTGTTTTTTATTCTTCAATGTTTGCCGGATTAAATGTTGAATTAAAAGGAGTCGCATTGCTATTTATCCACTTTAATAAATTTAAATCAGCAAATAATCAAATAGAAAAAATTATTATAGAAGAAGATAAACAAAGTAAAATTAGAAATTGGCATAATATAACATTACAAAATATTGAATTTAAATATAATAACGAAAATAATGATTCAATAAAAATACCTAACTTTTCATTAAATAAAAAAGATAAAATAAGTATTATAGGAGAATCAGGTCAAGGAAAATCCACCTTTTTATCTCTATTTTGCAAATTCTATAATATAAATGATGAATGTTATTTAACAGATAATACTCCAACATCAAAAATACCAGATGTGGCATATATATCACAAGAGACAGATTTATTTGACTTAACAATAAAAGAAAATTTGTGTTTAGGAAAAAAGATATCTGAAGATACACTAAATGAATATATAGAAGATGCAGGATTATCTGAATGGATATTAAGTTTAGAAAAAGGTCTCGATACAATGGTTGGTGAAAAAGGAATCAAATTATCTGCCGGACAAAAACAAAGATTAAATATTATTAGAGGTATATTACTAGATAAAGAAATATATATTTTAGATGAACCAACATCAAATTTGGATAGCATGTCTGAAGATAAAATATATAACATGATAAATAAGTACTTAAAAGAAAAAACATGCATTATAGTTACACACAGACCTAAATTAACTGAAATATGTAATAAGCATTATTCTTTTTCAAACAAAATAATGCAAGAAAAAAACAACATTTCGTAAGATTGGTTGTTTTAATTAAATTATTCAAAGGGTTCTCCTTTTACACACATCGTTATTGGTTCTGCCAATAGCGTAGTGTGTTACTCTTTTGGACTATCAGAATATATATTTTCTTTCTTTTGATTGATATTATTTAAGGTGTCAACAATAGATGGCTGTGTTAGTGATTTACTTAAAAAATCGAAAATTGGTTTTTCAGGAATTAAATTTGAAAATAAATCTGTCATTCTTTTTGCTACTCCTTGCATAATTTCTCTTATGCTTTCCCATGTTTCGTCCATTTTTTCCTTGTTTATCCTTTTAAAATCATTAGTTTCGGTTATTTTAATAGCCTTATCTATATCACATTCATTAGCTTTTAACATATTGATTAAACTTTGATATTGTTCTTTATTCATCATCTGATAGTTTTGTTAAATCAGTATTCTTTTTTAAAAACTTTAATGTATTTTTTATTTTGTTTTCTAATACATTATCAACATCTAATTTTTTCTTTATTATATCCATAAACTAATCAACTCCTTTCAAACATATAAAAAAGGTTAACCGAAATTAACCTTTTCATATATTTAAGCCGATTAGTTCGACTAATTTACCTATGGTGCGAAAGACCGGAATCGAACCGGTACGGGTTTTAAGGCCCGCAGGATTTTAAGTCCTGTGCGTCTGCCAGTTCCGCCACTCTCGCATATCACAAATTAATTATACCATTTTAAATATTAATTGTCAATATATTTACAATTTTTGCTTAAAAAAACATATTAATTTCTTCTTCTTTCAAACTCATTAAATACTACTTTTTTTAAATTTAATATTTCAATTTTACTAAATGAAAATATGTTTAACACTATATCATTAAAATTAAAATTATTAGCGCTATAATATACTGATAAATTTAATTATTTTACTCTCCCTGTTTGTAAAAGTAACTAAAAAAAACCGAGTTTTAAAACTCAGTTTTTTTTATTTGATATACTATTTTTTCTTACCTTTTTTAAATATTTTTTTACTTATATTATCAAAACTATATAATAATGATGAAGCAATAAATATTGATGAATATGTTCCTGTAATTATACCAATAATTAATGGTAGAGAAAATTCTTTTAATACTGTTTGATTATTAAAGTAAGCAAATATATAAACAATTAGTATTGCGATAATTGTTGTAAAAGATGTGTAAATTGTTCTTCTTAGTGTTTGTGTTAAACTTAAATTAATTGTATCTTTTAAATCTAGTGATCTATTTGCTTTTCTTTTATTTTCTCTTATTCTATCGTATACGATAATAGTATCATTAATTGAATATCCAATAATTGTAAGTAAAACTGCTACAAAAGTAGAGTTTATTGGTAACTGAAATATTGCATATATTGATATAATAACAAGTGCATCATGAACTAATGCTAAAATAGCAGTTAATGCTGCATTAAATCCTAAAGATTTAAATCTTATACCTATGTATAATAACATTAAAACAATTGCAACTGCAAGTGCAAGTAATGCAGACTCTACTAATTCTTTTCCATAGGAAGGCTGAATATTTTTTGTAGAAGGTTCTGCCATAGTTTGATAAACTGTTTTTAACTTGCTTACTACTCTATCAGATACCTCAGTTGGAACTGGTTCCATTGTTATTGAAACCATATTTTTTCCACCTGTCATTTTTTGAATTAAAGGTACAGAGCCAGTTATGTTTTTAACTAAATCTGATACTTTATTATTATCAAACTCTTCATTTAAATCAGCTTGTATAGTTGTTCCACCCTTAAAGTCTATATCAAATTTAAATCCTTTTACAAATCCTGTTGTTATTCCTATTGCAATGATTAAAAATGAAAATACTAAAGTGATTTTTCTAAACTTCATAAAATTAAGTGTTTTCATATTATTCTACCTCCTTTTTTATTCCAAATAAGAAGGTACTCTTTGATACAAGTGGTATAAATTGTTTTAGTATAAGTTTAGTGATTACAACAGCTGTAAGTAAACTTACTACTACTCCTATTGCTAATACTATACCAAATCCTTTTATTGATCCAATACCAAATATATATAGCAAAATTGCTACTATAAATGTTGTAACATTACCGTCTATAATGGCAGCCATGGCATTTTTATAGCATCTATCAAATGCTTTTTTAGGTCCTACTTTATTTTTTAATTCTTCTTTAAATCTTTCAAATATTATTACATTTGCATCAACTGCCATACCAATTGATAGTATAAGGCCTGCTATTCCTGGCAAAGTCATACTAATTCCTGTATTAGCTAGTATTAATATTACAAGCGATATATAACAAATAAGCGAAATACTAGAAACAATCCCTGGTAATCTATATAGAAAAATCATAATTATGCAAATAAGTATTAAAGCTATTATTCCAGCTTCTATACTTATTTTAAGCGCATTTTGGCCTATGTATGGGCCTATATATTCTTTACTAATTACTCCTAAACTAAATGGAAGTGCACCTGAGTCTATAAGCATAGCATATTCTTGTGCTTGCGCTTTTTTTTCAGAATAATCTCCCGCTCCCATTGTTATTATAGCAGTGTTAGAATCTATTTTTTGATTTACATATGGTGAAGTTATTAAATCTTTATCTAAATAAATCGGCATTATTTTACCAATTAACTTTTCTGTTGCATCAGCAAATTTCTTAGTTCCTTCTTCACTAAATTCTAGTACCACATGTGGTGAAGGTAAACCTGTTTTTTCAGTTGGGTCTTCACTATATTTTGCTGTTTTAATTTCACTACCAGAGATTAAAACATTTCCTTCTTCATCTCTAAACTCTATTTTTGCAGTTTTATCTAATCCTTCAACAGCTTGTAAAGGGTCTTTTGTTACATCTTTTATGTTTGCTGGTATTTCAACATGAATTTGATTTGTAGACACATCTGATCTTACAATATAATCAAATATGTTTTTGTTTTCTAATCTTTTTCTAATAACAGCCTCACAAGTTTTTAAATTTTGTTCTGTTATTTCAATACCATTATCTGAACTAGCTTGATATACAATAGTAACACCACCACTTATATCCAGTCCTGTTTTTATACTTTTTATTCCTTTAACAATTTTCTTATCTCCAATGTGTATTCCAAAAATTGCTAAGTATACAATAACTAACATTATAATTATAGATAGTATTATTTTTAATACATTTTCTTTTTTCAATTTGATCCCTCCTGTAACAAAATAATTATACTATTTTTAACTAATATAGTCAACATTTTACAATGTTTTTTGCTACTAAATAGCAAAAGTACACAAATTAATGTGTACTTTTATTTTAATTGTTCAAATTTTTAAGATCATCTATAAATTCTTCAGTCGTTTTATTTTCTTCTTTATTTTCTTCTAAAACTTGTGTAGTTTTTTGTTCTCCTTCTTGTTTTGATTTTTTAGCCGTATATAAAATATCCTGTATAATATCATATTTTTCTTGTGGATTTTTAATGCTATATATTATTAGTCCATTACTTCGATAATTTTCAGCATTTGTGTAAATTATAATTACTCCATAGCCCATTATTCTATCCCATATTGTTCTTCTTATTTCAACTTCTTTCACATTATCGTATCTAATATTTTTTTTATGTTGATTTAAAAAATTATCTTCATATATCATGGCATCATCATAAAAAGTATATGATATACTATGATATTGCATCATTTGAATAACAATATGAAAAATTAGTTTGGCTAACAGTAAACACGTTAAAAACATTATTACAAGTTTAATCATTGATATAACATCTGCTCCAATATTAATATATAGCTTTGATAAAGTCATTTTATCACTTATTATTAAAAATCCTATATACATAAAAATAAATATGATGATAGTTATAAACGATTTTTTTATTTTTACTCCTGTTGGCATTCCAATTTCATATAACAAATTAAACTTAGGTTTTATTATAGTTTTTGGATCATTTAAATTATATTCTTCTTCCATATTAATCTCCTTTATTCATGTATTATTGTTCCTATATTTTCACCAGATACAACTTTTTTTATCGAATCATTTTCATTTAAAGCAAAGACTTGTATAGGTATTTTATTTTCCATACATAATGTTATTGCAGTTGCATCCATGACACCTAATCTCTCAGATATAGATTGCATATATGTAACCTCTGTATATTTTTTTGCATCATCAAATTTCTTAGGATCTTTATCGTATACACCATCTATATTTTTAGCAAGCAATATAACATTTGCTTCCATTTCAATAGCTCTTAATGCTGCTGCAGTATCAGTAGTAAAATATGGACTTCCTGTTCCACATGCAAATATAACAACTCTTCCTTTTTCCAAATGTCTTACCGCTCTTCTTCTTATATATGGCTCAGCTATTTGCTTCATTTCTATTGCAGTCATAACACGAGTCTGTACACCTTTACTCTCCATCATATCTTGTAATGCTAATGCATTAAGTGTAGTTGCAAGCATACCCATGTAATCTGAAGTTGTTCTTTGCATATAATCGTCTCCGTATTTACCTCTCCAAAAGTTACCTGCTCCTATTACAATTGCAATTTCTACTTCTTTACTTGCTAATTCTACTATTTGATTTACTACTTTTTCTAATTTTGCACTATCAATTTCACGTCCATTTTCTTTTCCTATAGCTTCACCACTAAGCTTTACTAAAATTCTTTTATATTTAAAACCCATATTTACCCCCTATTTAAAATTATTATATACTAAATAATTTTAAATTTCAATATTTATAATAAAAGACCTATAATCCTTTTGATTATAGGTCTACTTTTCATATTAGCCATTAATTTGTTTCATTACTTCCTCAGCAAAGTTAGATTCTTCTTTTTCTATTCCTTCGCCTCTTTCAAATCTAGCAAATCTTCTTATTACAATATTTTCACCAATTTTAGCAATAAGTTCAGTTAATAACTGACCTACTGTTTTATCTGGATCTTTTACAAATGGTTGATCAAGTAAGCAGATTTCTGCGAAAAATTTATTTAATCTACCTTCTATCATTCTTTCTACTACTGCTTCTGGTTTGCCCTCATTTAATGCTTGTGCTTTTAAAGTTTCTTTTTCAGCATTTACTACTGATTCTGGAACTTCTTCACGTCTTACATATTGAGGTCCAACTGCAGCTATATGCATAGCAATATCTTTTGCAAAAGATTTAAAATCTTCATTATTTGAAACAAAATCAGTTTCTGAGTTTATTTCAACTAATGAGCCATATTTTCCATTATGGATATATGCCTCAACAATTCCTTCTGAAGCAATTCTTCCAGCTTTTTTAGCTGCTTTTGCAATTCCTTTTTCTCTTAAAAGTTCAATTGCTTTTTCAATATTTCCATCTGCTTCAACAAGAATTTTTTTACAATCCATTATTCCGGCTCCAGTTCTATCTCTTAATTCTTTAACTTGTTGTGCTGTTACTGCCATGTTATCTCCTCCTTATTATTCTTGAGTTTCTTTTCTTTCTATTTTTTCTCTTCTTTGATAATTATTATTCATATTTCTTCTATTTGGTCTTGGTTTTCTCTCTATTTTGTCTACGCCTTCTTTTTTAACTAGTTCTTCCATTGTTTCAACTTCGTCATCTTCTACTGTAGCTTCTGTTAGATCTCCTTCTTTAGCTTCTATTACCGCATCAGCTATTTTACCAGCAATTAATCCTACTGATCTTACTGCATCATCATTTCCTGGAATAACATAATCTACATCATCTGGATTACAATTAGAATCTATTAACCCTATTATTGGTATATTCAGCTTTCTAGCTTCTTTTGTGCAAATATATTCTTTTTTAGAGTCAGCTAAAAAGATAAGTGATGGAATTTTTTCCATATCTTTTATACCACCAAGATTAGTATTTAAAATATCCATTTGTTTTTTTAACTTAGTAACTTCTTTTTTTGGTAATACTTCAAAAGTACCATCTTGTTCCATTTTTTCTAATTCAATTAATCTTGCTATTCTTGTTTTAATAGTATTAAAGTTAGTAAGTGTTCCACCTAACCATCTGCTATTAATATAGTACATTCCACATCTTTGAGCTTCATTTTTCATAGTTTCTTGAATTTGCTTTTTTGTACCAACAAACAGTACAATTCCACCTTCTGCCACAACTTTTTTAGTTAAGTTATATGCTTCTTGTACTTTTTTTAATGTTTTTTGCAAGTCTAGTATATAAATACCATTTCTTGCTGTAAAAATGTATGGTGCCATCCTTGGGTCCCATCTTTTTGTTTGGTGTCCAAAGTGTACACCGGCTTCTAGTAATGCTTTCATAGGTATAATTGCCATTTAAAATTCCTCCTTCTTATATCCTCCATAAACATCATCGCTCTATTACATCCCTAATAACTAGAGAAGAAGCATAAAACTACGTTTATGTGTGTGCTTTTATGTATCTAATAATACACAAGTATATGTATTATAACATAAAAGAGTCAACTAATCAATAGTTGACTCTTTATATTTTGAAAATTTAACTTATCTAGAATTTTAAAAGCTATGGTTTATTTTTATGAAAATTCTAAACCGTTAATTTTGCAATATTCTTTGATAGTGTCCGCAAGTGTTGCTACCTTCTCTTGCACAGTTCCTGGCCCATCAATTATGGGATCACACACCCCAAAGTGAAATAGCTTTGCAATTACTGGAGACTCTGTCCACTCTCCAATTTTTTTAACATTTTCATACGTTACGTTTGCGTCAGATGGTTCTTTTGCAATTTTAACTTTTGCCAAAGGATTTTTTATAAACATAAGTGCTGCCATAAACAAATCCTTTTCCAAACATGTGCTTGCTAAAGTGATGTCTTCCTGAGTTAAACTAAACTGCATTTCAATTCCTCCTAATATTTTTATACTAGGCACTTATACTTTAAAATCTCAAAGTATAGTATCAAGTGCTAAAGTTCTTTTATTATACCATCTCAATATATAAGTGTCAACTATTTTGTAATATTTTGACACTTATATATATCACTTTTTTCTTTTTATCAAACTAGTCATTAAATACTGCTTCAAACTCCTCAGCTGTCATTTTCTCTTTTTCTAGTAATATTTCTGCAACTTTATGAAGTTTGTCAATATTATCTTTCAATACTTTTTCGGCGTAATTATACGCTCTCATTATTATATCTTTTACTTCTTCATCTATTTGTCCAGCAACTTCTTCACTATAATTTCTTTGATTATTCATATCTTTTCCAAGAAAAACTTCTTCTTGTGTTGCTCCAAAGGTTATTGGCCCTAATTTCTCTGACATTCCATATTTTGTAACCATAGATCTTGCTATTTTGCTTGCTCTTTCTATATCGTTAGAAGCTCCTGTACTAATATCATTTAATACTAATTGCTCCGCTACTCTTCCACCAAGTAGTGAAACAATATGTTCTTTCATTTCAGATTTTGACTTATAACTTTTATCTTCATTTGGTTTATACATTGTATAACCACCTGCCATACCTCTGGGAATTATTGAGATTTGGTGAACTGTGTCATGAGTTGGTAAAAATTTTGAAACTACCGCATGACCTGCTTCGTGATATGCAGTAAGTTTTTTTTCTTTTTCACTTATCACTTTACTGCGTTTTTCAGGTCCCATCATTACTTTTACCATTGCTTCTTCAACATCTTCAATTGATACAATTTTTTTATCTTTTCTTGCTGCAAGTAATGTCGCCTCATTTACCATATTTTCAAGGTCAGCTCCACTAAATCCAGCTGTATTTTTGGCAATTACTTTAAAATCAATTCCTTTTGCAAATGGCTTGTTTTTAGAATGAAGTTTTAGTATTTCTTCTCTTGCACCTATATCTGGATCATGAACAACAATTTGCCTATCAAACCTACCTGGTCTTAAAAGAGCAGGATCTAGTATATCAGGTCTGTTTGTTGCCGCCATAACAATAATACTCTCGTGAGTAGCAAAACCGTCCATTTCAACCAATAATTGATTTAATGTTTGTTCTCTTTCGTCATGCCCGCCACCAACACCAGCTCCTCTATGACGTCCTACAGCATCAATTTCATCTATAAAAAGAATACATGGCGCATTAGCTTTAGCCTCTGCAAATAAATCTCTAACACGTGATGCTCCTACTCCTACAAACATTTCTACAAAATCAGATCCGCTTATAGAAAAAAATGGAACATTAGCTTCTCCTGATACAGCCTTTGCAAGTAAAGTCTTTCCTGTACCCGGTCCTCCGACTAAAAGTATTCCTTTTGGTATTCTTGCTCCCATATCAACATATTTTTTTGGACTTTTTAAAAACGAAACAATTTCTTGTAATTCTTCTTTTTCTTCTTTTAACCCAGCTACGTCTTCAAACATTGTCTTTTTCTTGTCATTTTTGTCAACCATTCTTGCTTTGCTTTTTCCAAAGCTCATAGCCTTAGCATTTCCATCTGTAGTTTTTCTTAACATAAATACAAATATAAGTAAAGTTCCACCCAAAAGTAAAATATTTGGTATCATTGGGCCTATTGCTTCCCATGCTGATTCATTTGCTACAGTTAATTCAAATTCTCCTGCTGTAACTTTATCTTCAATACTTTCTATGAAAGGTGAAGTCGCAGGAATTTTAACAACCCTTACAACATTTTCTTCATTATTTAATATAACTTCTGCTGACTGCCTATCATTTTTTAAAGTTACATTTTTTACTTCTTTATTACTTACTTTTTGCATAAACTCTGTATATGACATATCTTTTACAGTGTTGCCACTTAAAATTGATATACTATACATTGCAATTGCTATAATAACCACATATGTTATTAATGTTCTAAATACACTTTTTTTGTTCATTTTTCCTCCCTATTGTTAATATATAGTTGCAATATTTTTTGAAACTATTTCAATAGTAAACTTATTTCCAATTATATATTTTTTACCCTTAATATTATTTTTAAATAATTTTGAAATATCCATTATATGTATATTTTGTATACCTTCCAAATTATTTAATTTCATTATTAGTATTATTCGTATAGCTCTATATTTTATACTTTTTTCTTCTTTTAAAATTTTTTCAAAATTAAATCTTATTTTTTTGTCAGATTTAGAAATAATACATTCATTAACTATATTATTAGCATACTTATCTAAAAATTCTTCATCAGAAGATAAAATTTCCCTCATCCTTATAATATTTTTTGTAAAATTTGAATTATACTCCTTTTCAAGCATTGGTATTAAATCAATTCTAACTTTATTTCTAAGGTATATAGTCTCTAAATTTGTCTTATCAAAACATGAATTTAACTCGTAAATGTTATTATACTCTAAAATTAAATCTTTTTCAATAGAAAGCATAGGTCTTATTATATTATTTTTAACATATTCCATTCCTATGAGTCCTTTTAGTCCACATCCTCTTATCATATTTAGTAAAATTGTTTCTACATTATCGTTTAAATTATGTGCTACTGCTATTTTATTCGAATTAGTTTTTTCACATACTTCATTAAAAAAATCATATCTGATTTTTCTTCCACATTCTTCTACTGACATCTTAAGTTCTTTTGATTTTTTTGTAACATCTACTTTTAAGTAATAAAATTCAATATTGTTATTTTTACAATATTTTTCCACATATATCTTTTCGTCTTCTGATTCTTTTCTGATCATATGATTTACATGAGAAACTAAAATTGTATATTGTATATTGTATTTTTTTTTAAATTTATCTTGCAAAGTTTGTAGTGCGTGTAACAGACACATAGAATCAGGTCCACCTGATAATGCCACAACAATTTTATCACCATTTTGTATCATATTATATTGCAAAATATTTTTTTCTATTTCATTTAGAATTTTTTCATTTTGACTAAGTTCTAAATTTTCATTCATTATTCTTGACCTCTATATAAATTAGCAAATTTAGTATATTTTCCTATCCAAGCAAGTTCTACTGTTCCTGTTGCACCATTTCTATTTTTTGATATTATAATTTCTGCTATATTTTTTCTATCAGTATCTGGATCATAGTAATCATCTCTGTGTAAAAACATTACTATATCAGCATCTTGCTCTATAGCTCCTGATTCACGAAGATCACTAAGCATTGGCCTATGATCTGTTCTAGACTCAGTAGCACGACTAAGTTGTGAAAGTGCAATAACTGGTATTTGCAACTCTTTAGCAAGTATTTTAAGTGATCTACTTATTTCAGAAATCTCTTGTTGCCTTGAAGGACTTTTTGTCTTTGATTCCATAAGCTGCAAATAATCGACAATAACAAGGCCTATATTTTTTTCAAGTTTTGCTTTTCTACATTTTGCTCTTAGTTCTGTAGAGCTCATTCCAGGAGTATCATCAATATATAATGGGATTTCTGAGAGAACACCACTTGCTTGTCCTAGCTTTAGCCACTCATCAGAAGATAAATCTGCATTTCTAAGTTTCATCGCATCAACTTCACTTTCACTACTAAGTATTCTATTTACCATTTGCTCTTTTGACATTTCAAGGCTAAATACCATTACCGGAATTTTTGCTTGCTTTGCTACAAAATTAGCAATGTTTAATACAAATGCAGATTTTCCCATTGCTGGTCTTGCTGCGACTATTATTAAATCAGAAGGATTTAATCCTGATATTTTTGCATCTAAATCTATAAATCCAGATTCAATACCAGATACAGTTCCTTTATTTTGAAACATATTTTCTAATGAATCAAAATTATGAATTAGTATTTCTTTTATACTTGAATATCCTCTAGAATTTCTATTTTGCAATACATCAAATACCTTTTTTTCAGTTTGTTCAATTAATGTATCAATTTCTTCTGTTCCTGAATAGCCCATTTTTAAAATATCATTTGCTGTTTTAATAAGCTTACGAGTAACAGACTTTTCTTCTACAATTTTAACATAATTTTCTATATTAGACGTAGTTGGCACATTATCAATCAAAGTTGCAATATACTGTATACTTCCTACTTTTTCTATTGTTCCTCTAAGAGATAATTGTTCTTTTAATGTAATCATATCAATATGTTTTCCAAGTCCATAAAGTTCAAACATTGCTGCATATATTTCTTTATTATCATCTCTATAAAAGTCTTCTGGTTTTAAAATTTCTACTGCTGCTATTACTGCGTCTTTATCAACCAGCATTGAGCCTAAAACTGCTTGCTCTGCTATAACATCATTTGGTTGAACTCTATTTGTCACTTCATTTTCCATAATTGTCACCTACATTCCTACCACTACTACTTTTAAATTTGCTACTACTCCTTCATATATTTTCACTTTTACTGTATAACTGCCCACATTTTTAATAGCAGTATTTAAAGATATTTTCTTTTTATTTATATCTGTTCCGTGTTTTTTATTAAGTTCGTCAGCTATTTCTTTTTCAGTAACACTTCCAAAAAGTTTACCGCCTTCTCCTATTTTATGTCTAAATTCAATATATGACTTTTCAATTTTATTTTTTAATTCTTCTGCCATAGTTAGCTCTGTATTTTTTTTAAATTTAATTGCTTCCGACTTAGTATTTGCTTCATTTATATTTTTATTATCAGCTATAGTTGCTAACTTTTTAGGAAGTAAAAAATTTCTTGCATATCCTTCACTAACTTGAACTATTTGATGTATTTTTCCTATTCCTTTTACATCTTGATTTAATACAACTTTCATTTTTTCCTCCTTTAACTAATAACTATTCTTTTCCAAAATACTCATTAATACTTTTTAACAATCTTTCTTTTGCCTCTTCTATAGAAACACCTGCTATTTGAGCTCCAGCAAATGTAAGATGACCACCTCCACCAATGGTTTCCATAATAGCCTGAACATTTATATCACCCATTGATCTGCTAGATATCATAACTACCTCATCTACTTTGCAAAGAACAAATGATGCTACTATACCTGATATACAAAGTAATTCATCTGCTGCTTGTGCTGCAATTATTGGCATTTCCTCATGATTTTCTCCACATATAGATACAGCAATTTTTCCTTTAATTATTTCAGCATTTTTAACTATATCAACTTTTGCAACATAAGTTTCAAAATCGCTTTGAAATAATTGCTTTACCTCTGTTAAATCTAATCCAAATTTTTTCAAATAAGCTGCAACTTCAAAAGTTCTAACACCCGTTTTGAACATAAAATTTTTAGTATCTATTACTATTCCTGCATATAAGCTCTCCGCCTCAGCAGAAAGTAAATTTATTCCCTCTGAGTACATTAATAGTTCTGTTACCAGTTCAGAAGTGGAAGAAGCATATATTTCATGATAAGATAAAAGGGCATTTTCAATAAATTCAGGGCCTCTTCTATGATGATCAATAACTACTACTTTTTCAAATTCATCTAATATATCAGGATATGCTAAATATGATTTTTTATGAGTATCTACAATAATAAGTAAAGCGTTAGAAAAATCTATTTTTTTAACTTCATTTCCACTTATGAAAACATCCTCATATTCTTTTAATACTTTTACTTTATCTATTATTGTCCTTGTACTACTATTACACTTACTATCTACAATTATCTTTGCCTCTTTATTTAGGCAAACGGCTAACTTATGAATACCAACCGCAGCACCTATACAGTCTATATCTGTATTTTTATGTCCCATTATATATATATTGTCACTTTTTTGCATTACTTCTTTTAAAGCTTGAGATATAGTTCTAGCTCTTACTTTACTTGTCTTTTCAAGTCCAATATTAGAACCACCATAAAAAGAGAATTTTTTATCTTTTTTTATTACAGCCTGATCTCCACCTCTACCAAGAGCAATATCTAATGCAGAATTAGAAGCGCTATATCTGTCTGCAATTTCAGACTCGCTATATGATAAACCTACAGAAACTGTTATTGGTAGTTTAGTTTCATCTGTTATATTTCTAACTCTTTCCAAAATTTCAAAAGTATTTTCTTCCATTTGATCAACATATTGTTTTTCTACAAATATAATATATTTATCTTTTTCTACCTTTGTAACTGTACCTTTATTTTCAGACACCCATGTTCTTATTTCTTTATCTATTTTCGAATTTATTTCGGATTTTCTTATTTCCTCTAATCCTTGCATTGTTTCTTCATAATTATCAATAAATACAATACCCACAGCTACTTTAGTGTCTTCTAAAATTTTCTTTAATCTAGACTCTTCTGTTGTATTAATAAATGATATTAACATACAGTTTGTATCGGCAAATCTTATATAATTACCAACAGCTGTATATATTTCGCCATTACCTATATCTGCTGTTACAGACATTGCTTCTCTTTTTTTCTTTTTATTTTCTAAAGCAATTGCACTCTCATAAATATAGTCTTTTGGGATTATATGTTTTGAAGAACTATTTTGCCATATAATCTTTGTAGAATCTGCTATCATAATCATTGGAATATCAATAAATTCTAAACTATCTTTAAGCATAATATTTACACTTTTTGTAAGTTCTTCTATTCTATATTTTCTATTTTTAACTTCTTTTATACACATGTATATACATAAAAAAGACACAATAAAAATACTAGCTAAATCTACGTATATAGTTATTGGTATTATTATTGATAAAGTAACACAAATTAATATAAGTAGTGCTAAATACGCAATTTTTACAGAAAATATATTAAAATCAAACCATTTGCTCTTTTTCATTTTTTTCATTTTATGCTTCATCCTTTTTTGTATATCATTATACTTCTACATTTTACTATTTTTCTCCCCGTTTGTCAAGTTAAGAATTAACTTATATTTCTTTATAGAAAAATAAAATGATTAAGTTATACCTTAAAAAAATAAAAAAAAGAAACCTTCTTTTAAAAGTTTCCCTTTTTATTTTTGTATTTATTGAAAATCTCAAAATCTTTTTTAGTAAGTTCTAAATATTTATAGAAAATAAATTCTATTTCATTAGAAACTTGTAATGAAAAATCAATTTCTTTTTTTATTTCTTTGATTTTTTTATTATTAATTATAATATTTATAATTATAGCAAATACTAGTATAATTGCACAAAACAAAAAAATCATCACAAATATAATTTTTTTTATTTTTAACACCATCCAAAATTACTTAACAACGTATATAATTATACATCAACTCTTTTGGAATTGCAATACATACTTTGAGAATGTATTTACTAACGTTGCTAAGTTAATATTAAATATGTTTTATTAATTATATTACTGCTTTATCCTCTAATCTTAATTTATCTGCAATCATTGCTATAAACTCTGAATTAGTTGGTTTGCCTTTATTTGAGTTTACTGTATATCCAAATATTTTATCATGCATTTCAATTTGCCCTCTATTCCATGCAACTTCAATTGCATGTCTTATTGCTCTTTCAACTCTTGAAGGAGTAGTACTAAAAGTAGATGCTAAAGTAGGATATAATGTTTTTGTTATAGAGTTAATAACCTCTTCATTTCTTACCGCCATTAAAATAGCTTCTCTTATATACTGATATCCCTTAATATGTGCAGGCACGCCGACATCATGAATTATATTTGTAACTCTTACTTCCATTGGTGTAGAAGATCTTAAGCTGCTATTAATTGTAGTTTTTGTATAGCACATTGGAGAATTATTTGAATAACCAGATACTACACAATCTCCAATCAAATCTCTTAGTCTGTCAACTAAAGTTGCCATATCGAATGGTTTAACAACGTAATATGTTGCACCTAGTGCAATTGCTTTTTGAGTTATTTTTTCTTGCCCAATTGCAGACATAACAACAGTAGTAGGAATCTTAAGGTCAGTTTGTTTAACCATATCCTCTAATACAGATAGTCCATCTTTTTCTGGCATTATGATGTCCAATAATAGTATATCTGGATTTTTATCTTTTATTATTTCCATTGCTTTTTGACCATCATATGCAGTTGATATTACCTCCATATCATTTTGAGAATTTATAAACATTGATAACAATTTTACAAATTCTTGATTATCGTCTATAATGGCGACCTTAGTTTTATCACTCATTAATATACCTCCTATACTCTTCTTAACAACGTAAGACAATTATATATAAGTTTCACAAAAAAATCAAGCCTTTATGCCAGTTTTTAGCATCGAGTTTTGTCGAAATAGTAATTTTAAAATTAAATTTGATGTTTTTTAAAAATTCCTAAATTTACCAGTATTAAATTATTAAATAAGCACAAATTATTAGTGTAAAACAAATTACATAGTTTTACAAACCAAAAATATTGGAGGTGATTTTATGAATACAAAAATGTCAAACAAACAAGCTAAAGCTGCTTTAAACAAATTTAAATATGAAGTAGCAAGTGAACTTGGAGTTAACTTAAAGCAAGGTTACAATGGTGACTTAACTTCTAGAGAAGCTGGTTCTATTGGTGGTGAAATGGTTAAAAAGTTAGTTGCTCAAGCTGCTAACCAAATGCAATCACAACAATAATTAGTTATATTTTAAAAATTCAAATTATTTTTAAAGGTGAGAGTTTTATTTTCTAAACTCTCACCTTATTGTATTTTAAATAACAGTTTATTAAAATACATAAAAAAATAACACCCTTCCGGATGCTATTTACATATTATAATTTAGTTTAAAAATCCTGTGTAATGTCTGCTTACCATTTGAGTTTCAAGATTTTTAAGTACTTCTAAGGCAACACTTACTACAATAAGTACAGATGTACCACCAAAAGTAATTGAAACAGGAATAAATCCTTGTAATAGAATTGGTAACACTGCAACTAATGCTAAAAATACAGCACCAACAGCAGTTATATATTTTAATACTTTAGAAATATAATCAGAAGTATTTTTACCTGCTCTAATCCCAGGAATAAATCCACCATTTTTTTTAAGTTGGTTGGACATTTCAACCGGATTTACAATAAACATTGTATATACAAATGTAAATGCTATTATAAGACCCATATAAAGCAGTGAATATATAACTAAATTATACCAAGCACTTCCTTGTGATACTGCAAACACGTCTGCTATAATAGCTAAAAATCCTGTTGGATTTCCTTTTGTACATAAATTTATTATTGTACTCGGAAACATTAAAAATGACATTGCAAATATTATTGGCATAACACCTGCCATTGCAACTTTTATTGGAATATGAGTATTTTGCCCACCATACATTTTTCTTCCAACAACCCTTTTTGCATAATTAACTGGGAGTCTACGCTCAGCTTGTTGAACGTATATTACTCCTGCAATTACTGCAATCATAGCTGCAACTAATGTAGTCACAATAAGTCCATTTATTAATGATCCTTTTGCAAATGTAAATAGTGCTGTTGCTCCTCCTGGTATACCAGAAATAATACCAACAAAAACTATAATTGAAATACCATTTCCTATTCCATGCTCTGTTATTTTATCTCCAAGCCAAGTTAATAGTGCAGTTCCTGCAACTAATGAACCTATAAATAATATGGCTCCAAGAACAGATCCTACTCCAGATTGAAGAGGTTCTAGTAAGAATCCTCTATATGTAATATAGAGTCCTAATCCTTCTACTAGTGCAAAAGCCAAAGTTAAATATTTAGTATATTTATCCAATTTCTTTTTACCATCTTCGCCTTCTTTTGCAAGTCTTTCTAAACTTGGTATTATAACTTGAAGCAAATTTAGAACAATTGATGCTGTTATGTATGGTCCAATTGTCATAGCAAATATAGAGAATCTCCTAAATGCTCCTCCTGAAATCAGGTTTATTGTTCCAACAAGACCACCAGCTGATGCACCAACTTGATCCATAAACATTATTTTATTTACACCAGGTACAGTTATAAAACTGCCTAGTCTATAAAGTAATATTATAAATAAAGTAATTACTATTTTCTTTCTAATATCTTTTACAGAAAAAATATTTTTTAAGGTTTGTAGCATACTACTTCACCTCTATCTTTCCACCTACAGCTTTAATTTTATCTTCAGCTGATTTTGAAAATTTTGATGCTACAATTGTTAATTTCTTAGTTAATTCACCATTACCTAAAACTTTAAGACCGTCTAATTGTTTTCTAACTATACCTTCTTTAAGTAATAAAGTAATATCAACTGTTGTATCATTATCAAATTTTTCTAAATCGCTTACATTTACTATAGAATATTCAATAGCAAAATGATTATTAAAGCCACGTTTCGGTATTCTTCTATATAAAGGTGTTTGTCCACCTTCAAATCCTCTTCTAATACTTCCGCCTGTTCTAGCTTTTTGACCTTTATGACCTTTACCAGCTGTTTTTCCAAGTCCTGATCCGATTCCTCTACCTACTCTTCTTCTTTGAGTAGTAGCACCGTATGCAGGTCCAACTTCATGCATTTTCATGATTTATAGCCTCCTCTCTTTAATATTATTTTAAAATTTCAGCTACTGTTTTACCTCTAAGTTTTGCAACTTCTTCTGGTGTTCTCATAGCTTCTAATGCTTTGACTGTAGCATATACTACATTTCTACTATTACGAGATCCTAATGTTTTTGCTGTTACATTTTTAACTCCTGCAAGTTCTAGCACTGGTCTTACTGCACCACCTGCAATAACACCTGTACCTTCAACTGCTGGTTTAAGTATAACTTTAGATGCTCCAAAATGTGTAACATATTCATGTGGTAAAGTTCCATTTACTAAAGAAACTTCAACTAAATTTTTCTTAGCATCATCGGTTGCTTTTTTAATAGCTTCAGGTACTTCTGAAGATTTACCTGTTCCAACGCCTACATGTCCGTTTTCGTCACCAACAACAACAAGTACGCTAAATCTAAAAGTTCTACCACCTTTAACAACTTTAGCTACTCTGCTAACATTAACAACTTTTTCTTTTAATTCTTGTTTTGTTTCAGTCATTTTTTTGGTTTCTCCTTTCTAATTAAAATTCTAATCCAGCTTCTCTTGCTGCTTCTGCTAATGCTTTAACTTTTCCATGATATATATAACCATTTCTGTCAAAGACTACAGTTTTGATATTTTTTTCAATAGCTCTTTTTGCTACTAAAGTTCCTACTTCTTTTGCAGCTTCTATATTAGATGCTTTTGTTTTAACTTCTTTATCTAATGTAGATGCTGTAAGTAAAGTTGCTTTTTTTTCATCATCAATAATTTGTGCATAAATATTGTTTAAACTTCTAAACACACAAAGTCTTGGTCTAGCACTTGTTCCTTGAACTTTTGCTCTAACTCTTTTTTGTCTAACAGCTCTTGAAGTTGTTCTACTTTCTTTTTTTATCATTTCGAAGTCTCCCTTCTTTATATCTATTTACTACTTTTTACCGCCAGCTTTTCCTTCTTTTCTTCTAATATGTTCACCAACGTATTTGATTCCCTTACCCTTATATGGTTCTGGTAATCTTTTTTCTCTAATGTTTGCAGCTACTTGACCAACAGCTTGTTTGTCAATTCCTTTTACTATTATAGATGTGGCAGTTGGAACTTCTATAGTTATTCCGTTTGCTTCTTCTATTTCTACAGGATGCGAATATCCTAGAGTTAATACTAGTTTTTTACCTTGTTTTTGTGCTTTGTATCCTATACCACATATTTCTAACGCTTTTTCAAAGCCATTAGTTACTCCAAGAACCATATTGTTTATTAAAGTTCTTGTCAAGCCGTGTAAGTTACTATCTTTTTCATTTGCAACGCTAACAATTATTTTACTATCTTCTATTTTTATATCAACAGCATTTAAAAAAGTCTCTGTTAATGTTCCTTTAGGCCCTTTTACTGTTAGTGTATTATTTTCAAGTTTAACATCTACACCTTGTGGTACTTCAATAGGATTTTTACCTATTCTTGACATGATATATCCTCCTTTTTAACTTATTTTACATATTACCAAATATATGCAAGTACTTCTCCACCTATATTTTCTTTTCTAGCTTCTTTGTCTGTCATAATACCCTTAGATGTGGATACTACTGCAATTCCAAGTCCATTTAATACTCTTGGTAATTGTTCAACGTTTGCATAGATTCTAAGACCTGGTTTACTAATTCTTTTTAATCCTTGTAAAACTTTAGTCTTATTTTCATATTTTAAAGTTAATCTGATAGTCTTGTGATTTCCGTCTTCTAAAACATCTTGTGATGCTACGAATCCTTCTGAAACCAATATATCAGCGATAGCTTTTTTTACTTTTGAATAAGGAATATCTACAGTTGTATGTTTTGCTGAGTTTGCATTTCTTATTCTTGTTAACATATCTGCAATTGGATCTGTTGTATTCATTGACTATTTACCTCCTTTTTTCTACCAGCTTGCTTTTTTAACACCTGGTATTTCTCCTTTATATGCTAAGTTTCTAAAGCATATACGGCATACTCCATATTTTCTAATATAAGCATGTGGTCTTCCACAAATCTTACATCTGTTATAATATCTTGTGCTAAATTTAGGTTCTCTTTTTTGTTTAGCAATCATAGATTTTTTTGCCATAAGTCTTTATCCCCCTTACTTATCTGAAAATGGTAAGCCTAGCATTGAAAGTAATGCTTTAGCTTCTTCGTTTGTTTTTGCTGTTGTAACAAAAATAACGTCCATTCCTCTTATTTTATCTATTTTATCATATTCTATCTCTGGAAAAATTAATTGTTCTTTAACTCCCATTGAATAGTTTCCTCTTCCGTCAAAAGAATTAGGATTTACACCTTTAAAATCTCTCACACGTGGAAGAGCCACACTAAATAATTTGGTAGCAAAGTCATACATTTTTTCAGCTCTTAAAGTTACTTTGCATCCAATATCCATACCTTCTCTTAATTTGAATGCTGCAATTGATTTTTTAGCTTTAGTAATTATTGGCTTTTGACCAGCTATTAAAGTTAAATCACCCATTGCTTTTTCCAAAGCTTTTGAGTTATCTTTTACATCAGAAACTCCCATGTTAATAACTATCTTTTCTAACTTTGGCACTTGCATTATAGATTTGTATTCAAACTTTTTCATTAACGCAGGTACAACCTCAGATTTATATTTTTCTTTAAGGTTCATTTATTTTTCCCCTCCTTACTTTACTTCTTGACATTTTTTGCAGAATCTTGACTTTGTTTTATCTTCTGCAACTTTTATTCCTAATTTAACGCCTTTATCACATTTATCGCAATAAAAGTTTACCTTAGAAACATTAATTGGGGCTTCTCTTTTAATAATTCCAGATTCTTGCCCTTGTTTTTTTGCTTTAACGTGCATTGTTCTAACATTGATTCCTTTAACGATTACTTTTCCGTTTTTTCTTAAAACGTTTATTATTTCGCCTTTTTTACCTTTTTCAGAACCAGAGTTAACTACAACAACGTCGCCTTTTTTTAGTTTTATTTTTGTTAACACTTTCTTTCACCTCCGAAATTTAAAGAACTTCTGGTGCTAGAGATATAATTTTCATATAGTCTTTATCTCTTAGTTCTCTTGCTACTGGTCCAAATATACGTGTACCTCTTGGTGTCTTATCATCTTTTAGTAAAACTGCTGCGTTTTCATCAAATTTAATATAAGATCCATCGTCACGTCCTAAACCTTTTTTTGTTCTTACTATAACCGCTTTAACAACATCGCCTTTTTTTACAGCTCCGCCTGGTGCTGCTTTTTTAACAGAAGCAACTATTACGTCTCCAATGTTTCCAAATTTTCTATAATGTCCACCTAGAACTCTAATACACATAATTTCTTTTGCTCCAGTATTATCAGCAACCTTTAATAATGATTGTTGTTGTATCATGGATTAGTCCTCCCTTCAAAATTTTTTATACTACTTAACTTTTTCCACTACTTTTACTAGTCTATATCTTTTATCTTTACTTAGTGGTCTAGTTTCCATTATCTCTACGATATCTCCAATATTACAAATATTTTCTTCATCGTGAGCTTTTATTCTTAATGTTTTCTTAACAATTTTGCCATAAAGTGGATCTTTAGTTTTAGTATCAATTCTAACAACTATAGTTTTATCCATTTTATTGCTTTCAACTTTTCCAAGTTTTGTTTTTCTACTATTTCTTTCCATGTCTTATTTTCCTCCTTTACCACTAATTACTACTTTTCTTTGTTATAACTGTATTAACTCTTGCAATATTTCTTTTTACTTCAGTTATCTTCTTAGGGTTATCAAGGCCATTTAGTGCATGCTGAAATCTTAGCTTAAAAAGTTCTTTTTTTAATTCTTTTTCTTCTTTTTGTAATTCTACTACATTCATAGCTTCATATTCTTTTTCTTTATTAGATTTCATATTGGCTCACTCCCCCTTCTTCTTGTACTTCTTCTATTTCTTTTCTAACTATCTTACATTTAATAGGAAGTTTATGCATAGCTTTTTTCAAGGCTTCTTTACTTGTTTTTTCATCAAGTCCTGTTATTTCAAATAATACTCTACCAGGTTTAACCACTGCAACAAAGTATTCTGGATTACCTTTTCCAGAACCCATACGAGTCTCAGCCGGTTTTTTTGTTATAGGCTTATCTGGGAATATTTTAATCCAAGTTTTGCCTACCTTTTTAGTATATCTTGATAAAGTTATCCTAACAGATTCTATTTGGTTAGCAGTTATCCATGCTGGTTCCAAGGCTTGAATGCCAAAATCTCCATTAACTACTTGTATTCCACGAGATGCATTTCCTTTAATCCTACCTTTTTGTACTTTTCTATGTTTTACTCTTTTTGGTGACAACATTTTAGTTACCTCCTTTTATGTCTTTTTTAGCAGGTAATACTTCACCTTTATATATCCAAACTTTAACGCCTATTATACCATAAGTTGTTTTTGCTTCAGCAAAACCATAATCGATATCTGCTCTTAAAGTTTGTAAAGGAATTGTTCCTTCATTATAATGCTCAGTTCTTGCAATTTCTGCTCCGCCTAAACGTCCAGCTACTGCAGTTTTGATTCCTAGAGCTCCTGCTTTCATTGTTTTTTGCATTGCTTGTTTCATAGCTTTTCTAAAAGATATTCTTTTTTCTAATTGAATAGCTATATTCTCAGCAACAAGTTGTGCTGCCATATCTACATCTTTCACTTCAATTATATTTATAGAAATATCTTTTGAAAATTTCTTATTTAATTTCTTTTTAAGTTCTTCAATTGCTGCTCCGCCTTTACCTATAATCATTCCAGGTTTAGCAGTATAGATGTCAACTTTAACGAAATTTCCTTTTCTAGAAATACCAATGTTATTAATTCCTGCTGGTTTTAATAAACCTTTTAGGTATTTACGAATTTCATAATCTTCAACTAAGTTATCCGAAAAATCTTTTTTGTTTGAAAACCAAGTTGATGACCAATCTTTAATAATTCCCACTCTTAGTCCGTGTGGATTAACTTTTTGACCCATCTTTAGCTTACCTCCTTTTTTTACACTTCTTGTAACATAACTATTATGTGACTTGTTCTTTTTCTAATCTTGTTTGCTCTACCTTGAGCTCTTGGCATTATTCTTTTCATTGTAGGCCCTTGATTAGCATAAATTTCCGCTACATATAGTTTTGTTTCATCCATTTTATGGTTGTTGATAGCATTTGCTTTAGCTGATTTTACTAATTTTTCAACTAATGGTGCTGCTGCTTTGTTTGTATACTTTAATATAGCTATTGCTTCGTCAACTTTTTTTCCTCTAATAGTATCAATAACGATTTTTACTTTTCTACTACTGATTCTAGCATGACGTAATTCTGCTCTTGCTACTTTTGCTTCTTCCATTTAAAGCTCCTCCTTTAATAAGATTTTTTACTTAATTTTTGTTTTTTTATCTCCTGCGTGTCCTCTGAAAAGTCTTGTTGGAGCAAATTCTCCTAATTTATGTCCTATCATTTCCTCAGTAATATATACTGGAACATGTTTTCTACCATCATGTACAGCTATTGTATGACCAATCATTTGAGGATATATAGTTGAGGCTCTTGACCAAGTCTTTAAAGCTTCTTTTTTATCTTGTTCGTTTAGTTTCTCAACTCTTGCAAGTAATCTTTCATCACAGTAAGGTCCTTTTTTAAGCGATCTTGACATTTTCTATCCCTCCATTACTTTTATTTTTTGTTTCTTCTTTTAACAATATATTTATCAGTTCTATGTTTTGATTTTCTTGTTCTGTAACCTAATGCCGGTTTACCCCATGGAGTCATTGGCCCTGCGTGTCCTACTGGAGCTTTACCTTCACCACCACCATGAGGGTGATCGCAAGGATTCATAACGCTACCTCTAACTGAAGGTCTAATACCCATATGCCTTGTTCTACCAGCTTTACCTAATTTAACATTTTCATGATCTAAATTGCCAACCTGGCCAACACATGCTCTACATTCAACTAATATAAGTCTCATTTCGCCTGATGGCATTCTAACATGCGCATATCTGCCTTCTTTTGCCATAAGCTGAGCAGACATTCCTGCACTTCTTACAAGCTGTGCTCCTTTTCCTTTATGAAGTTCTATGTTAAAAATCATAGTACCTACTGGAATTGCACTAATTGGCATACAGTTACCTGGCTTAATATCAGCTTTTTGACTAGATATAACCTTATCACCATCTGTAAGACCAACTGGAGCTATAATATATGCTCTTTCTCCATCTGAATATTCGATTAAAGCTATATTTGCTGTTCTATTAGGATCATATTCAATTCCTATTACTGTAGCTTCCATGTCTACTTTATTTCTTTTAAAATCAATTACTCTATATTTTTTTCTGTTTCCACCACCATGATGTCTTACAGTTATTTTACCAGAAGCATTTCTACCAGCTGTATTTTTAACTGGTTTTAATAATTTTCTTTCTGGTTCAAATTTAGTAAGTTCATCATTTGTTAAAACTGTCATATTTCTAAGTGATGGAGTAACAGGCTTAAATGATTTTATTCCCATCTTTAATTACCCCCTAGTTAGTTCCAAATGCTGAACTAATTTCTTCGATTTCAGTTTTATATTTTCTAGAATTTTTTGTTTCTTTTCCACCTTTAGCTAGATATTTTTCATCTGCTGGATTAGTATCAATTTGAACAATAGCCTTTTTCCATGCTTTTGTTAACCCTTGGTGTACTCCAACTCTTTTTTTCTTTCCGTCGTATCTCATTGTATTTACTTTTAAAACCTTAACACTAAATATTTCTTCAACAGCTTTTTTAATTTCTACTTTAGAAGAATTTATAGCAACTTCGAAAGTATATTTTCCTTCTGGAACCATACTATAAGTTTTCTCAGTCATTATAGGTTTTATTATAACATCTTCTGCGTGCTTCATTATGCGTACACCTCCTCAATTTTTTTAATTGCATCTTTAGTAATAACTAAACTATCATATTTTAATAAATCAAATATATTAATTGTTGATACTAAAGTTGTTTTTACATTTTCAATGTTTCTGCTTGATGCTTGAACATTTAAGTTTTTTTCAACTAGCATTACTAAAGCTTTAGTTGCTTTTAAATTATCTAACACTTTAATCATTTCTTTAGTCTTAATATTTTTTAATTCTAACTTTTCAACTACAATTAATTTTCCTTCTTGTACTTTTGAAGTTAGAACAGATTTTAATGCAAGTTGTCTCATTTTTTTAGGAATTGCATATTTATATGATCTAGGCTTTGGCCCTAATGCAATACCACCTTTAAACCATTGTGGTGCTCTTATACTACCTTGTCTTGCTCTGCCGGTTCCTTTTTGTTTCCAAGGTTTTCTTCCACCACCACGAACTTCAGCTCTTGTTTTAGTAGATTGTGTTCCTTGCCTTTGGTTAGCTAAGTAATTAACTAATGCAGCATGAACAACTATATCATTAACTTCAACTCCAAATACTGATTCTTGAAGTTCAATATCTTCTACTTTTTTACCTTTCATATCTAAAACGTCTACTTTAAGCATTATATTTTCCTCCTTCCTCTCTATTTTAAGCTTTTACACTTTTTTTAACTCTTACAATCGAACCTTTTGCTCCAGGAATTGATCCTTTAACTAAGATTACATTCTTGTCAGTGTCAATTTTAACAATATCTAAATTTAATATTGTTGATGTTACATGTCCCATATGTCCTGGTAATTTTTTACCTTTAAATACTCTACCTGGTGTAGATGTAGATCCCATTGAACCTGGTCTTCTATGATACATAGAACCATGAGACATTGGACCTATATGTTGTCCGTGTCTTTTAATACATCCTTGGAATCCTTTACCTTTTGAAATTCCTTGTATATCTACTACATCTTCTATAGTAAAGGCTTCAATAGTTATTTTGCTTCCTATCTCATATTCATCAACATTTTCAACTTTTATTTCTTTTAAATGTCTTTGTGCAGTTGTACCTGCTTTTGCAAATATTCCTTTCATAGGTTTATTTACATTTTTTTCTTTAACATCCCCGAAGCTTACAACTATTGCATTATATCCTTCTTTGTCAATTGTTTTTTTAGAAACAACTGTTAAAGGTTTTGCTTCAATAGCAGTAACTGGTATTGCTTTACCATCTTCAGAAAATATTTGAGTCATTCCGACTTTTTTTCCGTAAATTTCTTTAACCATTTTAATTTTCCTCCCTTTGCTTTTCAAAACTTTTCTTGAACTACAAGATTAAACTAATAGTATAGGGTATGTCATAGCCTATTAAAAGGATAACTACTAAAAGTTTTAAAAGTTTAATTATAGTTTAACTTCAATATCAACTCCAGCTGGCATATCTATTGACATTAACGCGTCAACGGTAGCTTGATTTGGGTTAATAACATCGATCACTCTTTTGTGAGTTCTCATTTCAAATTGTTCTCTCGAATCTTTATGTTTGTGTGGAGAACGTAAGATTGTTACAATTTCTTTTTCTGTTGGTAGAGGAATAGGACCTGAAACTTCAGAACCTGTTTTTCTAGCTACATCAACAATCTTAAAAGCTGCTTGTTCTAATACTACATGATCATAAGCTTTAAGTCTTATTCTCATTTTTTTAGTTTGTAATTTTGCCATATGTAAAACACTCCTTTTCTATAATTTGTTGGCTAAACAAGTTTTACACTACCCCGTGTGTTTCATATTCTACATATATTAAAACCAAATTTTATAAGCTAAAATCTGGCAAATACACGTTAATCAATACTTGCCGCCCGATTTAAAATCAGACATGCTCCGTGAAAGTTCCCTACTTCGATGAGTAGCCACATTTCATTTCAACGCAAATCAACATATTTATTATAACTTACTTTAAAATAAAAAGCAATACTTTTATCTAAAAAAGTTACTAAAATATCAAATTTGTTCTAGGTTACACGTATTTTGTAATATTTTTGTAATATTTCAATTGTTTAATTTTTAATTTTTTATTGTTTACAAAATTATTTCTTAGTGATATAATTAAATTATTAGGTTGGCTAAAGTAAATTTTGCTGATACTTACATATGTATATATTAATTGAAAGATATTTAGGTGATACTATGAATAAAATTTTTGTAATAGAAGGAACTGATGGATGTGGAAAGCAAACGCAGACCGAATTAATTTATAAAAGGTTGTTATCAGAGAAAAAAAATGTTTTTAAAACTTCTTTTCCGAATTATTCCAGCCCATCCTCAGGTCCAGTAAAAGAATATCTTTCTGGAAATATTTCAAGTGATTCAAATAAGATTTCTCCAAAGGCAGCCTCTACATTTTATGCTGTAGACAGATATATTTCATATAAAGAGAATATAGAGACTTATTTTAAAGATAAGTCAACTATCATATTATTTGACAGATATGTATCTTCAAATCTTTTGCATCAAGGAGGTAAGCTATTATCCACCTCAAATGACTTTTCAAAGCTTGATGATTTTTCTAATTGGATAGAAAGACTTGAGTTTGAAGACTTAGAATTGCCAAGACCAACTTGTGTATTTTTTTTGCATCTCCCTCTTGAGCTTTCTTTGCAATTAATGAAAAAAAGAAATAATAAATTTACAGGAGATGAAAAAAAAGATATCCATGAATCTGATCCCAAACATCTTAAAAACGCAATAAATTCTGGTATGTATCTTGCTAAGAAGCTTAATTGGTATATAATAGAATGTTCAAAAGATGGTAATATACGTACAATTGAAGATATAAATGATGAGATATATTCTATCATTAATAAAAATTTGTAATTTAAGTTAAAATTTCATTTTAAAATACAGTTTTTCGTACAAATTTACACTTCGTTTTCAATAGTTCTCTGGTATTTTATATTAATTTAACTAATTTTCTTGATTTTTAATATTTTTTATGTTAAAATGTTTAAGTAATGATTAATTATACTTTAAGGAGGTGCTATAATGCCAAATATCAAATCTGCAAAAAAAAGAGTAAAAGTAATTGAATCTAAAACAATTCAAAACAGAGTAACAAAAAAAGCTTATAAAGAAGCTGTTAAATCATTTGAAGTTGCAATAAAAGATAATTCAGATAAAAAAGAAGAATTATATAATAAAGCTGTTAGTTTAGTAGATAAGGCTTGGTCTAAAGGTGTTCTTGCAAAAAACACTGCTTCTAGAAAAAAGGCTCGTCTTGCAAAATTATTAAGTAAATAATTAAATAAAAAAACGTTTAGATTTTATCTAAGCGTTTTTTTATTTTAATTTAAACAAATTTTGCAAATATTATCTATTATTTGCGTATACACTTTTTATGCATTAGGGCATATTTCGCAAGAAAACAAATCTATTTTTGCTTGAAGAACTGTTTCTAATCTTGTAATTGAATTAACCATTTTTTGCACAGATTGATTTACACTTAGTAATTGAGCTGATGTAACATTTTCAATAGCAATTACTGCTTGTATTTTTTCTCCCTCAGCATTTAATATATGAGACAAACCTGTTTCTTCTAAAGCGATAGATTCAATTAAATCAGTAATTGCTTGTTCTCTTGTTGTGTCACTTGGTACTATTACTGGCATTGACATATTTTTACCCCCTCTTTTACATAGTATATATTTAAAAATATACTATATAATACTATATGTTTTATATATAACCCTTGTTACTTATTAACATTTTTTTATCAGCACTCGTTATTTTCAATATTGCAACAATCATTTTCATCAAGCACTTTACATCCACATTTTTTAATAATATTGTATACTACTTCAAGTTTAGAAAGTAATATTTGTTCTAGCATACTTATATTTGAGATTGTTTTACTTACCGAGTCGTTTGCTTCTAAAATTTCACAAATATCTTTACTATTTGCTGTTATTTTTTGTAATTTTTCTCCTTCTGCGTTTAGAATATGTGCTATTCCTGCTTCTTCTAAAGCTATAGACTCAATTATATCAGCTAAATTTTTCTTATGATGGTCGCATTTTGGATTACACTTGCAACAGTTTAAACAACAATTACAACATTTATTTTGATAATTACAGCATTGATTTTGATTTTTACAACTCATACATTTGTTGTGAAAGATACAATTTCTATTCCTATTTTCATAATTTTGAATATTGTCAAAGCTTTCCGTGATGTCTCTTAAATAGTTGCTACTTGCTATATTGGTTTCATATATATAATTAAATTTTCCTACAATAAATAGTTTAATTACTCCGATTTTGTGTAAATATATTGTTTATGGTGCAATTGTCATCTATATAATATTCTTCTTTAATTTTATATTTTTCATCTAATTTGGCTAAATATGCTTGATTTTTTATAGTATATCCAATATATATATTTTCATCATCATTATATATGGAACTAAATTTTATTTCTTTTTCGTTTTCGTTTAAAATTTGTTTACTTAGTAAATTTATTTCATTTTTTCCAATTTCAATCGAAGTAATCTCCTTTTCATTTACAATATACAAAATATTTTCTTTTAAGCAATATGAAATAGATTTTATTTTTTCTTTTCCTATAGCTTCTCTTTCAATATTAATTTCAACAGTTTCTTTAGATAATAAGTCTAACTTTATTATTGAATTATCATCTCTAGATAAATATAGTGATGAATCATTACTATTGCATGCTATGCCATAATATGTATCATTTGTTTCTATTTTTGACTCATAACAACAATTTTCTCCAAATACATGTATTTCATTTAGTTTATCCTGTGTGAAATAAAAGGTCTTTCCTCTATTGCAACAACCATTATATACTTTTTGATTATTAGATATTATTGGAATTTTTGAAACTATAATATTCATTTTATCACTCCTTATTTATACATTATTATTCAATTATTGCATAATATATTACTTCTTATAAATTAATAAAAAAATG
>JAVXAF010000008.1:0-31839 GCA_036660635.1 Clostridia bacterium | reverse complement strand
GTAAAAGTTATTGTTACAATACTAGTGGTAACATAGGCTATAATAAATTATTTTATAACAATAAAGATATTTAGATGAATTCATTGACTTAAAAACTTTTGTTTGGTATAATTTAAAAAGTTAAATAGATATATAGGTGGTGAATTAATTGATAGAAGACAGAATAATATCTCCTGATTCTATTGAAGATGATGAAGAATTTAAAATAGAGGAAGTAACACTAAGACCTAATAATTTTGAGGAGTATGTAGGTCAAGAAAAAATAAAAGAAAATCTTAAAGTATATATTAGTGCAGCTAAATCAAGGGGGGATATGCTAGATCATGTTTTACTGTATGGCCCACCTGGTCTTGGAAAAACCACTTTAGCAACAATAATAGCAAACGAAATGGGTTCAAATATTAAAATAACATCTGGACCGGCTATAGAAAAAGCAGGAGACTTAGCAGCAATTTTGACAAATTTACAAGAAAATGATGTTTTATTTATTGATGAAATCCATAGATTAAATAAAACAGTGGAGGAAGTTTTGTATCCTGCTTTAGAAGATTTTAGACTTGATATTGTAATTGGGAAAGGCCCATCTGCAAGATCTATTGGTCTTGATTTACCAAAGTTTACTTTAGTTGGTGCAACTACTAAAGCAGGCTCACTCTCATCACCACTTCGTGATAGATTTGGAATAATACATAGGTTGGAACTTTATTCTAAAAAAGAACTTTCTAGCATTATAACTAGAAGTGCCCATATATTAAATATTGATATTGATGAGGATGCTGCAATAGAACTTGGATCTAGGTGTAGAGGAACTCCAAGAATAGCTAATAGATTACTTAAAAGATTGAGAGATTTTGCACAATTTGAGTCCTCAAAAAATATAACATATAATATTGCAAAAAAAGCATTAAATAGACTTGAGATAGATGAAATAGGGTTAGATGAAACAGATAGGCAAATGTTAAAAACTATTATAACAAAGTTCGATGGTGGACCCGTAGGTCTTGATACTTTAGCAGCTTCAATAGGAGAAGATAAAGATACAATTGAGGATGTATATGAACCTTATCTTATGCAAATTGGTTTCTTAATAAGAAGTCCAAGAGGGAGAATGGCTACAAAACTTGCATATGAACATTTAGGATTAGAAATGAAAAAATAAAAGGAGTGATCTTTTATGGAAAATAGAAAACTTATAAAAGGAATATATAGACATTTTAAAGCTAAAGACATGATATATAAAGTTGAAGGTGTAGCAACAAATAGTGAAACAATGGAAGAAATGGTTATATATAGAGCATTATATGGAAAAAATAATCAAAAATTATATGTAAGGCCAATGGATATGTTTTTAGAAAAAGTTCCAGAAGGAAGAGAAAATCCAAATAATCAAACATATAGATTTGAATATATAGGAGAAGATAAAAATGCGTAAATTACTTATACATACATGTTGTGCTCCTTGTTTTACATTTATTCAAGATGATATAGAAAAAAATGGCATAATTAATAATGAGTTAATAAGAGAAAAAGTAGATATGAGTGCTTGTTTTTATAATCCAAACATTCATCCTAAAGTAGAATATGAAAGAAGAAAAGAGACTTTCATTTCATTTTGCGAGCTTAAAAATGTAAAAAATATAGTATTTGATGAGTATAATTTAAATGACTATGTTAAATATATCGTAGAAAATGTTGGGGAAGGCAAAAAGTATTTAGTAAGATGTGAGTATTGTTATTATATGAGACTTAAAAAAGTTTTTGAATATGCAAAAGAAAACAATTTTGATTTGGTTACTACAACTCTTACAATTAGTCCATATCAAAATCATAAATTAATAAAGAGTGCCTTAGAAAAGCTTTCTAAAGAATTCAATGTAGAATATATATATTCAGATTACAGAGAAAATTTTAGAAAAGGACAAAAAATGGCAAGAGAACTTGGACTATATATGCAAAAATATTGTGGATGTGTATTTTCAATTGATGATGGGAAGTGGGTATATTAATGAAAAAATATTCTAAAAATAAATTAAAATTTAAAAGAAAAATAAAACTTTTGATAATACTTTTTATAATTTTATTTTTGATAAGCATATCTTTTCTTATATTTATTGGAATTAAAAATAATTTTGTAAAAGAAAAAGTTGATTATTCAGCAAAGGATGTAACAGATGATGTGGCTAAAAATTCTACTCCAATTGTTGTTAATAATGTAATTGTTGGAGCATTATATGATAAAACATGGGTAAGCGCTGAAGCATATTATTTAAAAAGTGCAAACAAGTTAGATCTAGATATGGAAGTTTATACTAAAACTGGAAAGTCAGGCTCTTTTACACTTGGAAATGTAAAAAAAGATTCGAATTCAACTACAATTTTTACTAATGTAAAAAGAAATGATATGTATAATGAATATATTGCTGTAAAAAAAGGTGATACTAATATACGACAATCAAAAATGAACTTAATAGAAAGTAACTCTGAAGATTTAAAACTTGTAAAAAAAGCATTAGGAATATATAGGATATTTAATACATCAATAAAAATAAACAGTGCCTATGAAGTTAATATCGATAATTCAGGTATATTAAAAATACTATTTGTAACAAATGAGCCTGGAAAGTCAAGTGGAGCATATAGTTCAGTTATAGCTATAGATTCGAATAATAAAGCACATATTATTAAATATAATTATATTAAAAATCTTAAAAAAGCTTCAGATTGGCCTGTATATGATTTGAATTTTGTAATTGATATAAATAATGATGGAATAAATGAAATAGTATTACAAGAAACAAAAGAGTTTAACATAAAGTATGATATTTTAGAATATAATAAAGGAAAGGTTACTCAAGTTTTATCTAGTGAGTTTAAAATATAAAAAAGCATTTAATTATGAATATCTAAACTTGACAATAAAGGATTTTGTAGTATAATATATATAGACGTTGAAGGGACAAGTAAAAATAAAACACTACCTAAAGAGAGGGCTGGCCGCGGCTGAGAGCTAGTCTAAGGTTAAGATTATTTTGAAAACTACCCCTGAGTCCGTAGGAAACTACCGCTGTTGCTTAGCGTATAGGCATGCAATGAAGTGAAAATATAGGGTGGAACCGTGCAAGATATATTTGTACCCCTATAGGCAATTAATATATTGTCTATAGAGGTATATTTTTTATTTAATAAAAGGAGTGATTTTAATGAAATATATAAATAATAATGGTGAAGTTTATGAGAAGGATTATGATATTCAAATAGAAAGGCATACAGCATCACATATACTTGCTCAAGCTATTAAAAGATTATATCCAAATGCTAAACTTGCAATAGGACCTGCAATAGATACTGGATTTTATTATGATTTTGATGATTTAAATATAAAACAAGAAGATTTACAAAATGTTGAAGATGAAATGAAAAAAATAATAAAAGAGAATTTAAAAATAGAGTCTTATTCTTTACCTAAAAAAGAAGCTTTAGAATTAATGAAAAATGAACCATATAAAAGAGAAATAATTAATGATTTACCAGATACTGAGAAAATATCATTTTTTAAACAAGGCGAATATATAGATCTTTGCGTTGGACCACATATGCTATATACAAAATCAATTAAAGCTGTAAAATTATTAAGTATAACTGGTGCTTACTGGAAAGGCAGTCAAAATAATAAAATGTTGCAAAGAATTTATGGTACCGCATTTGAAAATAAAGAAGCTTTAGAAGAATTTTTAATTAAAAAGGAAGAGGCAAAACTAAGAGACCATAATAAATTAGGTAGAGAATTGGAAATTTTCACAACTAATGATTTGATTGGTCAAGGTCTTCCAATTATGCTTCCTAATGGTGCCAAAATATTACAAATATTGCAGCGTTTTGTTGAAGATACAGAAGCAAGACAGGGATGGCAACTTACAAAAACACCATTTATGGCAAAATCAGATTTATATAAATTATCTGGTCATTGGGATCATTACAAAGAAGATATGTTTGTACTAGGAGATGAAAAAAAAGATGAAGAAGTATTTGCTCTTAGACCTATGACTTGCCCATTTCAATATCAAGTATATTTAAACAGAGGTAGGTCGTATAGAGATTTACCAATGAGACTAAATGAAACATCAACACTATTTAGAAATGAATCCTCAGGAGAAATGCATGGGCTTATTCGTGTAAGACAGTTTACTATATCTGAGGGACATTTAATGTGTACACCAGATCAACTTGAAGAAGAATTTAAAGGTTGTTTAAAACTTGCTATATATATGTTAAAAACATTAGGCCTTTATGAAGATGTTTCATATCGTTTTTCAAAATGGGATCCAGAAGATAAACAAAAATATATTGGAACTAAAGAGCAATGGGATGAAGCACAAGGCGTTATGGAAGGAATTTTAAATCATTTGGGGTTAGATTATAAGGTGGGAGTTGGAGAAGCTGCTTTTTACGGTCCTAAGCTTGATATACAAATAAAAAATGTTCATGGAAAAGAAGATACGTTAATAACTATTCAAATAGATCAAATGCTTGCTGAAAAGTTTGGCATGGAGTATATTGATAAAGATGGTACAAAAAAGAGACCATATATTATCCATAGAACTTCACTTGGATGTTATGAGAGAACTCTAGCTCTTCTTATTGAAAAATATGCAGGAGCATTTCCGCTTTGGCTTGCACCGATTCAAATTAAAATTTTACCTATATCAGACAACGAACTATTATATGCAAATGAGATAAAAGCAAAATTAGAAAATGAAGGATTTAGAGTTAAGGTAGATTCTTCTGATGAAAAAATAGGATATAAAATACGTGAAGCTCAACTTGAAAAACTACCATTTATGATTGTTTTGGGTGCTAAAGAAAAAGAAGAAAATACTATTTCAGTAAGGTCAAGACAAGCAGAAAAACAAGACCAAATAAAATTAAATGATTTTATTTTGAATCTTAATAATATTATTAATGAACAAATAGGAAAAGATATTTAACTATTTTGTCAAATACTGTATTTTTTTGACAAATAAATGAACTTTGCTTGATTATTTATTGTATATTTAATATAATCTAGAAGTAGTAAATATACTATATTACAAATGATAAAAACTTAGGAGGTAAAAATGGATATATTGAAAATTTCAGCCAAGTCAAGTCCAAACTCAATTGCAGGTGCAATTGCAGGATTAGTTAAAGAAAACGGAAGAGTAGAGATGCAGGCTATTGGAGCTGGAGCAATAAATCAAGCTGTAAAAGCAGTAGCAATAGCAAGAGGATTTGTAGCACCAACAGGTATTGAACTTGTGTGTATGCCAGCATTTACAGATGTAGTTATTGATAATGAAGATAAAACAGGAATTAAATTTCTTGTTGAACCTAAATTATAATTAAAATAAATAAAATGGAACTCAAAAAGGTAAAAATACTATCTTTTTGAGTTTTTTTATGATATAATTTTTATGAAAATACACAGTATAATATAAAGTAGGTGATACTAAAATTGAACACTAAAATAATAAATTCAAATAGGTATAAAAAGACTACAAAAGATGAAATTGAAAGAAAAAAAAAGATATCTAAACAGATTATCATTGCTAAGAAAAAAGCAAAAAGATCATATGAAAAAAAGAATTTACAAGCAAATAAAATAGTTAAGAGAAAAAGATATATTCCTAAAATGTTTAAAGTTATTTTAGTAGTTTTTGCTTTAATAATCATTGGATTTTTAGCTAGATTTTTAAATAACCATGAAAACTTTAACATTATGGATGTTTTTTCGAAAGAAAAAGAGAATGTGAAATTTCAGCCAAATTATAATTTCAATTTAGGAATATCTAAGTTAGATACAACAAATAAATTTTTAACTAGAAATGTTATTTTAAATGAGCTATTAAACACTACAACTAGTAATTTAATAGATATTAATAAGGATTATAGTATAAAATATAAAGCAGCATTAAAAATTGAAAAAGTAAATAATATTGAATATATAATAGAGCTTGCACCTGAGTATGAACTTACAATAGATGATATTAAATCATCTATACAAAGCATTTTAAATTCAGGAAGTTCTAATATTTATTTCCAAAAAGTGAACAAAATTGATAGACTAGAAAGTATAAACAAAAATAATATCAAAGTCTTTTTAAAACAAGAAGATCCATATTTTATATATAATTTAGATTTTCCAATATATAAATCTACTAATAGTGACTATATTATAAGTGATGTTACATCTACTAATATTTTATTTAAAAAAAATAATTCTAAATCTACTCTTGATACAATAGCACTAAAAAAGTATGAAGATTCAAATCAAATGGTTAGTGATTTTAATCAAAATAAGCTAGATGCATTTGTGGTCTCTTCTGATGCTGTTATGCAACTTATAGGAAAACATGAGTATAATATAAAAAAATATAGAGATGGAGAAACTGTATTTATACTTGGAAATAAGTCATCAAAACTATTTTTGCAAAAAGAAGTAAGACAAGCAATTGCATATTCAATAAATAGAGAAGAAATAGTAAAACAAGTAAATAGTAGCTTTTCTGAGGTTATAGATTTACCTTTTATATATTCAAATATTAAATATAAATATGATATATATGGTGCTAGTAATATTTTACTTTCAAATGGCTGGAAAAAAAGCGCAGGTGTTTATAAAAAAAATATAGATAGCGAAATTATTAATTTAGAATTAAAAATGTTAGTAAACTCTTCAGATGTAACAAAAACAAAAATTGCAAATTTAATTAAAGAAATGCTAGAAAGTAATGGTATTAAGTTAAATATTGTTTTGGCTAAAGAAAATGAGTTAAATAATTTAATAAATAGTTCAAATTATGATATAATACTTTCAAGTATCTATATAAATAATGTGCCAGATATTTCATTGTTAAATGAATATCTTAATATTAATGATCAAACCAATATGGCATTTAATAAACTAAAAGAAAGTAATATTGAAAACATAGGTAAAAATATTAATGATTTAGAAAATGAACTTTCAAATCAAGTTGCCTGTATTGGAATTATGGCTAGAAATGCAAACGTAGTATATCAAAAAGACATATCAATCCAAGATGAGACTTTAGGTTATATGAAAGTTTTTGAGAATATAGAAAAAATAGGTAAAAAAATAAATTTAAAATAGGAGGATTTTATGGAATTTGATGGAGTGTTAAAAAAAATAATTGAAAATGCAAAGGAATATAAAAAAACGATTGTACTTCCTGAGGCAACAGATATACGTATTTTGGAAGCTGCAAGTATAATTCAAAAAGAAAATATTGCAAATGTTATTTTAATTGGAAAAGAAGATAATATAAATAAATTAATGAAAGAAAAAAATATTAATAGTAGTAACGTTAAAATAATAGATCCCATTAAATATGAAAAATTTAATGAATATGTTGAAAAATTTTATCAACTTAGAAAACATAAAGGTATTACATTAGAAGATGCTAGACAAATAATGCAAGATAATGTGTATTTTTCTACTATGATGGTAAATGAATTAGATGCTGATGGGATGGTAAGTGGTGCTGCCCATTCTACATCTGATACTTTAAGACCGGCACTTCAAATTATCAAACAAGCAACAGGTATAAATAATGTTTCATCTTTTTTCTTAATGGAAGTAAGTGATAAAAAATTAGGAAAAGATGGAGTGTTTATATTTTCTGATTGTGGGCTGATTGCTTTACCAACAGAAGAAGAATTAGTAGATATTGCCTTATCTTCTGCTAATACTTTTAAAATGCTATTAAAACAAGAACCTAAAGTTGCACTTTTATCATATTCTACAAAAGGAAGCGCAAAAGGTGATTCGATAAATAAAATAGTGAATGTCTGTGAAAAATTAAAAAAATTAAATTTAGATTTTGAAATTGATGGAGAACTTCAATTAGATGCTGCAATAATTCCAGAAGTTGCTAGTATGAAAGCTCCAAATAGTAAGGTTGCTGGACAAGCAAACGTACTAATTTTTCCAAATTTAGAAGCTGGAAATATAGCATACAAAATTGCTCAAAGATTTGGAAATGCACTTGCTATTGGCCCAATAACTCAAGGCTTGAGAAGACCAGTAAATGATTTATCAAGAGGATGCAATGTTAAAGATATTATTGGCGCAGTTGCTATAACTTGTGTACAAGCAAAAAATAACTAGGTTAGTTTTTCTAAAAGTAAAAATACTTTTAGAAAATAATATAAAAACAAGGGAGGAATTAAAATGAAAATATTAATAATAAATTGTGGAAGTTCTACAATTAAATTTCAATTAATTGATATGAATAATGAAAATGTAATTGCAAAAGGAAGATGTGATAAAATAGGGTATGAAGATTCTAATATAATATATAAAAATATTAGAGATTCAAAATCTTTAAATGAAGTTTTGGTATCAATGCCAGACCATAAAATAGCTATGAATGTATTACTTTCAAATTTAATGAGCGCAGAGCATGGAGTTATATCATCTTTAGATGAAATAGGTGCAGTTGGGCATAGAGTTGTTGCAGGAGGAGAAAAATTTGATAAAGCAGTAATTGTTACAAATGAAGTAATTAATGATATTTTAGAATTATCTGAAATAGCACCTTTGCATAATCCAGGAGCAGTAATGGGAATAAAAGCTATAATGAATGTCGCACCAAATCTTAGAAATGTTGTGGTATTTGATACTGCTTTTCATCAAACAATACCTGATTATAATTATTTATATGCAATTGATACAAAGTATTATGATGAAAATCATATAAGAAGATATGGAGCACACGGAACATCATATATGTATATAATAAAAAGATTAGCTAGCCTTATAAAAAAAGATGTTAAAAAATTAAATGTAATTGTGTGTCATGTAGGTAGTGGAGCTAGTGTATGTGCTATAAAAAATGGAGTTTCATATGATACTTCTATGGGATATACTCCTCTTGAAGGGTTAGTAATGGAAACAAGATGTGGAGACATTGATCCTGCTATTATATTAAAAATTATGAAACTAGAAAATTTTACTATTGAACAAATGGATACATTTATGAATAAAAAATCAGGAAGACTTGGATTTGCAAAAATTGGAGATTTTAGGTTAATGAGAGATGCAGCAAATGCAGGTGACAAAAAGGCTATTTTGATGAGAAAAATTCAAGCTCAAAGAACAAAAAAATATATAGGTGCGTATATGGCTGAGTTAAATAGAGTTGATGCAATTGTATTTACTGGTGGAATAATGGAAAATAACGCTGATGAAATAGAAATGGTAATTTCAAATATGGACTATTTAGGTATCAAACTTGATAAAAAAAGAAATCTAGAGCATGAAAAAAATGAAGGACTTATCTCAACGGATGATTCAAAAGTAGCACTATACATTATACCAACTAATGAAGAATTAGAAATTGCAAAACAAACAAAGGATGTGATTTCAAATTGTTAGCAAGCATCCAAAAATTGTTAAATGAAAAAAACGAGAAACTTTGGGTAATGTATAATACGGAAGGATCAGATTATTTTTTTAAAAAATATGTATCTGATAAATTAGACACTGCAACAATTTGTTTTTTATCAAATGATATAGTGTATATATTAGTATCAAGTTTAGATAAAGGAAATGTTGAACATCTTAAGTATAGTAAAGAAAAAATACGCATAATAGTATATGATAGTGTATCTGATATTGAAAAATACTTTGAAGAAATAATTGCAAAGTTAAATTTCCCAAATAAGATAAATCTTTCATATTCAACAATGTCAGACAAAAATACTGATATATTAACACACGGTAACTTTTTAAAAGTAACAAAACTTTTAAAAGCTGTTTACTCAAAATATTCAAAGAATGTAAAATTCCAATCTGCAGAAAATATTATATATGAAATTGCATCTAAAAGATCTGAAATTGAAATTAAAAGATTAAAGCTTATTGCAAATATTACGGATAGAATTTTAGAAGAAACTTTTAAAAATATCAAGGTTGGTATGACCGAAATTGATATATATAATTCAACTATTAAAATGACAGACAATATAATGAAACTATATATTGGAACAAATAATATTTCATTGTATAGTTATTCTTGGGAAAATTGTCCTATTGTATTAATAGGTGAAAATCTTGCAAAAGGTGGGCATACTCTTCCAAGTAATAAAATTTTACAAAGAGGAGATACTATATATTTTGATTTTGGAATTGAAGTTACATTTGATGATAATATGATACTTTGCACAGACATGCAAAGAATGGGTTATTCATTAAAACAAGATGAGAAAGTAGCCCCATATTCGGTTCAACGTGTTTTTGATACTTTAGTTGAATCAATTGAAGAAGGAATGGAAGCATTAAAAGCAGGAACTAAAGCATATATAGTAGATGATGTTGTACGAAAAAAGATTTTAAAAGCAGGCTATCCAAACTATATGCATGCTACTGGTCATCCTGTAGGATATAGTGTACATGATATAGGTGCAGTCATTAGTATAAAAAGCTCTCCAATGTCAAAGTTAAAAATTGTTGAAAATGGTGTATATACTTTGGAACCAAGAATTGCTATTGCAAATGGAGGATCAATAGAAGAAATGTTTCAAGCAACAAAATTTGGTGGTGTGCCACTTTGTAATCCCCAAAGAAAAATATATTTAGTAAAATAAATTTTATAAATATGTTGTATAATTAGATAAGAAAAAGAAAGGAAGAGGTTATATGAATTTAAAGTATGAAAAAAAAGATATATTTACTAGTTTAGAAAAAGAAGATTTAAAGAGATGTGAGGAGTATGCTAAAGAATATATTAACTTTTTATCTCTTGCTAAAACTGAATATTTATGCGTTGAACTAGCATTAAAAGCTCTAGAAAAAGACGGATTTGTTGAAATATCTACCAAAAAAAATTTAAAGCTTGGAGATAAAATATATTTTGTAAATAAAGAAAAATCAATTTTTGTAGCTGTTATTGGAAAAGAAGATTTAATAAATGGAGTTAATATGGTTGGTGCACATATTGATAGTCCAAGAATAGATTTAAAACCAATGCCTTTATATGAGACAAATGGCATTGCTATGTTAAAAACACAATATTATGGTGGTATAAAAAAATATCAATGGTTATCTATTCCGCTTTCAATGTATGGAGTTATTTATACTCAAGAAGGTAAAAAAATTGATATATCAATTGGAGATAATAAAGATGATCCGTGTTTTACCATAACTGATGTACTTCCGCATATGGCAAAAGATCAATTAAAAGCTAATGCATCTGAGTTTATTGATCCAGAAAAAATGGGCATTTTATTTGGTAGCACAAAAACAAGCGAAAAAGGTGATACTGTAAAAGAAAATATTTTGAAAATATTAAATAAAAAATATGGAATTAAAGAAATTGATTTTGCAAGAAGTGAAATATCATTTGTACCATCAAATAACGCTAGATTTGTTGGTATTGATAAAAGCATGATTGGTGGATATGGGCAAGATGATAGAGTATGTGCATATGCAACAATTAAAGCTTTAATTGATGTATCTAATCAAAAAGACTTACAAAAAACTTGTATAGGTATTATAGTTGATAAAGAAGAGGTCGGAAGTATAGGTAATACTTCTATGAGTACTCTTGCGTTTGATATGTTTATAGAAAAAATATTAGAAAAAACAAATAAAAGCAAAAATGATCTTTTAGAAGTTTATTATAATTCTAAAATGTTGTCTGCTGACGTTGCTTCTGGAATTGATCCAAATTATGAAGAAGTATCTGATATACAAAATTCAAATATGATAGGATGCGGAGTAGCTTTAGAAAAATATAGTGGTTCTGGTGGTAAATCTGGTGGAAGCGATGCAAATGCAAAATATGTTTCGGAAGTTATGAATATTTTTGAAAATAATAATATTTTCTTTCAGATGGGAACATTAGGTAAAATAGGAAAAGGCGGTGGTGGGACCATTGCATATATTTTAGCACAAAAAGGCGTTGATGTTATTGATTGTGGTACACCCGTTATATCTATGCACTCACCATTTGAGATAACAAGTAAGTATGATGTATATATGACATACAAAGCGTATAAGGTTTTTTATAAAAAGTAAGGGTGATAAATTTGTTTAAAAGTCTATTAAAAAATACAGACTATATTTTACTAGCTTGCGTAATTGTACTAGTTACAATTGGAATTATTGGAATATTTACAGCAGGATATTCTACTGAAATTAACAAAGATGAATATATAAAACAAATTATTTGGTTTTCAATAGTCTCAGTTATGATTATAATTATTTGGGCTATTGATTATAGCATATTTGATATATTTGGATATTTTTTATATGCAATTAATTTAGGTTTACTTATATTAGTACTTTTCATGCCAAAACTAATGGGTGCAAGCAGTTGGTTTAATTTTGGCGGTATACTTTATCAACCTTCAGAATTGATGAAAATAGCATATATTATAGTGAGTGCTAAGTTTATATCTATTTTTAAAAATAATATTTCAAAGACAGATAAGAAAAAAAGATTGATAATAATATCAATATTAGTTGCACTTTTAATAGTACCTGTAGGACTTATATTATTACAACCAGACTTTGGTACTGCAATGGCATTTTTAGTTGTAGCTATATTTTTCTTATTTAAAAGTGGAATTAAATATCGATATATATTTTTAGGAATAAGCGTTGTTATAATTATTGCACCTATTATATATTTTTTTGTACTTAATCCAATACAAAAGCAAAGAATAGATGTTTTTATAAATCCAGAATTAGATCCACTTGGAAGTGGATATAATGCAATACAATCTAAGATGGCAGTTGGCTCTGGAATGTTATTTGGTACAGGACTTTTAAAAGGTGCTCAAACACAATATGGATATTTACCTATAAAATCTACTGATTTTATATTTTCTGTTATATCAGAAGAATTAGGATTTTTTGTATCCATTACAATAGTGGCTGCGTATGCAGTATTAATTATTAGGTTACTAATTATATCAAAAAATGCAAGAGATGATTTTGCAAGTTATATGATTATTGGAATTGCTGGACTTATGTTTTTTCACTTTGCACAAAATATAGGTATGACAATTGGTCTTTTACCAATAACTGGTGTTCCACTTCCATTTGTAAGTTATGGTGGTAGTAATTTAATAACTAATGGCTTAGCTATTGGTATTGCACTTAATGTTTCAGCAAGAAAAAAGTCAAGCCTATTTTTTGATTAGTAAAAATTTATAGTATGGTTTTAACATTATAAAATATTTTTAAAATAAGCACTTAAAAAAAATATAGGTGCTTGTTTTTTTATTTTTCTTGATAATTTAATATAAATATAGTATTATATATAGAGATATAGATAGGAGAAAATTATGAAAAAAGGTGTAACTTTAATTATAGCAGTAGTTGCTATTAGTGTAATGTCTGTTTTAATATCAGCAGCAGCTGTTGTTGGCAGTTCCAGCATAACTTCTGCAAACTTTGATGAATATGTTTCACAATTAAATAGAGTATCAGATGATGTTAATCAGTATTATATTGAAAATGGAAAGCTACCAGTTACAGGTGAGATTGTAGCTTTAGAATCTCTTGGAAACTATTTTATAAATACAGTTGTAGAAAAAGGTGATGATACTGAAAAGTTACTAGTAGTTGATATGGCAAGAATTTCAGATTCAACTATTAAAAGAGGAAGGTCAACTATAATGTCAATGGATGTGTTTGTAGTTACTGAAAATACTCATAATATATATTATTTAAAAGGATTTAAATATAAATCCCAGTTATATTTTTGTAATTAGGTATTGTATTATGATTAAAGATTATATAAAAAAAATAATTATAGATGGTATCGAAGTAGAAAACAATGTATTTTTAGGCCCAATGGCAGGTGTTACAGATATACCATTTAGAAAGATATGTAGAAAATTTAATCCTGGTTTGACTTTTACAGAGATGGCAAGTAGTAAGGCTATGGAGTATGAGAGCAAAAAAACAGAAAAACTACTAGAAATTATGAAAAATGAGAGACCATCTGTAGTACAAATATTTGGAAATAACAAAGAAAATATAAAAAACACAATATTAAAGTTAAATGAAAACAAAAATATTGACATAATAAATATAAACATGGGATGCCCAGCACCAAAACTTGTTAAAAATGGAGATGGTGCAGGACTTTTAAAAAACCTTGAAAATGTAGAAGATATTATACAAGAATCTATTAAAATTTCAAATAAGCCTATTACTATTAAAACAAGAAAAGGATTTAATAATGATATTATTACAGCTGTACAAGTTGCAAAAATCTGTGAGAAATATGGCGTAAAGCAAATTATAGTTCATGGTAGAACAAGGGAAGAATATTATAGTGGAAAAGTTGACTTAGATATAATAAAAAAAGTAAAAGATGCAGTTAATATTCAAGTTATCGGCAATGGAGATATTGTAGATATAAAAAGTGCAAATAAAATGTTTGAATATACAAAATGTGATGGAATAATGATTGCCAGAGGAGCTTTAGGAAATCCTTGGATTTTTAAAAGTATATTAGAAGGTAAAGACTATGTGCCAACAAATAAAGAAAAATTAGATGTAATTCTCGAACATATAAAGTATCAATTAGAGTATGATACGCCTAAAAATGCTAATTTAAAAATGAGAAAACATATTGCTTGGTACTTAAAAGGAATTCCAGGCAGTACAAAAATTAAAGATCAAATAAATAAATCTGATACCATAGAAAACACAATTGAAATTTTAAATAAATTTTTATCTTAATAATAAAGTAAAAAAAATATATATATGTAATTTAGTTCCTAAGTTTTTTTGATTTTTTTAGGAACTTTTTCATTTTAAAAATATAATTTATTTATGAAAAATCAAATAAAAAATGTGTTGATTTGTTAAGCTTTACATGATATAATATTAAAATGATATCGAAAGAAGACAAATCAAAAATAATAGAAAAAATAATAGAAAAAGATAAAAAAATATTAATTGCTAGTGTTATAGATAAAGCAAATATTGCATGTAAAACTAATAGAATTATTTCAACTGACTTTTTAGATATGAGTGAAATATCATATTTAAAATCATACTTAGACCAAGGAAAATTCATATATACAATTTACAAACCAAATAAATATATGGAAAAAAGCATTATCATATTTAATTATGAAAAAGAAAATCAGAATTATAATATAGATTTTTGCGAGTATATTTCATGTATTAAAATTAAAGTAGATACAACTGATAAAATAGCACATAAAGATTATATGGGATCTATATATTCGCTTGGAATTAAAAGAGAAAAACTTGGAGATATATTTGTTTGTAAAAATCATGCTTACTTTTTTTGTATGAGAAGTGTTGCAGAATATATTTTACTTAATTTACAAAAAGTTGCTAATCAAAAAGTTATTAATGAAGAAATCATGTTAAATTCACAAGAAGTTCAAGATATCACATTAAATTTTATAGATAAAAATATAATAATTTCTTCACTTAGAGTAGATCTAGTTTTAAGTGAAATATATGGAATTAGTAGAAGTATATCTAAGGAAAAAATACTAAAAAGAGATTTATATATAAATGATAAATTAAATATTAGTCCTACATATTGCTTATCTGAAGGAGATATTGTTTTATTTAAAAAATGTGGAAAATTTAAAGTAGGACAAGTTATTAAAACTACTAAAAGTGATAATCTTGTTTTACATATTTTAAAATATAATTAATAAGGAGAAGAAAATGAGAGTTTCTTTTTATACATTGCGGCTGTAAAGTAAATCAGTACGAAACTGATTTAATGATGAAAGATTTTTTAGATGTAGGATATGAAATTGTAGATTTTTTAAATGATACAGATGTATGCGTTATTAATTCGTGTAGTGTAACTAATCTTTCAACAAGAAAAACAAGACAAAATTTAAGTAAAGCAAAAAAGCAAGGAGCAGTTGTTGTATTAGCAGGATGCTACGCACAAGAGTTAAATAATGAAAAAATTTCAAATGTAGATATAGTTATTGGTAATGAAGAAAAAAAAGATATAGTAAATATAGTAAACAAATATATAGAGGAAAAAGCAAGCAAAAAAGATTGCAAAAATAGTATTATTTATAGGGTTAAAGATATATCAAAGGTAGAAAAGTATATCCAAAACTCAAGTCTTCAAAAAGGAATTAATGTAAGAGAAAGCGTAAAGATTGAAGATGGATGTAATAACTTTTGTTCATATTGCATTATACCTTATGTGCGAGGTAGGGTAAGGAGTAGGAACTTAGAAGAAATACTTTTAGAAGTTAAATCATTAGTTAAAAATGGAGTTGGAGAAATAGTATTAGTTGGAATTGAAATTGCTTCATATGGAAAAGACTTAAAAAAAGATATTTCGTTAATTGATGTAGTAGAAAAAATAAATAAAATAGAGGGATTAAAAAGAATTAGGCTTGGATCTATTGAACCTAGGATACTAACAGAAGAAAACATTTTAAGACTTTCAAAACTAAATAAATTGTGTCATCACTTTCATTTATCTGTACAAAGTTTAGATAACAGAGTTTTACATTCAATGAATAGAAAATATACCAGGGAAGATATTTTTAAAATTACTGATTGCATAAAAAAATATATGCCAAATGCTGCATTTACTTGTGATATTATTGTAGGATTTCCGGGCGAGACAAATGAAGAATTTTTAAACACAATTGAGGGTGTAAAAAGAGTTTCATTTTATGAGGTACATGCCTTTAAATATTCAAAGAGAAAATGGACAAGAGCAGCAGATTTTGAAAATCAAATTGATGGAAATATTTCTCAACTTAGAAGTGAAAAACTAATATTACTTGCAAAATGGCAAAAGCAAAAATATATGGAAAAGTTTTTAGAAAAAAAAGTTTTAGTTCTTTTTGAAGAATATAAAGATGGATATTTATATGGATATACATCTAACTATATAAAAGTAAAAGCTAAGGGGGATAGTAACTTATGGGGCTCACAAGTAGAAGTAGAGTTAATCTCAATAGAAAACGAACTAATATTAGGAAATATTTAAATATTAAAATTGTAATTATATTATCTTGTATTAGCATATTTGTTTTAGTGACTATTTCTGTTTTTACTACTGTATCACTAAACAATAAAGTAAAAGAATCTACTGTAGTATATAAAGCACAAGAAAAAGAAACTGAAAAAGATAATGATAATAATTTAGAAAAATCAAAATTAGAAGAAAATAATAACACTAAAATTGAAAGTATTAAAATTGAAACAAGTTTATGCTTACTAGGAGAAATAATGCTTGGTGGTGAAGTATCAAATAATTTAGAATATATGTATTCACAAGCTTTTAAAAATATTTTTACTTTAACTCAGAAAGCAGATTTTACATATGCTAATTTTTCTACTAACATAACTAATTTTAATAAAATTGTTGATACTAAAAGTAAGTACTTAGTTACAAAAGATGCAGTAAGTTCACTTTGTTCACTTGGAATTGATAGTGTATCTATTGCATCTGATCATATAAATGATTATCCAAGTGAAATTATAAAAAATACTGTAGATACTTTGAATGAAAATAATATTTTTGTTGCTGGAAGAGAAAATTTGCCTGTATATTTTGAAAAAGCAAATAAAAAAGTATCTATTATTTCTACTAATTCTGTTATACTAGGTACTGCTAAAAATTATACAGATAATGGAATAAGTATATATACTTTAGAAAATTTAAAGAAAAATATAATTGAGGCAAAACAAGTAGCAGATATTGTAATTGTAGATGTACATTGGGGTAAAGATCATACTTATGGAGTAACAAATCAAATGAAAACAATAGCTTGTAGTGCTATTGATTTTGGCGCAGATTTAGTTGTAGGCTCACATGCATTGGGAGTATATCCGATAGTAGAGTATAAATCAAAACCAATAATTTATAGTTTAGGAAGTTTAATAAGTGATACTGATTATAATGTTGGAAAAGAAGGATTTATATTTAATATTAATATAAATAAGGAAAATAAAATAAGTAGTTTAGAAATGATACCGATATTTACAGTAGATAAAAAAGAGGTAAGTTTATATAAAGATTACGATGAAAAAAAGTGTGATACTTATTTAGAACAATTTAACAATTGGAATATTCAAAATGGATTAAATTCGGTAATTAATGATAAAAAGATAATTATCAATTTTTAATATAAAATAACATATTTTTGAAATAATAGTGAAATATGATTGAAATATTATTAAAAAAGATATATAATCATAGCGAGGTATGCTATATGGAAAGAAGAGGAAATTTATGAAAAAAGTAATGATTGTGATATTTACAATACTTGGTATGATAGTAGGTGTTGTAATTGGAGAGGCTACATCAACAATAAGTTATTTGAAATGGTTATCAATTGGTGGTCAAATAGGGATAAAAACTCCTATTACCATTGATCTTAGTTTTTTACAGTTTACTGTAGGAGTTTGGTGTAAAATTAGTGTTTGTGGTGTTATATTTATGGTAATATTTGCATTTTTATCTAAGCAGATATGCAAATGGCTAAAAATATAAAGGAATATCCGTTAACTGATAGACCATATGAAAAACTGGAACGATATGGTCAGTCAGTTCTTACAAATTCTGAACTTTTAGCCATAATAATTAAAAATGGTACAAAAAGGTTAAATTGTTTACAAATTGCACAAAATATTTTAAGTGGTAATAAAAATATATCTAAACTCTCAGATTTAGAATTTTTAAGTTTACTTTCTATGGAAGATTTAAAAACTTTTGAAGGAATAGGTAGAGTTAAAGCAATTCAAATAAAAGCTGTTATAGAACTTTCAAAAAGAGTTTCTTTAATATATAAAGGTAAAAATGATAAAATATCTTGTCCAAAAGATGTTTTTTTACTTCTTTGTGCTGAGTTTAATGGTATGAAACAAGAAGTACTTAAAACTATTATTTTAAATAAACAAAATAAAGTTATATCAGTTATTACTAATTTTATTGGTAATAGTGATAGGATAGACTTAGGCATAAAAGAAATATTAAGTGAGCCAATTAAGCAAATGGCACATAGCATAATTTTAAGTCATAATCATCCTGGTGGAAGTTTAACTCCTAGCAAACAGGATATAATATTTACAAGTAAAATAATAGAATATTCTAGAATTTTTCAAATTGAAGTGTTAGATCATATAATAATAGCAAAAGATGAGTATTTTAGTTTAAAAGAAAATAAGTATATTTAGTAGTATAAAAGTAGTAATAATTGTAGAAATATCGTAGAAAAGGTGGTTAAAATGGGAATTATGTCAAAGGATATAGGTGTTGATTTAGGAACATCAAATATTAGGATTCATGTAAAAGGAAGAGGTATAGTGCTTTGTGAACCTTCCGTTGTTGCAATAAACAAAAAAACTGGTGAAATACTTGCTGTAGGAAAACAAGCAAAAGAAATGTGCGGAAGAACACCTGAAAATATAATTGCGGTAAAGCCTCTAAGAGACGGCGTTATTGCAGATTTTGGAGCAACAAGAATGCTTATTTCATCACTTATTTCAAAAGTTATTCCTAAAAGTTTATTTTCAAAGCCAAGACTTGTAGTTTCAATTCCATCTAATATAACAGATGTAGAAGAAAGAGCTGTTGAAAGTGTTGCCTATAAATCAGGAGCAAGAGATGTTTTTTTAATGGAAGAAGTAATGGCAGCAGCAATAGGAGCGAGTTTAAGAGTAGAAAGAGCTGAAGGAGAAATGATTGTTGACATTGGTGGTGGAACTAGTGAAATGGCGGTTCTATCGCTAGGTGGGATAGTTGTTTCAAATGCTATAAAAGTAGCTGGAAATAAATTAGATAGTGACATTATTGAATATATAAAGAAAAAATTCAATGTTATAATAGGTCTTGGTGAGGCTGAAGAAGTTAAAATTCAAATTGGAGCTGCAACTTGTGCTATGACAGAAGAAAAAATGAAAGTTAAAGGCAGAAATTTGGCAACTGGACTTCCAGAAACTATTACAATTACAACTGATGATGTTAGTAAAGCTATGCTTGATTCAATCAATGAAATTATAAGCGCATTAAAATCAACATTAGAACAAACTCCACCCGAACTTGCTTCAGATGTAATGGCTAATGGAATTGTACTTACTGGTGGATGTGCAAACATTAAAAATTTAGACAGATATATAAGTGAAAAAACTGGCTTACCAGTATATCTTCCTGAAAATCCTACTGATTGTGTTGTAAAGGGAGTTGGAATGGCTCTTGATAATATTGAAGTTTTAAGAAAGTCTACTAAAACAAAAAAAAGATAAAAGGAGTAATTATGGATTACAGATATGATTTTAATAATAAAAAGAAAACGAATAAAAAAAAGATAATATTTGTAATTTTACTAATACTTATTTTAGTTATTTTCATTGGCTTTATTTTTAGAGCAAGTAAGAATACATTTGTAAACAGTATTTCAAATTTTGTAACATATCCAATCAGAAAAATATATGATATTTCTTTAAAAAGTGTTAATTTTACTAAAGATTATTTTTCAAATGTTAAAAAATTAAATAAAGAAAAAGAAATGTTGACAAATGAAAATAATAGTTTAAAGTTAAAAGTTTTAGAGTCAGAAAGAGTACTTAAAGAAAATGAATCTTTAAAAAAAATGCTTGAAATAAAGAAAGAATATCAGCATTTTAATATAAAAATGGGTAATATTATTTTTAGAGAACATGATAATTGGTCACAAACATTTACAATTGATATTGGAAGTAGTGATGGTATTAAAGAAAATCAAGCTGTTGTATATACTGAGGGATTAGTTGGATATATTTCGCAAGTATCTATTGATAAAAGTGTTGTCACAACAATACTTGATCCAAAATGTTCTGTAAGTGTTAATATTAGCACAATAAATGAACCAGCTGTGCTTAAAGGAGATTTAAATTTAAAGTCAAATAATAATTTAAAACTTGCTTTTATTCCAATATCAGCTCAAATTTCTATTTCTGATGTTTTGTATACATCTGGACTGGGCTCTATGTATCCTTCTGCTATTCCTGTTGGAAAAATAATACAAATAATTAATAGTAAAAATGATATAAATAGATATGCAATTGTTGAGCCTAATGTAAATATTAGAACAATTTCTCAAGTTGGAGTAATTATATAGTAGAGGATAATAATATGTTTAAAAAAATTATTACAATGTTAAAGTTAGTTTTATTAATAGTTATAATATATTTATTTCAAATTTTTGTTGTTGATGGTAGAACATTATTTGGTGTTAAACCAAATTTTATATTAATTTGTGTGATTGTTGTTAGCTTATGGTATGGAATGTATTGTGGATCTTTTTTTGCTTTTTGCATAGGTGTTTTAACAGATTTGATATTTATAAATTCGATGGGAGTGTACACAATAGCATATACAATAGTTGGACTTATTGTTGGATTTTTAAATACAAAATATATAAAAGAAAATAAAATGTCACTTGTGTATACTACATTAATTGCAACTGCTATATTCGAAATTTGTCAATATTTTTTATATTTATTTACAATGGGAGTAAGTGTAAATATATTGTATTTAATTAAACAAATTATATTAGCTTCACTGTTAAATATTGTATGTGTGTATATTTTTTATGGAATGGTCAAAAGAATAATTTCATATTTTGATTTAAGATTAAATGTTAAAAATTTAGAGTTTTAAGGTGGTGAAAACTAGTGAAAAAATTATATAACAAATTACTTAGCTTTTTGAATAATAGATATTTAGTGCTTGTTATACTTGTTTTGCTAGTTTCTACAGTTTATGTTATTCAACTTTTTAATCTTCAAGTAATAAATGGTAAAAAATATAGAGAAAAATCTGAAAAAAGAATGTTAAGAACAGATAATGTAATTGCTGCAAGAGGAGAAATATATGACAGAAATGGAGTTGTACTTGCTACATCAAAACTTTCATTTGATCTTGAAATCTATAAGATTAAAGTAAGTATAAAAGAGCAAAATGATGCTATTTATAAACTTGTAAAAATACTTCAGTCTAACTCAGATAGAATATATTCTAGTTTCCCAGTAAATGAAGAGTGCACTTGCTTTAATTTTTCAAATGAGGAAGAAGAAAAAAAGTGGAAAAATGAAATGAAAATAGATTTGTCTTTTGATTTTAATAAAACTATCGATTATTATATTAATAAATATGAAATAAAAGATTTTTTTGATAGGAAAGATCAAATTCAGATGATAAAAATAAAGTATGAAGGAAATTTAAATGGATATTCACTTTTTAATAGTTGTATTATTGCAAAGGATATTTCACAAAACTCAGTTGCACAAATTGAAGAAAATAAGTCACAATTAAATGGATTTAATGTAGTAAGTGTACCAAAAAGATATTATCCTTTTTCTAGTATTGCAGCTCATACAATTGGATACGTAAGTAGAATAAATTCAGATGAGTATAAGAGTAAAAAAAATGAAGGATATACTCAAAATAGTGTGCTTGGAAAAGCGGGAGTCGAAGAAACTTTTGAACCCTATTTAAAGGGAAAAGATGGTATCAATAAGGTAGAAGTAGATGAAAAAGGTAATGTGGCATCAGAAATTGTTACACAAGAACCATTGGCAGGTAAAAGTGTAACTCTTACAATTGATTATAGATTACAAAAAGTAGCAGAGGAATCATTGCTTAAGGTTATAACAGGGCTTAATAATGGAAAACTAATAGGAAAAGTTATTTCAGATGCAAATGCAGGAAGTGTTGTAGTTTTAGATGTAAATTCTGGAGAAGTGTTAGCTATGGCAAATTATCCGACTTATGATATAAATTGTTTTACATCTGGAATAAGTATAGTAGACTGGAAAAATCTTAATGAAAATCCAGTTAAACCAATGTATAACAGAGCAATATCTGGAGTCTATTCTCCTGGCTCAACGTATAAAATGCTAGTAGGCTTGGCTGGACTAAATACTGGTCTTATAAAAGTAGATGAGATGTATAAAGATCCTGGTATATATCAGTATGGATATCATCCTAAGTGCTGGATGTATACACAATATGGAATGACTCATGGTTGGATAAATATTTCAGGAGCAATAAAAGGATCTTGCAATTGTTTTTTTTATGAAGTTGGAAGAAGAATTGGAATTGATCAAATAGTTACGTATGCAAATAAATTTGGACTTGGAAATAAAACCGGAATTGAGCTTTCTGCTGAGTCAAAAGGTCAAATTGCTGGTGAGGATAAAGATACAAAAGATTGGTATTTTGGAGATACACTAGCTGCTTCTATTGGGCAGTCATATAATTCTTTTACACCTATTCAGCTTGCCAACTATATAGCTACAATTGCCAATAGTGGAAATTTAAATAAAGTAACAATAATTAAAAATATAAAAAATGAAAGCACTTTAGAAGATGTGTCACGTAGTGAAATAGAAAAGTATTCTAATGAATTTACAGGAGTAAATTTTAAAGAAAATCATATTGAATTAGAAGCTTCACATATTAATGCTATAAAAGAGGGAATGTATTCAGTTACTAATGAGATTGGCGGAACTGCCAATATTATATTTAAGAAAAGTAATATAAAAGTTGCAGGTAAAACTGGTACTTCACAGGTTACAAGTGGATCAAGTAATGGTATATTCGTTGGATTTGCACCATATGATAATCCTAAAATTGCCGTGGTTGCAATAATTGAACATGGTGGTGAAGGAACATATACTGCTCAAGTTGTAAAACCAATAATGGAAGAGTACTTTAATATATCTGAAGAAGATAGATTAAATGAAAGAGAACAAAATGTTGTAGAAAACATAGTAAAGTTTTAAATTTTAATTGAAAAAAATATTGTTTATGATATAATTTAATTGAGGTGTTTATATGATTAAATATAAAGTGATAAAAAATATTAATCCTAATATATTTAGAGGATATGATATAAGAGCTATATATGGTAAAGATTTAAATGAAGATATTGTATATACTTTGGGGCTTGCATATGGAAGATATATAAATTTAAAAGGTTATAATAAATGTGTTATTGGACATGATAATAGATCTTCTTCTAATTCTTTAGAAGAAGCATTAATTGAGGGGATAATTTCTTCTTGTAACATTGAAGTATTATCTATAGGATTTGTAACAACTCCTATGTATTATTTTGCTCAAATGTTTCTAAATAACAAAGATGAAATTATGCCTGGAATTATGATAACAGCTAGTCATAATCCTAAAGAATATAATGGATTAAAACTAAGTTTTAATAATTTTGGAAATGCTTGTGGACAAATGATACAAGATTTTAGAGAGTTTGTAGATATTATTTCTAAGGAAATGATAAATTTAAAAGATATTGAAGTAAAAGGTAAAATAACTTTTAAAAATATTGAAAAAGATTATTTAAAACTTGTTAAAGATACTATAAATATATCTGGCAGAAAAATAAAAGCTGTTGTTGATACTGCAAATGGAACTGCATCAATTATTGCAAAAAAAATGTATGATATGTTTAATATTGAGTTAATTCCACTATATATGGAATCAGATTCAAGATTTCCTAATCATCATCCAGATCCAAGTATTGAATCTAATAATGAAGATTTAAAAAAAGCTGTTATAAAAAATAAAGCAGATATTGGAATAGGAATTGATGGAGATGGTGATAGAGTAGGTATAATTGATGAAAAAGGTAATATGATATATGCAGATTTTGTTGCTATAATGGTATGGAGATATATTATGGATAAAGTTTCTAATAAAAAAGCTTTATTCGATGTAAAATGTTCTAAGTCTTTAGCAGATGAAATAATTAAACTTGGCGGTACACCAGTTTGTTATAGAACTGGCAACTCATATATGAAAGCTAAAATGAGAGAAGAAAACTTCGCATTTGGAAATGAACTTTCTGGCCATATGTGGTTTAATGATAAATGGCCAAACATCGATGATGGTCTTTATGTAGGCCTTAGAATTATTGAAATACTTTCAAATACAGGAAAGTCAATAACTGAGCTTTTAGATGGAATTAATAAATACTTTTCTACTCCGGAAATTGTTATTAAATCAAATGATGATGAAAAATTTAAAATTATAGAAAAAGTCAAAGATTATTGCAAGTATAAAGAGTATAAATTTAATGATATTGATGGGGTAAGAGCTGAATTTACAGATGGATGGGCACTAGTTAGAGCATCTAATACAGGGCCAAATATAACTGCTAGATTTGAGGCAAATAATGAGCAAAGATTAGATCAAATAAAGGAAGAATTTTTAAATTTATTAAAATAAATTAGATATTATGTAAATATATGATAATATATGCTAAAAAGCAGTATTTATCATATATTTTTTGTCACTTTTTTATATAAAAGACTTTTAAAAATAATAATTGTATGATATAATTTTAAGGCAGGTGGTGATGTAGTAATAACAATTTTTAAAAGAATATATTATAAATTAAAATTCGAATTAAAATTATCATTATTGTTATGGTAATTGCAAATAGTTAAATTAAAGGAGAAAAAAATGAAATTTATAGAAAAAATCAAAGAAATATATAAATATAGACATATGTTAGTGACACTTGTTAAGCAAGATATTAATGGAAGATACAAAGGATCTTTTTTTGGATTTTTGTGGACATTACTTAATCCATTATTAATGCTTGCTGTATATTCATTAGTATTTCAATTTATATTTAAATCAGGTATAGAACATTATTCAATTTATTTGTTTATTTGTTTAATGCCATGGAATGCGTTTGCCAATTCTATTTCAAATGGAACAACGTGTGTTTCAAATAATGCAAGTATATTAAAAAAAGTATATTTTCCAAGAGAAATACTTCCACTTTCAGTAGTTATTAGCAATACTATACAATATTTTTTTAGTGCTGTAATTATATTTATTGCAATTTTAGTATCAGGCGTTGGAATTTCTTGGTTTGCACTATTTTTACCTCTTATAGTTCTAATACAAGCAATGTTTACTTTAGGAATCATATTTTTCCTTTCAGCTGCTAATGTATATATAAGAGATGTACAATATATTATGAATCCAGTAATGATGATATGGATGTATGCATGCCCAATATTATATAGTGTATCAATGATACCTGAGAGATTTTTATCTTTATATAAACTAAACCCAATGGTTTCAATTATGCAAGGATATCAAAGTATATTGTATTCAAAAACTTGGCCAGATTTTGGTTCTTTAGGTATTGCAACTGTTGTTGCGATTATTATGCTTATACTTGGATATAAAGTATTTAATAAATTACAAAGACGTTTTGCAGAGGAGGTATAGTAAAATGACAAAGAAGAAAATAAAAGATGAAATAGCTATATCTGTAAAAAATGTTACAAAAGAATTTACTGTTTATGAAGATAAGGCATATTTTTTAAAAGAAAGACTAGCAAATTTTAGAAGAAATAAAAAAAGTAAACATGTTGTTTTAAAAAATATATCATGTGATATACAAAAGGGTGAATCTGTTGCATTAATTGGCGTTAATGGATGTGGTAAATCTACTCTTTTAAAACTATTAAATAAAATAATTTATCCAGAAAAAGGAACAATAGAAATAAAAGGAAAAGTTTCTAGTATGATTGAACTTGGAGCAGGATTTAATACAGATTTTACTGGTAGAGAAAATATATATTTTAATGCTTCTATGTATGGACTTGGCAGAAAAGATGTTGACCCAATACTAGATACAATAATAGATTTTTCAGAGTTAGGTACATTTATAGATGTACCTGTAAGAACATATTCATCAGGTATGTATATGAGACTTGCATTTTCAATTGCAGTAAATGTACAAGCTGAGATTTTACTTATAGATGAAATACTGGCTGTTGGTGATTCTCATTTTCAAGATAAATGTTTAGCTAAAATGAAAGAATTAAAAGAACAAGGAAAAACAATGGTATTTGTATCTCATAGTGTACCTCAGGTTAAAAGTTTTTGTGATAGGGCTATTTGGTTATATAACGGTGAAATAAGATTAGATGGAAACACTGATGAAGTTATAGATGAATATTTAAAATTACAAGGATAAAGATATTATTTCAATATATGATAAGGAGTTTTTTATGGAAGAGGAAAAGTTTGATTTTTCAAGATTGCCTTTGATGGAAATTGCTAATAGAAATATAAAAGACAATATAATTCCGCTTATTAGTATTATAACTCCATATTATAACGCTAGTAAATATATAATGCAAACTGCTACTAGTATACTAAATCAGACTTTTAAACATTTTGAGTGGATTATAATAAATGATGGTAGTACAGATAAAGATACTGAAGAAGTACTTGAAAATCTTAAAAAATTAGATAATAGAATTATCGTATTAAACAAAGAAAACGCTGGACCTGCTAGTGCTAGATATTTTGGCGTACAAAATTCAAAAGCTGATATAGTGTTTTGTTTAGACGCTGATGATTTAATTAATAATACAATGCTAGAATGTGGATATTTTACGCTATTTACTAATAATGAAGCAACTTTTGCGTATACTCCATTTGTAACTTTTGGTGATAGTAATTTTTTATATAATCATAAGTTTAATCTCGAAGATGAAAAAAAAGAAAACATAATAGCGGTAGCATCTTTTATAAGAAAAGATAAATTTTTAGAATTAGAAGAATATATAAAACTACCAAAGGAAGTACATGAAGACTGGTATATGTGGTTATCTTTTTTTAAAAAAGGATATAAACCAGTTATGATGAATTTCTATGGATTTTGGTATAGAAGCTTAGATACAGGAAGATTACATTCTATAAATTCGGATAATAAAAAAGCAAATATAGCACACAAGTATATAAATAATATAGCCAAAACAATAAATACAGAAATAGAATGTATTCAATTTCCTCAGCTTTTTAATAATAATTATAATTTTTATCCTTTTGAATTTGCTAAATTTAATAAAATAAATTCCAGTATAAAAAAAGATAAAAAAAGAATTTTATTCATTATTCCATGGGCTGTAGTTGGTGGTGCAGATCTATTTAATTTAAACTATATTAAGTATTTGAAAAAGAATAATTATGAAATTTCAGTTATAACTACAGAAATTCATGAATATGACTTAAGGCAACAATTTGAAGAATGTGTAGATGATTTTTTTGACTTGACTACTTTCTTAAAAAAAGAGTATTGGCCTGCATTTATATCATATATAATGAAAAGTAGGAATGTTGATTTAGTATTTGAGTGTAATAGTATGTATGGATATATGATAATTCCATGGTTAAAAAGCAAATTTCCGAATATTCCAATTATAGACTTTTTGCATGCAGAACAGTGGGAATGGAGAGATGGTGGATATCCTAGAGATTCTATTGCTGTTTCAAAATTTTTAGATGCCACTTTTGTATGTAGCAATCATTTAAAAGAAGTAATGCAAAAGGATATGAATAAAAAAGTAGATAATACAGAAGTGATTTATTTAGGTATTGATGATAGTATATTTGATCCTTCAAAAAAATATAAAATTGAAGAAGAAATAAAGGCTAAAATTAAAAATAAAAAAGTAATTCTATTTCCATGTAGACTTTCATATATAAAAAGACCAATATTAATGCTTACTATAATAAAGAAATTAGTAGAAGTAAATAAAAATATAGTAGTATTAGTTGTAGGAGATGGACCAGCAAAAAAAGATATGATTAAATTTATTGATGATAATAAATTGAGTGAATATATAATATTTACAAATTACAAAGCGGATGTAAGACCGTATTATGCAATTGCAGATTTAACGCTTATTTGCTCATTATCTGAGGGTATTACATTAACTGCCTATGAGTCTTTGTCTATGGGTATACCTGTGGTTTCTTCAGATGTTGGGGGACAAAGAGAATTAGTTTCTTCAGATGTTGGAGCTATCGTTAAAAATTATCAATCCAGAGTAAAAGATGAATTTAATTTTGATTATAGTGAGGATGAAATAAATGCATATCTAGAAAAAATACAAAAAATCATAGAATTAGATGATTTTAGTAAAACTGATCTTAAAAATAGATGTAGAACTTTGATATTAGAAAGATTTTCAAGTCAAATAATGTATAGAAAATTAACTGATAAAATTGATGCTCTTATTAAGAATGGTTCACAAATTGATAAAAATTTGTTAAATAATATTGAATTTTTCGAAAGATTTTTAGTTAGTTATAATGAAAAAGAGTTTTTGCAAAAGGAACTAAATAGAAACTATAAAATAATTGAAGAAAATAATATAGAAAGAACTAAAGAAATACAAAAATTGAATGATAGCTATGTTTATTTAAAAGAAGAATTAGATAAAAAGTCTGAAGAACTTGTTGGAATAAAAAGCTCTAGATCATACAAAGCAGTTAAAAAGATAATGAGAATATTTAAAAACGATGGGGTGAAATAATTGAGTGAACTTAATTTTTTTGATTTTTCAAAAGAACCAGGAAAAAAATTAGAAAAGGAAATTAATATTAAGATTGAAAAGCCACTAATAAGTATCATTACAGCTTATTATAATGGAAGTAAAAATATTATGCAAACTGCATATTCAATATTTAATCAAACATTTCCTTTTTGGGAATGGATTATTGTAGATGACTGTAGTAAACCAGATGAAAAAGTTGTATTAGAACAATTACAGAAAATGGATTCTAGGATTAAGGTTTATTATAATGAAAAAAATATGAAACTTCCTAAGACTCGTGATATAGCTATTAGTAAATCACAAGCAGATTATATATATATATTAGATTCAGATGATTTAATCGAAAATACTGCATTAGAGACATCATATTTTGCTATAAAAACACATCCAGAAGTAACATGGGTGTATGCAGATACTGTTGGATTTGGAACTGAAAAATATTTATGGAATCCACCATTTGATACATATAGAGAAAAAAAAGAAAATTTAATGTGCTGTAATGCATTAATAAAAAAAGAAAGTGTATTGAAAGTTGGCGGATATTCAAATGTTCCTAGCAATATTTATGAAGATTGGCACTTGTGGTTAAGAATGATGTCAGATGGTGCTATACCTCTTAAAATGTCATATTATTCCTTTTGGTATAGAAGAAATGATACAGGTGTCTTAAGCACTATAAATTCAAAAAAAGACTCTAAGAAAAAAGCTTTAAAAGAAATAAAAAAGATTGGCAGTAGTATTAAAAATAAAGTAGGTGCTATTCAGTATCCATTAACAGACTCTTATATACCTTATGGAGCTCATCCTGTAGAGTTTGATTTTGAGATACCAATAATTAAAAATAAAAAAAACGGAAAAAGAATACTTTGTATTTTTCCATGGATTACTGTTGGTGGTGCTGATAAGTTTAATTTACATTTATTAGAAAAATTACATGATGAAGGATATGAAGTAACTATCATAACAACTGTACCTTCAAAATATGTATGGAGACAAAAATTTGAAATGTATGCTACAGAAATTTTTGATTTAAGTACTTTTTTAAATAAAGAGGACTGGCCTTCTTTTGTAAGCTATTTAATAAGATCAAGAAATTATGATTTACTTTTTGAAAGTAATAGTACATATGGTTATTACTTAATTCCTTGGATTAAATGCAAATATCCGGAGCTCCCAATAATTGATTATGTTCATATGGAAGAGTGGTATTGGAGAGATGGTGGATATCCTAGAGACTCTATTGCAGTAGAAAAATATATAGACTATTCTTACACTTGTTCAGCTTATTTAATTGAAGTTATGAAAAAGCAAATGAATAAGCAAAATGATAGAATTGGAGTTGTATATATTGGCACAGAGGAAAACAAATTTGACAAAGATAATGTAGAAAATCCAAAGGATGCATGTATAGAAAATCTAAATGGAAAGAAGAAAGTTATATTTCCGTGTCGTATTTCAGAACAAAAAAGACCATATTTAATGATAGAGGTTCTAAAAAAATTAACTAAGAAAAGAAAAGATATAGGTTTTATAATTGTTGGTGATGGTAATTTATTAAATGATTGTAAAGAAAAAGTAAAACAATATAAGTTAAACGATTATATTTCATTTATAGGAGTAAAAAATGATGTAAGACCTTATTATAAAATAGCTGATGCAACACTTATATGTTCAATGATTGAGGGGTTATCTTTAACAGCGTATGAATCACTAGCAATGGGAGTACCAGTAATAACTTCAGATGTTGGCGGGCAAAAGGAATTAATAGATGATACTTGTGGGAAAGTAGTTAAATTATATCAAGATCCAAATGAAGATATAAATAATTATAATTATAGTGAAAAAGAAATTAATTCATATGTAGATGCAATATGTGAGGTTATAGATAAAGGTGAGATATTAAAACAAAACTGTAGAAAAAGGATAATTGAAAAATTTACAGTAAAACAAATGCAAGAAAATATGTTAGAAATAATTAAAACAAGAATTGAAAAAGGCACAGAAGTTAAGTATGAAGATTTAAAAGATGATTATAACTTAGCAGAGAGATTAATAGTTTTATATAATGAGATGGATAGAAATTTTTTTGCTAATTTTGATGAATTAGAAAAATCAACAAAAGAAAAATTTGCGGCAAAGATGTGGAAATTTAAAATATATAGAAAAACTATTATGCTTGCAAAAAAAATAATTAAAAGATAATATAATAGCTTAATTTAGGAGGAAATATGAATAAAATACATTTTTTTTATAATTATAAAAATATAACTAAATCATTTAAAAAACACTTAAATGATTTTGATATTATAATATATGATAAGCAAGAAAAAGAAAAAATTACAAATCAAATAAAAATTAGTAAAGAAAATTCTTTATATTCTGACTACATTAAGCTATTTATTTTATATAATTATGGCGGA
>JAVXAF010000007.1:12677-33768 GCA_036660635.1 Clostridia bacterium | reverse complement strand
TATTTGTGTAATAGTTGTAGTTATTTTTGCTAATTCATATGGTTCTTTATATATAAAAATGATACCTTTACTATTTATACTAGGTGCAGTTGGTAAAATAACTTTTGGAAAGCCAGTAACTACTACTATTTTTTCAATTGTGACATCTACTTGTATGTTATATTTAAAAGTTGGTATGCCTTTAATTGAAAATATGTTTTTTAGCTTTTCTGTTGGACTTCAAGTAGCTTTAGGTGAAGTCATAGGAGAGTATATATACAATATATATTTATATTATAAAAAAAACAAAAAAATATCAAATAAAAAAATAGCAAAAATAAAAGCAATTACGTTAATACTTATTGCATTTTGTTTCGCTATACATTTGTATACAAATGGGAATATATTTAATTATGAAATTTGCAAAAGTAATTTAAGTAAATATTTAAGCAACAAAAGTAGTGATAAATTTGAAATAGTTGACAGTAAATTTAATTTTTTCTTAAATAGAAGTTATGAATTTAAGGTGTTAAATAAAAGTAGTAAAATTACGACTAAATACACAATATATTTAAAAGATATAAATTTTGTAATAGATGAGTATAAAGAAGGCTTAATAGCTAAAAATAATAATGAATTTGAAAAACTTATAATTGATTTTATTAATAATAATTTTGATGAAAAATATAAAGAATTTACATTTAGTTTTGAGACAACTAAACTTGATCAAACTAAGTTAAATATATGCAAAACTGTAATAAATGAAAATGATAATAGTCTTAATGAATTTTGCAAAGAAATAGTTATTTTTTTAAATGATATAAAAGGATTTTCAAAATATAAACAAATAGATGAAGTGCAAATCAGTTTATCTAGTAATAATCAAAAAGATATATACATATCAGATATAGACCTTAAAAAATATGATGAGTATCTGTTAAATGGTGAGGATATGTATCATTATATATTTAATTCACTTGATACTAAATATATAGATCTTTAATTTAAACGGAGGAAATAATGATAGAAACTGTACAAAACAAGAGATTATCGCTAATTTCTGAAATAATTATTTTCTTGTGTATTATTTTATTTTCTATTTTAGTTATTAAAAAAATAACTGCAAATAATTTAGAAAATGTTGAATATGAACAAACGATGTCACTTATTATAGATAAGAAAACTGCTATACAAGAAGAAAATAAACTATATTTGTTGAAAATAAAAAAAGATTATGGAATTACTGTTTTATATGGATCAGATACCCAAAAATATATGAAAAAAATTGATGCCATAGAACAATCAAATGAAAATATTGTAAATAATAATCTTAAAACTATATATTCATCTTTAGAAAAATATCCAAAAGAAGTATTTGATAATTTAAAAGAAAGCGGTTTTCCACTATACATTTTATTTGTTGATAAATTCAATAATAATAATTTGGCATTAGCTTCGCGAAATAATTTAAATGAATATAAAATATACATAAGCAATAATGATAAATTTGAAAGAGCTTTTCATCATGAAATGTATCATATTTTAGAATATTATATGATAAGTAAAAATAAAGATATCTTTAAACTTTGGGATAATTTAAATCCTAAGAAATTTAGATATGAGGAGAATTTGGCAAACTTAACTAAAGATTATGTTGCACTAATAGATGAACAAACAAGATCATATATTACAGATGAAAATCCATATTTTGTTAGTAAATATTCTAAAAGTAGTCCTAAGGAAGACAGAGCAGAAATATTTGCTGAACTTATGATAATGAATAAAAGAAAATATTATTTAGAAAAAAAACAAAATATTTTATTTAAAGCCATTAAAATTTCAAATTCCATTAAAGAAAATATTACAAAAGGAGATTTCTATTTTACTAGATATTTAAATATAAATATTGATGAATAAAAGCTGTTAATTATAAATTTATTAGCAGCTTTTATTGTTTAATGCACTAACCAGTAAAATTATTATAAAACAGATACTTGTATTTACATATGAGCAGTTATGTGATATAATTTATCTAAATTTGTGGAGGGTATCATATATTATGAAAAAAGCATTTTTTTCTAAAATCGGTATATTTTTTGCAGCTATTTTTATAGTGTTTTTTCCATATGTATATGGTGAAGAAATAAATCCGATTGTAGTTCAAAATATAACAGAAGAAGAAAAATTAAAATTAGATGAGATTCAAAAAAAAGAAATACTCAATACAATAAAAGAACTTTCTGATGAAATAAGGCAAAATTTAAAATTAATAGATGAAAAAGTAGAAAATATAAAGAAACAAGAGGAGTATAAAAAATATCCCGCAATAAGATTAAATATTGATACTCCAATGTTTGGACTTACTTTTGCAATTGAACAAAGGTTGCAAATAAAAAAAGGAATTTCAACTGGTGATGTTGCTAGTGGTTATAATATAAAAGATATAGTTACAAACTCTAGCATAAAGTTACCTGAACTTGAAATAGCGGGATTTGTAGTTTCTACAAGAGATGTTAAAATGGATGAGAATATTAGCTTTGCAGATGCTAATATATGTGTGGTTAAACTTACTCAGTATATCGAGCAATTAGAATCAACTCAAGAGTTTATAGATACACAAATTAATAGATTTTTTTCTTTTTATGTGGATAAACAAAAAAAAGATAGCTTAAATAATATTTCTTTAAGACTATCAACTTTAAATGATAAACTATTAGAAACCGATGATGTTATAACATATTTATATATATTAAATATTGATGAAAACATATATAATGGATATATTGATGAGTATACAAAAATAAGTAAAGAAATAAAAGAAATTAAATTTTCGACAAGTAATATTCTTATATCAAAAGAAGATATTGAATCTTCTTTAAGAAAGACTGTAGACTTAGAAGGAAGGCTATTAGATTTTTCAAAAAAAATAAATGATAATTACGCTAATTCTTTAAAAGATATAAATATAGATAAAGTTCTTCTTAGTACTAAGAAAAATATGCTAGAAAGAAAAAACAGATTAGAAAATTATGTTAAAGATTCTGTAAAAAAGCAGGAGATAAAAACAGATGGTATAGAAAAAAGTGAGGATATCAATGATAAAATTTATGAGGATAAAGAACAATATAGTGTAGTTTCAAAAGAAATTCTTACATATTTAAATTCTATATTAATGTCAATTGATGAAAATATAAAAAAATACTTAAATGAACCTATTCAAGTTAGTAATGAAGTTAAAAATGGTCATGAAGAAGTAGTAAATAAAGAACAAGTAACAAAAGTAACACTTTTAGAATTCTCAGAACAAGATAAACAAAAAGTTTTAGAACAAGTAAAAATACTGTATGATGAATTTTTATTAAGGGAAAATAAGTTTTATTTAGATAATATAAACTATTCATTAAAAGACACAAGTTATAAATTAACCATGCTTGCAAATAATTCAGATAAAAATGTTTTATCTCAGATTAAGTATGTATATTTAGATATGCCTAAAGCTATAAATGTCAATTTAAAAGATAATAATTTAAGTTCAAATATTGAGCTTAAAATAGTAACAGATAAAATATATAATGAATTAAATAATTTAATTCAAAATAATATTAAAATCACTAAATTATATAATGAAAATATAAGTTAAAGGAGAATTTAATGCTTGAATTTACTAGACAAGAATTATTAAGTGTACAAAAACCTGCAAGATATACAGGTGGAGAGTATAATCAAGTAATAAAAGATAAGAAAAATATTAAGTGCAGATTTGCCTTTTGCTTTCCAGATATATATGATATAGGAATGTCCAACCTTGGAATGAAGATACTTTATGGTGTATTAAATAATAGAGATGATACTTGGTGTGAAAGAGTATTTGCACCTTGGGTAGATTTTGAAAATTTAATGAGATCTAAGCAAGTTAAACTGTATGCACTAGAGTCAAAAGAAAGTATAGATAATTTTGATATGGTTGGATTTACTTTGCAATATGAGATGAGTTATACTAATATTTTAAACATGTTAGATCTTGCAGGAATCACAATTTATGCAAAAGACAGAAAAGAAAATGAACCTTTTGTAGTAGCAGGAGGACCATGCGCATCTAATCCTTATCCACTTAGTGATTTTTTTGATTTTTTTATGCTAGGTGAAGGAGAAGAATTAATTGATTTAGTAGTAGAAAAATATATTGAGTGGAAAGACAAAAAAATACCCAAAATTGAATATTTAAAAAGTATAAAAGATATACAAGGAATATATATTCCGTCTTTACATACAAAAGATAATATTATTAAAAAAGTTGTGATAAATGATATGGATAAAGTATATTTCCCTACAAATTTTGTTGTCCCTAATATTAAAATAATACAAGATAGAATATCTTTGGAAGTATTTAGAGGGTGTAGTAGGGGATGTAGATTTTGTCAAGCAGGATATATTTATAGACCAGTAAGAGAAAAATCTACTAATAAATTAATTGAACTTTCAAAAAAATCTTTAATGCATACTGGACAAAATGAAATTTCACTTGCTTCACTTAGCACAAGTGATTTTAGTGATTTTAATAATCTTGCAACTAGGCTTTTAAAAATTGGGGAAGCAAAAAAACTTGGAATATCATTACCATCACTTCGAATCGATTCTATAAACCTAGATATATTAAATAAAATTCAAGAAGTTAGAAAATCTTCACTTACATTTGCTCCTGAGGCTGGGAGCCAAAGATTGAGAGATGTAATAAATAAAAATATAACTAAAGAAGAAATATTAGATGGATGTAAATTAGCATTTGAAAATGGATGGTCAAGTGTTAAACTATATTTTATGATAGGACTTCCAACTGAAACATATGATGATTTAGAACAAATAGTAGAGCTTGCAAATGAAATTGTTAATCTTTTTTATAGTATTCCAAAAGAAAAAAGAAATAATAAATGTTTAGTAACAGTTTCGGTATCTACTTTTGTTCCAAAAGCACATACTCCATTTGAGTGGTTTGGACAAAATACAATTTCAAAAATAGAATTAAAACAGCAATATTTAAGAGATAAATTAAAAAATAAAAGTATAAAATATAGTTGGCATGATCCAAAAGTCAGTATGCTAGAGGCTACTATTGCAAGAGGCGATAGTAAAATAGGTGACGTTATATTTGAAGCTTTTAAAATGGGAGCTAAGTTTGATAGCTTTGATGAGATGCTAAATTATAATGCTTGGATGCAAGCTTTTGAAAATTGTGGTATTGATTATAAAGAGTATGCAAACAAGGAATATGATTTGGATTATGAATTTCCATGGGATAATATAATGCATGGTGTAACAAAAGAATTTCTAAAAAGAGAATATAAAAAATCAGTAAAAGGGTGTAATACACCAAGATGTCAAGACGTATGTTCTGCGTGTGGAGTAGAACAGGTAGCAAAATGCAACTTTTTAAATGAAGTTAAAAATAAATAAGAAAGTGAGGTATATATATATGCCTATTAAAAAAGATAAAAGTAAAGTGTATATTAATAATAGAGAAATTAATCATAAATACGAAATAATAGAAACTGTAGAATGTGGTATTGAATTAAAAGGTACAGAAGTAAAATCGATTAGAGATAGTATGTGTAATTTAAAAGATAGCTTTGCTATTATTAATAATTATGAAATTGTTTTAAAAAATATGCATATAAGTCCTTATGAAATGGGAAATATTAATAATGTAAATCCTATAAGAGATAGAAAACTTCTTTTGCATAAAAATGAAATATTAAAATTGCTTAATTATATGAAACAAGGAGGGTATGCGTTAGTTCCAAAAAGGTTGTACAATGCGGGAAGATGGATGAAAATTGAAATAGCAGTATGTAAAGGTAAAAAACTCTATGATAAAAGGCAAGATTTAAAGGAAAAAGAAGATAGAAAGCAAATCAATGCTTTTAAAGTTTAATTATATAAAGCACTATTTAAAAATAACAGTATTATTGTTTTTGATAGTGCTATTTTCTTTTATATTATTTTCTTGATTTTCATTTTGATATAAATCGCAAACGGATGCTATTGATGAAATATTTTGTCCTACCATTTGTAAAAAAGAACTTAAAATAAGTTGTTGCGATTCATTTAAATCTCTTACTAATACAATCGAAACAAGATTACTTAGCATGAGAAGTTCTAGTCCAGTACTTAAGCACTCATCCATATATATCCTCCCAAAGCTATTATGTATTTATAATTTTTCCACTTAGAGTAAGTAAATGTTTTGCACATTTATTTGGAAGACACATTTGTAGTGGAAAAGATGTATATACATTACGTATTATAGTTTCAACTCCGTTTTGGATAAGTACTGTAAAATAATCATCTCCAATAGCAATTATATTTAATATATAACCATCTTGTAAAATAACCTTTTGTGATGTAGATGTAACTGATACACTTCGCTCAAAGTTTTCTTTACAGTTTTTTGTACAAATAGTTTCAGAAATATTAAGTAAAATATTAAATTCATTCATAAATTTTCCTCACATTCTACAACATACAATGGTATCTTGACAATCTATTGCAGTTGCTCCAATATATACTCTTAGTGTTCCAGATTCAGTTGGTAGATCAAAAATCTTATAGCTTCCAGCAGGAATATTAAAAACTAAATTAGGGATTTGAGATGAGTTTGAAAGTTGTATAGTAATATTTGTAGAATTGGTAGATATAAGCTTTACAAAGTATCCAAAACTTAAAGTGATTATTGTATTTGGAACTATATTTGTATATACATTATCTACAGTTTTTTTTATTGAGTTTTGACACCTCATTTGTCTAATTGCTAAAGTGTAGCAGACTTGATTCATATATATCACCTCATATGGTAGTATATGAAAAAAGAAAAAAAATGTTAAATATAAATTAACAATCAAAGAAAAAAGAACTTGCAAATTTATGCAAGTTCTAATTTTAATCCTTTTTTACTTATGGCGCGGATTAAAAAGCGCCTTTTTTCTCCATATGTCATAATGGAGGATGTGTCAAATATACCATTTAAATTTGGAGTTATTTCTACAAAATAACCTGTCAATTGTCCATCTTGAAATAGTGGACATCTGATTTTACCTTCAACTATTTGATTTCTTGAATAGTCACAAGTTGAACCATTAAAACAAGCTTTATAATTAACATTAAAATTTCCAGTAATATCATTAAAACTTTCAATGATAACATTAATTACCTGGTTTTTAGATAAAACATCAAAAGATGTATTTATTCTACACTTGTTTAAATCCCGTAAAGGAATAAACCCCTTTATTCCGTGTCCTATGTCTACAAATGCTCCAAAATCAATTAAAGTAAGCACTTTAGCGGTAACTTTTTGACCTATCATACATTTTACTTCTAAAAAAGAATCTTCCATTACCTTTTTCCTATTTAAGATAATATTTCCGTTTTCGATATCTTCAATATAGCACACAATTTTTTTCTCATGTTTATAAACATAGTTAAAATCATCTGGATACATTGAATAATTTTCCTTTGGTAGGGTAGCAAAAATATTGCTACCAAGACGTACTGTTAGGCTATCACTTTTGATATCATAAATTAGTCCAAGTATTAGTTGCTTTTTTTTACATGCAAATTGAATTTCTTGAAGTGACATATTATAATAGTGATACAAACATTCTGGCTTTAACATTGTACTCCTCCTTAATTTTTATTTTAAAATCAATATGAATATTTTTGTGCATACACATTATAACACATAATTATGTAAAATGCAATAGTAATATAGATAGTAATATTATACATTAATTTAATATATAATTATTCAAAAATATAATAGTATAGTTATTAGTTGTATTTTTACTATATTTTTGATATAATAAAAATCGGAGGAAGTAAAATGTTTAAAACAGGATATATAACTATTGTAGGAAAGCCTAATGCAGGAAAATCTACTTTAGTAAACAAACTAGTTGGATTTAAGGTGGCAATAACTACACCAAAACCACAGACTACACGATTTAATATAAAAGGAATAATAACAACTGATATATCACAAATGATATTAATAGATACTCCTGGAATTCATTTGCCAAAGCATAAATTAGGGCAATATATGATGCAAGGAGTAGTAAATTCTATCAATAATGTAGATGTAGTTATATATTTAGTTGATGCTACTAGACCGAAAATTGATGAGACAAGTAAAAAAATAATTCAAAATGTAATTGACTCCAACGCAAAAATTATACTATGCATTAATAAAATTGATAAAATTGAAAAATCTAGGATTTTATTGATAATGAATGAGTATAACAAATATATAAATAGTATAAAAGGAAGTTTTGATGAAATAATACCAATATCAATATATAAAAATGATGGTATAGATATTTTAATAAAAAACATTGAAAAATATCTTCCCGAAGGTGAACCAATATATGATGAAGATGAAATAACAGATATAACACAAAGAGAATTAGTAGAAGAAATAATACGTGAAAAATGTTTAAATAATTTAGATGAAGAAGTACCTCATGGAATTAAAATAGAGGTTGAAAATTTTAAAGAAGTTGTAGAGAATGACTCGGAAATTTCATATAATATAGATGTTAATTTAATATGTGAGAAAGATTCACATAAGCCAATAATAATCGGAAAAGATGGGCAAATGCTAAAAAAAATAACTCAAGAGTCTAAAAAAGAAATTAAAGCTATGCTTGAGAGTAAAGTTGAACTGAAAATTTGGGTAAAGGTTAGACCAAATTGGCAAGAAAAAGATATATATATTAATAATGTTAAAAGTAAATTTTAAACAAATTTATATAAAAGTTGACAAGTTGTTATAAAATATTTTGTATATGAATTGTATATTTGCATAAAATATTATTAGGTGATATATATGTATGAACAAATAGCATGGAATAATTTTTTAAAGACGGGAAATATTGATTTATATATTGAATATAAAAAATTTTTAGATATAGAAAATATAAAAAATAAAAATGAAATACAAAATATAGGAGAAAATTATTGTGAGTTTAATCAAAATAAAGGGGATAGTAATTAAAGAAACAACGTATAAAGATAATGATAAGATAATAACAATTCTTACTGATAATTGTGGTAAAATATCTTGTATTGCAAAAGGTTCAAAAAGAACCAATAGCCCTATCCTTGCCAATTCACAGTATTTAGTGTATAGTGAGTTTGTGCTATATAGAAGATCTAGCTACTATTATGTGAATTCTGCTAGTGTAATTAGCACTTTTTATAATTTAAGAGTAGATTTTGATAAATTACAAGCTGCATTTGAGATGACTAAGATAATTAATTTAGTTACAGATGAAAATCAAGATACGTCTGAGATATTAAAATTGTTTTTAAATACTCTATATATTTTAGATACAAAAAACAAGGAAATTTCTTTTATAACATCAATATTTAAAATAAAAATGTTTGATGTGTTAGGATTTAGCCCAAGAGTAGATACATGTTCACAGTGTGGACAAGTAATAAAATTTTCTACTGAAACAAATAATACTATTTTTTATGATTATGTAAGTAATGTATTTTTATGTGTATCTTGTATTAAATCAAAAGATGTTAGAAGATATATAAAATTATCACAATCAACTTTTCTAGCAATTAAATATGTTTTAAAATCAGATGTGAAAAAATTATTTGCTTTTGAATTAAAAAATACTAAAGAATTTAATATATTTGGACAAGCATTTGTAGATGCAATGTCAAATGGAGTATAGGGGGATAATATGAATAAAAAAAATGTTATAATAACTATATCAATTGTTATTATTATTTTAATATTAACATTTTTAGGCTTTTTTATTACTAATAAGCTTACCCAAAAAAAATTAAATATTAAAAATAATAGTATAGAAGAAAAGCATGACGAAAAAGTAATAAGCAAAGAGGAAAAAAATAAGCCACAAAGTGTTGTAATAAGTAGTAAAATTGGAATGGATTTGATTCAAAAAGCACAAGTATCAAATATGTATTCTAGACCAATATATGACGAACTAAAAAAAAGTGGATTAAGTAATGATTATATAATAATGCTTTCTATTGATAAGGCATTTAAAAATGCAGAGTATTCATATATGTTAAAAATGGAAGAAAAATATTTTGGGAACATAATTACAGGTAGTGATTTGTTAAAAGTTGCAAAAGATTATTTTGGCGTTAATGTTAAAATTGATAATAAAGAAGTATATTTAAGTAATTACAATAGTACAGACAATAATTACACAATAATTCCAATTGGATTTGGTGGTGAAGACTTTGAATATGTAATAGATATTCCATATTATATTGAAGAAGATGAAAATAAGGCTTATCTTTTTGTATATCAAGTATTTGTTGTAGGATATTCTTATGTAGATTTTACTTCTCAAGATAACAAGGCAAGTATTTATTACGATGATTCTAAAAAAGATAAAATTAAAAATATTGAAGATGAAAGAATTTTTAATGAAGATTATCAATCTGATTTAATTAATGAACTCATATTAAATTCTACAATAGATAAAACAAAGCTATCAAAAGCAAAATATACTTTTAATAAAGAAAATAAAAATTATTTCATATCAAAATATGAAGTGATTTAAGTAAATAAAATAAAATTAAAAATCACCCCACTTTATAAAAAAGTGAGGTGTTTATTTATTTGTAATACATATTACTAAGTTCTTTCCAAAGTGTTTTAGAATCTGTGGAAGAAAATGGCATTTGTTTTGGAATATCATATCCCATCCAAATAACCGAAGTTATATCAGGTGTAAATCCACATAACCAATAATCTTTATTGTTATCACTTGTTCCACTTTTTGCAAATGTTTCAATATTTGGTATTTGTGCTTTTGTACAACTACCATTTAATACAGCTTCTTTTAAACATATTTTAATCATATCATTTGCATTTGAAGAAATAACATGAGTTTTTAAAATGTTAGGCATAATTGTAATACCATTTACTATTATTTTATCAATAAGTTGTAAATTAACCATGCCACCATCATTATTGAAAGTATTATAAGCTTGTGCCATTTCAAAAGGGGACACACCGTAGCATCCAATTGCAACCGATCTATTCATCTCACTTTGTTTTATAGAAGAAATACCAAATTTTTTAATAAAACTATAGGAGGCTTTAAGCCCAACTGCATCTAAAGCGCGAACTGCACATGTATTAAGCGAATTGGCTATTGCATATTTTACGCTTACATTTCCTTTATAACTACCATCAAAGTTTTTGGGGTTAAAGTCTCCCGTTTCAAATGGTGCGTCAACTATATTAGAGTCTGGAGTTAATATTCCTAATTCAAATGCAGGTGAGTATGCACAAATAGGTTTCATAGTGGATCCCGGTGCTCGATTTGAATTGTTAATATCACCAAAAAAGCCACGGACTTTTCCATCTTTTGTCGTTAATATAAAAGTTACTTTTAGACCATTTTTATCATGTAAGTAGGTTGTTATTTTATCATAATAATTTTGCTGAAGTGTGGTATCTATGTTTGTGTAAATTTTTGTATTAGCACTTCTTAAAATGGCTTTTGCATCTTCAATAGAAATGTTTTTTCCTTTGTTTTGATAATACGAAATAATCATATTGTAGGCTTCATTTAACGCCAAGTTTGTATATGGAGTATATGTCGCACTTAATGTGGATTGAATTAGGCTAAGCTTTTCAACTTTTGCATTTTCAAAGTCTTTTTTTGAAATAAAATCATTTGCATACATTTGGGATAAAACATAATCTTTTCTAGTATAAAAATAGTCTTTAGTATCAGAAAAAGGATTACTTGAATTTGGATATTTAAGCTTACCAGCAAGAGATGCAGCCTCAGCAATAGTTAAATTTTTTGGGGACTTACCGTAGAAAGTATAACTTGCATCATAAATTCCATAAGCATTATTGCCAAAGTATGCAATGTTTATATATGCTTCTAGTATTTCATCTTTTGACATTTCTCGTTCGATTTTAATTGATCTACCAAGCTCTCTACATTTTCTTTTTAGAGTATGTTCATCATCTTTGCTGTATATTTTAACTAGTTGTTGTGTAATAGTGCTTGCTCCCTGATTCGCATTACCATGATTTTTAAAAGCATTAACTATTGCTCCTGAAATCCGAACTAGGTCAAATCCTTTGTGAAAATAAAATCTTTTATCCTCAGCTGCAACAAAAGCTAGCTTTACATGTTGTGGAAGATTTTCAATAGCTATAGTATGTTGTGTTCTATTTGTTCCAAGATTTTCGCCTACATAAAGTGCATAAAGTTCAGTACCATTCATATCGTATATTTTTGGAATACTGTCATATGATACGCTTTTTATAGTAAAATCTTCTAAAGATATAATATATATGTAAGCACCCAAAATAAGTGTAGAACATATAACAAAAGTGGAAAAATAAATTACAAAACTATATAGCAAAAATCCTAAATTGTTTGCTTTTTTTTTCATGATAAAACTCCTTCATATATTAATATTTAGATTAATTTGTTAAACATCGATATTATAACATTTTATAGAGTAAAAGTCAATGTGATTTTACATAAAAAATAGAACTATTATATAATAGTTCTATTTAAAAAAGCTAATTATTTATTCAACTGTAACAGATTTAGCCAAGTTTCTAGGTTTATCAATATCACATTTTTTAGCTTTTGCTGTTTGATAGGCAATTAATTGTAAAGCAATAGTTACAATTATTGGTTGTATAAATTTTGTTGCTTTGGGTAATTTTATACATATATTAGCAAAGTCATATTCGTTAGACAAATTCAAATCTTTATTTGTAATAAAAATAACAAAAGCTCCTCTTGATTTTATTTCTTTTATATTACTAATAGTTTTTTCATATAGCATATCATCAGTAGCAATGGCAATTACAGGAGTTTCTTTTTCAATAAGAGATATAGTTCCATGCTTTAGCTCACCTGCGGCATAGGCTTCTGAATGTATATATGATATTTCTTTTAGTTTTAATGATCCCTCCATAGAGGTAGCAAAATCAATTCCACGCCCTATGAAAAAAATATTATTTTCATCTTTGATTTTATTGGATACTTTAGAATATAGGTCATCTTGTGATATAACTTTTAAAAGTATATTTGTTATATTTTTAAAATCCTCAAAAATTTCTTTTTTTAGACTCTCACTAAGAATATTTTTTTCTTTCATTAATTCAAGAGTTAAAAAAGATAGCATAGCAATTTGAGAAGTATATCCTTTAGTAGTAGCAACTGCTATTTCAGGCCCCATATTAGTATATAATACTATGTCAGCTTCTCTTGAGATAGAAGATCCTACTACATTTACAATTGCAAGAGTTTTTGCTTTTTTTTCTTTAGCAAGTCTAAGGGCTGCTAAAGTGTCAGCTGTTTCGCCAGATTGAGATATTATAATTACTAAAGTAGATGTATTTATTAAAACATTTTTATATCTGTACTCTGAGGCAACTTCAATACTTACTGGAATACTTGCGTATGTCTCAAGTAAATATTTTCCAACTAGCCCAGCATGCATTGCACTTCCACAAGCAACAATATGTATATTTGAATATTTTGACAAGTCTAAATTATCATTAAATATCTTGCCATCTAAGTATCTTTTATATAATTTTCCTAAAGCTAATGGCTGTTCATTTATTTCTTTTAACATATAATGCTCATATCCATCTTTTTTATACTGAGTAATATTCCAAGTAGCTTCACTAATTTTATAGTTAGAAATATTTAAGTTCTCATTATAAATTGTAACATTTTCTTTGGTAACTTTAGCAATCATATTTTGCTCTAACAAAATATATGATTTTGTAAAATCAAGTATAGCTGAAATATCAGATGCAATAAAATTGCCATCTTCAGATAATCCAATGATTAGAGGGCTATCTTTTCTTATTGCATAGATTGTATCTATTTCATCATCAAATATAACAGCAAAAGCATAAGATCCTCTAAAAATTTTGCAAGCCTCAGAAATAGTTTGTAATTTATCACGGTGTAAAGTTTCATATATATAATTAATATATGCGCAAGCTACTTCTGTGTCTGTATCAGATTTAAAAGTAACTCCTTTTTTTAATAATTCTTCTTTAATTAAATTATAATTTTCAATGATTCCATTATGAACTAAAGTAACACTTCCAACTTTGTGAGGATGAGCATTAATTTCATTTGGACAGCCATGAGTTGCCCATCTAGTATGAGCTATAGCTGTAGATGATTTTATATTTAAAGTGTTTAAAAATGTCTCAAGAACTTCAATTTTACCTTTTTTTTTATATAAACACATCTTATTATTTTGAATTATGCCTATCCCAGAAGAGTCATATCCTCTATATTCTAAATTTTTTAAACACGACATGACAACATCTTTAACATTATTTTTTTTACTAGTATAACCAATTATTCCACACATAAAAATCCTCCGTATTTTATAATATTACTTTTAAAAACTATATTGTATTTGTTGTAATTAAAAATTTTGTTTTTTTGACCAATATATAACGATAATAAAAATATCGCGATAGTATCGACTACTTCTAGACAAGTATCAATCTTGTCAATATAAATAATCATGAGCTATTTTAATTTTGCTTCTAACAAAATTATGCAAGAACTCAAATTTAGTTTATTGTATTATATAATCTATAAATTGTCAATGTTAGAAAGTATATAAATGTGTGGCTATAACCCCAAAAACGTATAAATTTCCATATGTTGGAAATAAACTTAGAAAAGTTATAAAATATGTATAAAATACTATTATTTTCAGAAAAAATGTTGGATTTTTTTTTTGTATGTGATATACTTTTTATAAATGAGGGGTAAAAATGAAATACATTACAGTAAAGAAGAAAAAAAAAGAAAGTAAAAATAAAATGAAAATTTTCGTTGCTTTGATGATTATAAATATTATAGGAATAGATTTTTCAGCTGTAATTGGTAAAAGATATGATTATCAAAATTTCCCAATATCAACTATAAGTAATGAATTTCCACCTAGTTATCAGCCATATATAAATAAATTAAAAGCTGATCATCCAAATTGGGTATTTAAAGCAGTAAATACAGGACTCGATTGGAATGAGGCTATAGCTCATGAAACATATGAGTTAGGCAGTAATTCTATTAGTACAGTTATAGATAGCTTTTCTAGTGAATGGAAAAAAGATGGAATTAATAACTATATAGATGGACCATATGTTACAGCATCTAAAAAAGCAGTTGCTTATGTATTGGATCCAAGGAATTTTTTAAATGAGCAAGGAATTTTTCAATTTGAATCATTGAGCTATAGTTCAAATACACATACTCTCTTAGCAGTAGATGCTGTTTTGTCAAATACTCCAATGGGACATTCTACATATAAAAATAAATATCAATCAGGTAGCGTTGGAAATTGGATTGATATGGGTAAGAGTTATGCTCAAATAATATTGGAAAAAGGTAAGAAGTATAATGTTAGCCCTATACATATAGCTTCAAGAATTAAGCAAGAAAATAGTGGTGATATTGTAAATGGAAAAGCCATAAATGGAGTTTATCCAGGATATGAGGGATATTATAATTTCTTTAATATAGGTGCAAGTCCTTCAGGCTCAAATATAAACAATTCTGTTTTAAATGGAATGATTAAAGCAAAAAATAGTGGTTGGGATAGTCCTGAAAAATCAATCGATGCAGGAACTCAAAAACTTAAAAGCGGATATATTGAATATGGCCAAGATACAATTTATTTTCAAAAATTTGATGTAAATAATCCTTATGGAAATGCTAAAGTTTTGTATGGTTCACAATATATGACAAATATATTGGCGCCTAAAAATGAAGCACTAATCACATATAATTCATATAAAAATCAAGGATTACTTGGATTAAGTTATGAATTTCATATACCCGTATATAAAACTAATATGCCTATAAATCCTTCACCATTTCCAACAGATCCAGACGTAAGTGGATATTTTCAAGATGATAACACCTGGGTGTATTTAGATGATACGAGTGATATTAACAAAGATGATTTATTTAATATTAGATCTTCTCCTGATGATTCTACAAAAGATAATATAATTGCAAATATAAGAGAGACTTTAGAAGGGGCAGAAAATAGAACTAAATTTTTACGTATAGGAAAAGGTATAGGATTGCAATGGGATAAACTTTTGCTTAGCGATGGAAGGGTAGGATATATATTTACGGGAAAAGGATATGTAAAAGAGTACAACTATACTAAAGTATCCTCTATTTCTTTAAATAAAACATCTGTTAATCTTCAAATAGGAGCTACTGAAAAACTTAATGCAACTATTAATCCTTCAAATGCTTTTATTAAAGATGTATCGTGGTCATCTAGCGATCCAAATGTTGCAAGTATTTTGAATGACGGAACAGTTTTAGCTAAATCAAACGGGAATTGTATTATAACAGTTATAAGTAAAGATGGTTCAAAAACAGCAACATGCACTATAACAGTCAAAAATAAAGATCCTGATAGTATAACACTAGAAAACAATGAATATACTATTTTAAAAAATACTAAAATTAAAATAACACCAAAAATTTTACCGGAAAATACAGAAAATAAAAACTACTCTGTAAAAGTTGATAATACAAATATAGTAGAGTATCAAGATGGAACATTTTTGGGTAAAAGTGCAGGTATTACAAAAGTTACTTTTACAACACAAGCAGGCACAAAATCAGTAAGTGCAACAATAACTGTTCTAGATGCTAATATACAAATAGATGAGTCTTTAAAAATAGATGGAAATAATATTTCATCAATAGATCCGGAAACAACAGTTGGAAAGATGAGAGAAAAAATAAAATCCACAAATCAAATAAGATATATAAATAAAGATGGAGTAGAATTAAAAGATAATGAACTTATTGGAACAGGAACAAAAATACAAATAATAGAAAATGGCGTAGTTAAGCTATCATTTGTTGTTGTAATATATGGTGATGTTAATGGAGATGGAAAAATTTCTGCGGGTGATTATGTTTTTATTAAAAATCATATTATGAACGATGGAGGACTAACTGGAAGTAGTTTGGTTGGAGCAGATGTAAGTAAAGATAGTAAAATCACTGCAAATGATTATGTCAAAATTAAAAATTATATAATGGGTGATACAAATAGTATTGTTCAGTAGGCAAGGAGGAAAAAATGAAAAAAAACACATTAAAAAACAATATAAGAATTTTGATTTTTTCAATATTGATTTTATTTTGTTTTTCAATTAATGTATATGGAGCATCATATAGTATAGCTGCAAATACTAGTATAGAAGTAGGTAACACTTTTAAATTGTCAATTAGCTCAGGGGACGTAACAGGAAGATTAAACGTATCTAGTTCTAATGGTGGTGTAGTTAGTATTATATCTGACTCAAAAGCTTGGGTAGAAAAAAATACTGTTACCGTTAGTTTAAAAGCAAATAGCGTTGGTACTGCTGTAATAACAGTTACTCCTGCAACTTTAGCTGATGATAAGGGAGAGGTACACTTAGGCTCAAAATCTATTACGATAACTGTTAAAGAAAAATCAGTAACACCACCACCACCACCTCCTCCTGTAAATAATGGGAATGATGGTAATTCTAATACATCTGCTAAAAGTTCAAATAACTATCTTAAAAATTTAAAAGTAAATGTTGAAGGATTATCTCCAAGATTTTCTAAAACAACACTAAATTATGCTTTAACAGTTGGAAAAGATGTCTCTAATATAAATATTAATGCTTCACCCGAAGATTTTAAATCTAGGGTAAGTATTTCTGGAAATAATAACTTGTCTGACGGAAATAATACCATAACAATTACTGTTACAGCTGAAAATGGAAACAAAAGATATTATAAAATAACAGTAACAAAAGTTGTAGATATATCAAAATCTAATGCTTTTTTAGATAATTTAGTAATACAAGGAATAATATTAGATCCTGGATTTCAGTCTGAAATGCTAGAATATAATCTTGGAAAAGTAGCATCTGATTTTACATCTTTTAATATTTTAACTTTTCCAAAAGATGAAGGTGCTAAAGTTGAAATAATAGGAAATGAAAATTTAAAATCTGGTAAAAATACTATTAAAATTAAAGTAACTGCACCAGATGGTATAACTATAAAAGAGTATATACTTTCTTATGAAAAAGAAGAAGGACCTGAAGTTATTGCAGAAGAAAATTCTTTGATATCTTTAGAAAAAGCATCAAATGATAATTTTATTAAAAGAACATGGAGAAAAATTAAAAATAATTCTCTTATTGTATTAATGTATTTATTTATTTTAGTTGAGTTTGCACAGATACTATATCTTTATATTAAATTAAGAAAAATGACACCTAAAAAAAGTTTAGATATTAAAGATAATATGAAAAATAGAAAAAATGGCCCTAAGAAAGAAATAAAAACAAAGGACAATATGTTAAATGAAGAAATAGAAAATCTTAAAGGATTAAAAGAAAATCCAAGAGTTGAACTTAAAACAAGAAGTGCATTAAAAAATGGTAATGATAATAAATAGTTTAAAAGTTTAATGGGATAAATTTAAAATAAAAAGAGAAATTCAATTTAAATTGAAATTCTCTTTTAGTATTATATATAATAAGTTTGCATTTTGAGTTAATTATCATTTTCTTGTTTCCAACCTTGTATATCGGATCTTTTTATAGCACCAAAGATGTGAGCATTAACTTTTGGTATTTCTTTTTGTATATCTTTTATTAAATTTTTTACGTATTGTCTTTTAGTAAATCCGTCTGCTGGACAACATTTACCAATTACAGGAAAATTTTTTAATTTTGCTACGGCTCTAGTTTCTTTTTCAGAAACATATATTAAAGGTCTAATTACTTTTACGTCACTTCTACTTAAGTATGTAACCGGTGAAAAAGTATGTATTTTACCGTTTAATAATATACTCATGAGCAAGGTTTCATTTAAATCATCTAACGTATGGCCAAGTGCAATTTTATTGCATCCATTTTCGATAGCTATACTATTTAGCATACCTCTTCTCATATTTGCACAAAGAGAACATGGATTTTTTTCTTTTCTTATTTCAAAAACTACTTTGGCTATGTCTGATTTATATACAATATATTCAATACCTAAGTTTTTGCAAAGCTCTTCTAATTTTTCTGTATTAAAAGTTGTACTACCAGGGTGAATTGTTATTGCCATTATTTCAAATTTTTTCGGATAAAATTTTCTTAAGTAATATAGGGTGTGAAGTAGAGTTAAACTGTCTTTACCACCTGAGAGCCCTACTGCTATTTTATCCCCTTCATCAATCATATTGTAGTCTTCAATTGCACGTCTAGCATGCCCAATTACTTTTTGTAACATAGTATATATCTCCTTTTGATATCAATAGTTTAACATAATAATTAGATAAGTGCAATATTTAACAAAGATATTTTTCTAAATATATTGAAATAGTATTAGTAATAGTATATAATTATATTACTATTAAGTTGAAGAGGTGTATATGAAAAATAAAAAAGGTGTTTTAATATTACTTATTTTATTATTGATTATAACTGATTTTGTGGTTGTTTTTATATTTAAGGGGAAAACAAGAAAAAATGTTGATATATATAATGATATAAAATTAGAAGAAAAAAATAACAAAGAAAATGATAAAATGTTAAATATAGTACAAGAAGAAGTAGTCCCAAAAGAAATAAAAGCTTCTGTACCAATATTTATGTATCATTTCATATTAGATGATTATGGGAATTATCCAGATAAAGAAAATTTTTTAAAAGTTGAAACGTTAGAAGAACAATTAAAATATATATCTGAGAATAACTATCAAACAATATTTGTTAATGAACTTGATAAATTATATAATTATACTAAACCTGTGGCACTTACTTTTGATGATTGTTTTGTTTATTTTTATAATAATGCTTTTCCACTTTTTAGAAAGTATAAACAAAAGGCAACATTAAATATTATTTATAATTATATAAATGGTGAAAATTATTTAACAGAGGCACAAATAAAAGAAATGATAGACTCAGGATTTATTTCGATTGAATCACATACTTTAACACATGCTGACCTTGTAATGTCTAATGCTGATAAAAGAAGAAGTGAAATATTATCTTCGAAGGAAAAAATAGAAAATAAATTTGCTATTAATTTAACAACTATGTGCTATCCTTATGGAAAGTATAATCAAGATATAATAAATATAACAAAAGAAAAATATAAATATGGTCTTGCAATGAGTGGTGGTATGTATTATTCTAATAAACATGATTTATATAATATACCAAGAATATATGCAAATAGGAGTATGCCACTTACAACGTATATATCATATTTAAAAAAGTCTGATGTTAGTATTAAATGGTAGGAGGAAAGTATGTTAGAAATTAAAAATTATTCGAAAAAATATTCTGGTAAGACAGTTGTAGAAAATTTAAACTTAGAGGTAAAATCAGGAGAAATATTTGGCTTTATTGGTCACAATGGCGCTGGAAAAACAACCACTATTAAATCAATAGTTGGAATATTGGATTTTGAAGAAGGAGATATATTAATTGACTCTTTAAGCATTAAAAAAAATCCACTAGAGTGCAAAAAAAATATTGCATATATACCTGACAATCCGGATATATATGAGAATTTAAAAGGAATAGAATATTTGAATTTTATTGCAGATATATTTGGAATTTCAAAAGAAAATAGGCAAAAGAGCATTAACGAATATGCAAATAAATTTGAAATAGAATCAGATTTACAATCGGTTATATCTTCATACTCACATGGTATGAAACAAAAGCTTGTAATAATTTCTGCTCTTATTAGGAAACCAAAATTATTAGTTTTGGATGAACCATTTGTAGGGCTTGATCCTAAAGCAGCATTTACCCTAAAAGAATTAATGAAAAATATGACAAAGGAAGGTACTTCAATATTTTTCTCGTCACATGTTTTAGAAGTAGTAGAAAAACTTTGTGATAGAATTGGTGTTATAAAGCAAGGAAAATTAGTAGCATTTGGAACTGTAGATGAAGTAAAAGGAAATGAGACTTTAGAAGAAGTGTTTTTGGAGTTGAGTGAAGATGAATAAACTTTGGACGTTG
>JAVXAF010000007.1:0-12667 GCA_036660635.1 Clostridia bacterium | reverse complement strand
AAATAACAAATAAAAATAGTTACAATATTAATAAAATAAAAATAGATAAAAAATTACTAAAAATATTAGGAGCATCATTTTCAGTGCTATTTATAGTAAGTATATTTTTGCTATATAGTTTTTTGTATTCTAGTATTGCAATAAAATTGTTAGGAACATTTGGGCTTGAGAAGTCTGTTCCTGTAATTTTTGCTTTTCTAGGAGCATTTGTATCATTTAGCCTTAGCATAAATAGAACAAAAAGTATGCTATTTGATTCAAATGATAATGACTTGCTTTTTTCTCTTCCAATAAAACCGAGTACTATACTAGCAAATAGAATGATTAATTTGCTTGGAATAAATTATATGCTATGTACAGCTATATTTTTACCTTCCACAATAGTATATGGGTTGAGTTTTAATATAACTTTTCAATATGTTATATCAACTATATTAGTTACTTTAACTTTACCAATGATACCTACTGTAATGGCTGGTATTTTAGGATATGTAATAGCATTTGCAACATCTAAGTTTGGAAATAAAAAAATATTGGAGCTTATATTTACTACTACTATATTTTTAGGAGTATTTTATGTAATTTCATCTGCTAATCAATATATCAATATAATAATACAAAATTTAGATAAAATAAGACAAATTATAAAAACATATGGATATATGTTTTATAATATATATCAAGCAATGTTTAAATCTGATATGTTTTGCCTTGCAATATTTGTTATAGCAAATATATTAGCACTAGTACTTTTCATAGCAATTCTTGCTAATGGATATAGAAAAATAATAATAAAATTAAAAGATGTTAAAATAAAAAAAAGCGGTAAAAAAATTAAATTTTCATCTAGTAGTCTAAAAACTTCGCTTTTAAAAAAAGAATTTAAAAAGTTTATATATACCCCAATATACGCATTTAATACTGGATTTGGAGTGCTATTAATGATTATTGCTACTATATATGTAGTATTTATAAATCCGAATTTTATAAATGAAATACTAGGAACTCCAGGAATTTCAGACTCAATAGGATTTATTGGCCTTATTTTAATGTCATTATTTGTATTACTTACCGCAAATACAGCGGCATGTTCAATATCATTAGAAGGAAAAAACTTATGGATTTTAAAAAGTTTACCAGTAGAAACTAAGGAAATATTAAAAAGTAAAATAATATTTAATATGTTAGTTACACTTCCAGTTATACTTAGTTGCACTATAATTATTGGCGTAGTAATAAAATTAACTATATTACAAATTATAGCAACTTTAATAATCAACTTTGCTTTTGGAGTAGTAATACCTCAGTTTGGTATAATTGTTAATCTTAAATATCCTAAACTAAATTTTGTATCAGAGGCACAAGTTGTAAAACAAAGTTTGTCATCATTTATAGGGATTATGATACCAATGGTTTTGTTAATGATTATAACAGTTTTGCTTCCAATGATACTTACATATATATCACTTAAAATATTGGTATGCATGGTAATTTTAATATTAATTATAATTATTATAATACAAAATATGATAATTAATCATTGGGGAGTTAAATGTTTTAATAATTTATAACAATTTAACAAATAAAAATATTAAAACATATAGTATGACGAAAATACTATATGTTTTTTTGTTGTATATTTAGTTATTAAATAACAAAAAAACTAGTTGACAACCTAGTTTTTTGGGGGTATAATTAAATACAGATTTACTATATTTTGTAGTATTAGTTAGGAGACATTTATGAGAGCAATTGAAATAAGAAATAAATACTTAAATTTTTTTGAGAGTATGGGACATAAGATTATATCAGGTGCTAGACTAGTTCCTGAAAATGATCCTTCTGTATTATTTACAACAGCTGGAATGCAGCCTCTAGTGCCATATTTAAATGGTGAAAAACATCCATCAGGAACTAGAATTACAGACTATCAAAAATGTTTGAGAACAGACGATATAGATGAAGTAGGAGATAATAGACATTTGACTTTTTTTGAAATGCTTGGAAATTGGTCTTTAGGAGACTATTTTAAAAAAGATTCAATAAAGATGAGTTATGAACTACTTACTAAAGTTTTTAAAATACCTAGTGAAAAAATATCTGTTTCTTGTTTTGCAGGAGATAGTGACGCACCAAAAGATGAAGAAGCAGCGAATGCATGGAAAGAGGCTGGAATTCCAAGCTCAAGAATTTTTTTCTTTGGTAAAAAAGATAATTGGTGGCATAGTGGAAAAACAGGTGTATGTGGCCCAGATACAGAGATATTTATAGATACAGGGGCTTCAAAATGCTCAGATGGGTGTAATCCGTCATGTGATTGTGGTAAATATATAGAAATATGGAATAATGTTTTTATGGAGTATAACAAAAATATTGACCAAAAGTATATACCTTTAGCACAAAAAAATGTTGATACAGGTATGGGACTTGAGCGAATAACTTGTTTATTACAAGGAAAAGATAATGTTTTTGAAACAGAAATATTTGCTCCTATAATTGAAAAAATTAAAACACTTTCAAAAGACGTAAATGTTTCTTCACTTAGGATAATAGCAGATCATTTAAGAGCTTCAGCTTTATTGATTTGTGATGAAGTAAAACCAAGTAATATTGGACAAGGATATATTTTAAGAAGATTAATAAGAAGAACAATTCGCCATATGAGAAAAATTGGATTTGATCCCAATAATATATCTAGTGTAGTTGAGTTTACAATAGACAATTTAAAAGAGCTATATCCTGAGTTAGATAAAAATAGGGTAAATATTATATTTGAGATTAATAAAGAAAAAAATAGATTTATGAATACTCTTTTAAGTGGAGAAAAAGAGTTTAAAAAATTAATTAATAAATTAAAAGAAGATGAAAAACTAATAATCGATGGTAAGGACGTATTTAAGCTATATGATACGTTTGGATTTCCACCAGAGTTAACACTAGAGTTGGCTAAAGAAGTCGATATGAGCGCAGATATGGAAGAATTCAAACTATGTTTTGAAGAACATCAGCAAAAATCTCGTGAAGGCTCCAATGGTGTGTTTAAAGGCGGACTTGCTGACAACTCACAACAGACTACTAAGTATCATACCGCGGCTCACTTGATTTTAGAATCATTGCAAAAAATATTAGGATCACATGTTATGCAAAAAGGTTCTAATATAACGTCGGAGAGAATAAGATTTGATTTTTCTAATCCTGAAAAAGTGCAAAGAGATATTTTAGATAAAGTTGAAGATATGGTAAATGAACAAATCGACAAAGGCTTAACAGTTACATGTGAAGAGCTTCCAATAGATAAAGCAAGAGAACAAGGTGCAAAAGGCGTATTTGCAAGTAAGTATGGTGAGATTGTTAAAGTATATAAAATAGGAGATTTTTCAAAAGAAATATGTGGCGGACCACATGTAGATAATACTTCTAAACTTGAACATATTAAAATAATAAAAGAAGAAGCCGTATCTAGTGGAGTTAGAAGAATAAAAGCAGTTTTTGTGAAGGGGTAAAAAGATGAATGATAATTGTTTGTTTTGCAAAATTATAAAAAAAGAAATTCCAAGTAATATTGTATATGAAAACGAATATGTATTAGCTTTTCACGATATACATCCTGTAACACCAGTACATATTTTAGTAATACCTAAAATGCATATAAAAAATATTAATGAGATAACAGAAGAAAATTTAAAATATATTTCAGAGATTTTTAAAGCAATAAAAGAAGTTGCAAAAATATGTAACATTTATGAAGATGGATATAGAGTAATATCAAATTGTGGTAAAAATGCTCAACAAGAGATACCGCATTTACATTTTCATATTTTAGGTGGTAAAAAGCTAGGTATAAAAATAGTTTAGTAAAAAGTAACTAATTATAATAAAATTAAAAAAGAAGATGAAAAATTATTTTTTCATCTTCTTTTTTAATTACAAAAAAAATATGGTAACTACCATATTAATTTCTTTATTATATAGCCCTCTGAACTTTACCACTTTTTAAACATTTTGTACAAACACTCATTTTTTTAGTAGCTCCATTTACGCTTGCTTTAACTGTTTGTATATTTGGTCTAAAAGATCTAGATGTCCTTCTATGAGAGTGACTTACTTGTTGCAAGAAAACAACTTCTTTTTCACATATTTCACATTTTGCCATTTGAAAGCCTCCTTTTTCATGTAAATAACTTAATTACTTTATTATTTTAGCATAAAATCATCAAATAATCAAGGCTTTTACAAAAAGTTTGTTAAATAAAAGATACAAAAATATTAATGCGAAAATTTACTTGCATAAATTGTTTAATATGGTATAATAGTTTTGCACTTATATTTGGTGTACGATATTTAATAATTATCGTAAATTTATTATAATTAGGAGGAACAATTATGCAAAACATTATTCCAAAAATTGGAGATATTGAGCTAATTATAAGACACAATAAAATTAAGCCTATCGTAAGAAAAAATGGGGAGCCTTTTTTTCTAAAACATTATGAATTATGCGAACTGCAAAAAGATGTAAGCGCATGTAATATTAAGGATATTGAATTATCAGCAAAAGAAGTATTAACAGATTGTGTAGAACTATCAAAAATAAGAGTAATTCATGACCCAATGTGTAAAGAAATATTTTTTCCTTCGATTAGTGAAGTGTTGTCTCAAATTCCAAAATGTTTTATAAAGGATGCTATTGCTTTTGAGGTTATAAGCAAAACAAATATTTGGTATAAAGATAAAATTGATCAAAATAACAATACTATGTCATGCCAAGTACAACTTTATAAAAAAAAGGATAACAAATAGAATAGAAAATAAAAACTAAAAAGATGCTAATTATAAATTAGCATCTTTTAGTTATTTTTTAGTTATTTTTATATTTTTATTATTGTTCCAGTAGCTTGAGTAGATAATATTTCAGTATTTGAAGTGTTTGGAAAACCACCGCTTAAAACTACTGTATCGTTATTTTTAAGTAATCCTCTTTCTTTTAAGTTTGCAATACCAGCTTCAAGAATTTTTTCAAAGTCATAAACACCAGGTACTAAAACAACTGATATACCAAAGTTTAGTGAAAGTTGTCTATATGTTTTTTCATTTGCAGTTATAACATATATTGGACATGCAGGTTTAAAACTTGAAATAAATGATGGAGTAACTCCATGGTCTGAAACAGCAATTATTGCATCAGCATTAGCAAACATAGCAGAACAACAAACAGCAAAGTTAGCTTGCTTTTTAAATTCATAGTCATCTGTTAAATCTGCTTTTTCAAATGTTGTAAGCTTTTCAATATTTTTCTTTTTAAATCTTTTCCAATATTCAATATTGTTTTCACTAGCACAAACTACTTTATTCATAACTGATACTGCTTCAAATGGATAATCACCTTGAGCAGATTCTCCAGATAGCATTACTGCAGAAGTTCCATCATAAACTGCATTAGCAACGTCAGAAACTTCAGCACGAGTAGGTCTAGGATTTTTTTGCATTGATTCTAACATTTGAGTAGCAGTAATAACTGGTTTCCCAGCAGCAACTGTTTTTTTAATCATCATTTTTTGTGCAGATGGGACTAATTCTTCAGGAATTTCAACACCTAAATCACCACGAGCAACCATTATACCGTCTGTAACTTTTAATATTTCATCAAAGTTATCAAGACCTTCTTGATTTTCTATTTTAGATATAATTTTAATTGTATTATTTCCTAAAGATTTTAAGTAATTTTTCATATCAATTACATCTTGTGCTTTTCTAATGAAAGAAGCAGCAATAAAATCAAAATCATTTTCTACTCCAAATTTTAAATCTTCTTTATCTTTTTGTGTCATAGCAGCTAATTGAAGTTTAGCACCAGGAACGTTAACTCCACGTCTTCCTCTTAAAGAACCACTATTTTCAATAGTACAGTACATCTCAGTACCATTAATACTATCTACAAGAAGGTCTATTAAACCATCATCAATTAACACGTGAGAACCAATTGAAATATCATTTGGAAGTCCTTTATATGTTATTGCTAGAGTGTTATCATCTCCTAATATATCTCTAGTTGTAAGTGTGATTTTACCACCTTTTACAAGGTTATGTTTTTGACCATCGGCAAAATCTGTTGTCCTTATTTCTGGACCTTTAGTGTCAAGCATAAATGCTACGTTTGTATGCAATTTTTTATTGATTTCTCTTAATGTATTAACTTTTGCCAAATGTTCAGCATGGTCACCATGTGAGAAATTAAGTCTCATAACGTTCATACCAGCTTTAATTAAAGATGTTAAAACTTCTTTAGATTCACTAGCAGGACCGATAGTACAAACAATTTTAGTCTTTTTCATAATTTCATCTCCTTAAAATATATAAAATATACATATATATGATAGTATATGTATATTTTTGCATATAGCATCTATTAGTATACCTTTTTTATAAAAAAAAGTCAATAATAATAGCAAAAAAGATAAAAAAATGTAGAAATCAAGAAGTACGTGAATTTTAAATATTAAAAATATGCAAAAAAGTCAAATAAAAAAATCAAATTATTCATAAAATTATCAAGCTATAATATATTGTATTAAGAAAATAGTTACTTGGAGGTAAAAAATGGAAAATTCAAATTTATATAAAGATATATCATCAAGAACCAATGGTGATATATACATAGGAGTAGTAGGACCTGTAAGAACAGGAAAATCTACATTTATTAAAAACTTTATGGATAGTTTTGTAATACCAAATATTAATGATGAATTTAAAAAAGATAGAGCTATGGATGAGTTACCACAAAGTGCAGCTGGAAAAACTATAATGACAACAGAACCAAAATTTGTTCCAAATGAATCTGTTGAAATTAATTTAGATAATAATATAGTTATGAAAACAAGATTAGTAGATTGTGTTGGATATTTAGTTGATGGAGCTGTTGGGCATATGGAAGATGATTTACCAAGAATGGTAAAAACTCCTTGGTCTGATGAAGAAATACCTTTTTCAAAGGCTGCAGAAATTGGAACAAAAAAAGTTATTACAGATCATTCTACTATAGGTTTAGTAATAACAACAGATGGCAGTATTACAGATATAGACAGAAGCGCATATGTTGATGCTGAGACCCGTGTTATAAGCGAGCTAAAACAGATAAATAAGCCATTTGTAGTATTGCTTAACTCAACTCATCCCGACTTGGAAAAAACAAGAGAATTAGCAGATCAATTATCCGATAAATATGATAGTACGGTTATGCCAATAAATGTAGAAAAAATGGACGAAAACACTTTAAATGAAATCTTTGAAAGGGTATTAGAAGAATTTCCTATAACCGAAATTGGATTTAATCTTCCTGAATGGTTTAGTGTTCTAGATCTTGACCATTGGTTAAAACAAGATATTATAGGGCTAGTAAAAAATAGTTTTTCAGAAGATTATACACTAAGGCAAATAAACGAGCTAGTAGAAAAAATAAATGCGGAAAATGAAATTTTTGACAGAGTAGCTGTAGATAGTGCAAAAATGGAGGATGGCACTATAAAAATTAAAATGGATATAAACCCAACCATGTTTTATAAGGTATTAAGTGAAATGTCAAACTTTAATATAAGTTCAGAGGGGGATATATTTACTTTACTTAAAGATTTTGCAAAAACTAAAATGGAATATGATAAAATAGCTATAGCTTTAGAAGAAGTGAGAGTAAAAGGATATGGAATTGTTACTCCTCAAATGGATGAACTAACTTTAGAAGAACCAGAAATCGTAAAACAGGGAAATAAATATGGGGTAAAATTAAGAGCAAGTGCACCAAGTATTCACATGATACGTGCAGATATTGAAACAGAGGTATCTCCAATAGTTGGTAGTGAAAAACAATCAGAAGAATTAGTGAAATATTTACTTTCTGAGTTTGAAAGTGATCCTAAAAAAATATGGGAATCTAATATATTTGGAAAGTCACTACATGAACTTGTAAATGAAGGACTTCATAATAAGTTATATAGGATGCCAGATGAAGCACAAATGAAACTTCAAGAAACACTCCAAAAAATAATAAATGAAGGTAGCGGAGGACTTATTTGTATTATACTATAATAAAATCAAAAACAATAAAGTGTTGCAAATTATATTTTGCAACACTTTTAATTGTTAAAATAATTCTGTGATAATATTTATGCCTGTAAGTAGATATATTCCATATATGCCAAGCCCAATAAGTATTAAAGTAACAATAGATTTAAATATTAAATCTATTAAACTATATTTGAAATTTAATTTTTCTAGGTAGTCATTTGCTGCTATATTGTTATCTTCATTTTCCTCTATAGGGCTTTGAAAATTATTTAAAGAATAGTTAATTTTATTATTAGCAATATTACTTGGATATTCATGGGGATGTTCATAATCATATATAATGTTGGTTATTATTTTTGTTTTTTCTTCAATTTCTTTTTTTAAAAGTGAATTTTCCTCTTTTAAAGTTTGAAGTTCAAAATTATTTGATAAAAAAACCTTGAGTTCTTCATCATATATATTTTTTTTTTCTTGTGATGAAAGTACTTCATATGCTTCATTTAGTTCTTTTATTTTTTCTTCTGCAACAGACTTCTTTTCTTCTGGCACTATGTCAGGATGATATTTTTTCACTTGTATTTTAAAGACTTTTTTTATTATATCCTCAGAAGCATTTTGATTGATTTCTAAAATATCGTAATAATTTTTCATTATATTACCTCATAAAACTATTTTATATTAAAGTAAAAAAAAAGTCAACATTAAAAAAATATGATAAAAAAATAGTGTATCATTTTGATACACTATTTTTTAGACTAAATAGAAAAAACTTCTTGAGTAACAGCTTCACTTATATAAAAGCCTTGATTACGCAAAGAATAAAGTTCTATTTTGCTAAGTTCCATGAAGCTATTTACTAGCTCTTTGTCGTTAGAAGCTTTAAGTATTTTTTCTATTTTTGATCTAGGAATAGGAGGAAGCCCTTTTCCAACACAACGGATAGAATTAGAATTAATACTGTCATAACTTTCTAAGAATCTCATAAGTTTGTTTTTTTCTGCATAAAAAATTTTCATATCAGGTACGTTGTACATAGTTTGCACATCCTTTTTTTTATTTTTTTATATTATACTATACTTTATGTAAAATGTCAATTAAATATGCTTACAGTTACAAGAAATTACAAAATAAAACAAAATAAATATATAGGCTAAATATATATTTTCTATTTACTTATATCTTTATACATGGTATAATATCAAAAAATAAGGAGTGGTTATTTTGTTTGATATTTTTACACGAGAAGGATTTATTTCATTTTTGTATGTTTTACCTGCTTTACTACTTTCTCTTTCAGTACATGAATTTGCACATGCATATACTGCATATAAATTAGGAGATAAGAGTCAAAAAGCATTAGGAAGACTTACAATGGATCCATTTAAGCATATAGATTGGTTTGGATTCTTAGCTATAGCTTTATTAGGATTTGGTTGGGGAAAGCCTGTAATAGTTGATGATAGAAATTTTAAAAATAGAGCTAAGTCAAATATGTTAGTAGCACTTGCAGGTCCAGGATCTAATATTATACTAGCAATAGTTTTTAGTGTTATACTTAAAGTTTTAGTACTTACAAATGTAGTAAACTTAGCTGTTACTAGTACATTAGGATTAGTAATATTAAATATGTTTAAGCTTACAATACAGTTCAATGTTATATTTGCAATATTTAACTTAATACCAATTCCACCGTTTGATGGTTCTAAAGTTTTATTTTATTTTTTACCGGTAAAAGCTAAAAATATAATGTATTTAATGGAACAATATTCATTTTTAATAATAATCATAATACTAGTAACAGGTATTGGAAGTAAGATAATATCACCTATTGTTAATTTGATATTAACAGGAATTAATTGGTTTTTAATGTTATAAAAAAAGAGGTATTTAAATGATTGGACTTAGTATAGAAAGTAGCTGTGACGAAACAGCTGCAGCAATTTTAAAAGATGGAAGAGATGTAGTTGCAAATGTAGTTGCTACACAAATAGATATTCACAAACAATATGGCGGTGTTGTACCAGAAATAGCTTCAAGAAAACATATATCTAGTATATCTCACGTTGTAGAAGAAGCATTAGAACAGGCTAATTTGAAATTTGAAAATTTAGATTACATAGGTGTTACATATGGACCAGGATTAGTTGGAGCTTTGCTTGTTGGAGTCGCATATGCTAAAGCTTTAGCATACGCACTAAACATACCTATTGTTCCAACTCATCATATAGAGGGACATATTGCAGCAAATTATATTACAGATAAAAAGCTTACTCCTCCATTTATGGCTTTAGTTGTATCAGGTGGTCATTCTCATCTTATACATGTAAAAGATTATACTGATTTTAAAATTATTGGTAAAACAAGAGATGATGCCGTTGGAGAAGCTTTTGATAAGGTAGCAAGGACTTTAGGTCTTGGATATCCTGGTGGGCCTGAAATTAGCAAAATGGCAGAAAAAGGAAATACAACATACCAACTTCCTAAAACAAAATTTGAAAATTATGATTTTAGTTTTAGTGGTATTAAAACAGCCGTAATAAATATTTCACATAAAGAAGGCGAAAATTTAAGAAAAGCTGATATGTGTGCATCATTTGAAAATACAGTATGCCAAGAACTAGTTTCAAATGCAATTCTTTCAATGAAAGAACTTAAAATAAAAAAAATAGTTTTAGCAGGTGGGGTATCTGCTAATAAAAGATTAAGAGAAATGATAAAAAAAGAAGCTAAAGAAAATGGATTTGAAGCTTTTATGCCAGAACTAAAATATTGTACGGATAATGCTGCAATGGTAGGAAGTGCGGCATACTATAACTATATAGTTGGAAATCGTTTTGATATAAAAGATAAACTAGATTTAAATGCAATACCTAATTTGCAGATAGAAAAATAATAAAGTAGCAAAGTACTAAAGTGGTAAATATAATGGGGGTGACTTATGGCAACGTTTGCAATATCAGATTTACATTTATCTTTTGGAGTTGATAAACCAATGAATGTATTTGGTAAACTTTGGCAAGATTATGAAAAAAAGATAGAAGAAAACTGGCAAAAACAAATAAAAGAAAATGATTTTGTTATTGTTCCAGGCGACATATCATGGGGAATGAATTTTAAAGAAGCACTGCCAGATTTCGAATTTTTAAACAAATTACCTGGACATAAAATATTTTTAAGAGGTAATCATGATTATTATTTTTCTACTAAAACAAAAGTAAAAAACTTTTTAGAGCAAAATAATTTTTCGACATTGCAAGTTTTACACAATGATGCTATAGATACACCTGAATATATTATTTGTGGTAGTAGGGGTTGGGGTAAAAACGAAATAAATGATTTAGAAAATGATAAAAAAATAATTTTTCGAGAAAAAAATAGATTAAGAATGTCATTAGAAGTAGGTAAAAAAATAAAAGAAGAATATTTTAAAAAAGGAATAAACAAAGAAATTATTGTTGCTATGCATTTTCCACCTTTTTTAAAAGAATTTCAAGAAGTTTTAAAAGATTATGATATCAAAAAATGTATATATGGACATTTACATGGATATGGTCATACTATGATAAAAGAAGGCAGTATTGATAATATACAATACGTGATGGTTTCATGTGACTATACAAATTTTAGCTTAAAAAGACTATAAACTATTGCAATAAGAAAGAAAAAATGTTACAATATATTTGTTACGTATTGTAACTATATAGGGGTATAGTACATCGGTAGTATAACGGTCTCCAAAACCGCTGAGCTTGGTTCGATTCCAAGTACCCCTGCCATTGCTAGAAATTCTTGAACTTTTCAAGAAAAACATATAAAAAACCGTTTAATCATAAGAGATTTACGGTTTTTATTTATTATTAATAAAAAGGAGAATAGTATGAAAATAGGTATAGATATTGATGGAGTACTAACAAATAAAGAAAAATTTGATTTGGATTATGGCACTAAGTTTTCAATTGATAATGGAATTTTTAGTAAAAAAAATATGAGCAAATATAATATAGGAGAGGCATATTCTTGGAGCTGTGAGCTTAATAAAAATTTTTGGAAAAAGTATTATGAATGGTATTGTATAAATATTCCGGTAAGAAGGTTTGCTTCAAATGTTATAAAAAAACTAAAAGAAGAAGGACATGAAATATATATAATAACCGCCAGAGGATCTGAGGTAAAAAATTATTCTAAAACAAGTGCAAAGGCTCTTACATTAGACTGGCTAAGCAAAAATGAGATTTATTTTGATAAGATTATTTTTACAAAAGGTGAAAAGTCAAAATATTGTATTAAAAATAAAATTGACATTATGATAGAAGATAAAGAGGCAAATATATTAGATATATCAAGATTTATACCTGTGATTTGTTTTAATGCTGGATATAATAGTAATATTGAAATAAAAAATGTTTTTAGAGTATACGACTTTAATGAAATATATGACTATATTTCTAAAATATAGTTAATAATATAGATAAAATTATAACAGATTATAATAAAATTGTAATAAAATGTATAGAGATTAATTTGAGTTAGAAAAAAATTGGTACAAAAAATATAAATTACTTAAATATAATGTGTTTAATTTGTGAAACTTTAGGAATTTAGGATAATA
>JAVXAF010000006.1:0-35085 GCA_036660635.1 Clostridia bacterium | reverse complement strand
TTATATTAAAGCAAAACCAGTTAAATAAAAAAGCAGTTTAAAACTGCTTTTTTTTAAACTTTGATACAAAAATCTAAGCATACCCAACCACTAGGTGTTCTAGCCCAGTGCCTGTTAGTATTATCTTCGGAATTTTTGATTTCAAGGGCTGTAAATATAATTCCATATTTATATCCACCTTGTATTTTTGCATTTTCTGTAAGTAAATTGAAACTTTTTTTATCATAGTTTGTACCAGGACCAAATCGTACATTTACTCCTTCTTTTACATTTACTTTATAATTTCCAAGTAAAGGTAGTTCATTAAACTCGAATAAAAAGTTATTTGAGTTATAGTATCCTTCAGAATTGGGTATTCCCATATAAGGTGTTGGATCTATATATGTTCCATTTTTTCTTATTTCATAATGAGTATGTGGCCCGGTTACGTTTCCAGTGGCTCCCATAATTCCAATTTGTGTGTTGTAGTCAACATGTTGACCATTAGAAATTAAAAATTTTTCTAGATGTGCAAAATAGTGATCCAATCCTGTAATATCTTCTTTTATTTTTATATAGTTTCCAAACCCATTAGGATCAAATCCTGCAAATACAACTTTTCCAACACATGTTGAATAAACTTGTTTATTACTAATACCAACTGAATCTAATCCATGATGTTTGTTATCTCTAGTGCCTGTAATATTTGAATAAACTCCAAATTTCCAAGTAACTTTAAAGTCCCCTCTAAAAGGTAGGTGGTTAACTTTCAATTTTATCATCCTTTCAAAATATTTTCTCTATTATATTATATTTAATTATATATATATAGTTACAGATTTTTAGACAAGCTGTCACTTTTATATTTTTTTTGAATATCATATAAGGGGGTGATTTTTTTGAATGAACTATTTGAAGTATTAAACTCATATATTAGAGCGGAATTATTTATTTTAATACCTGTAATATGTATTATTAATAAAATACTTTTAAAAAGCAAAGTAAATGATTCTCACATTCCATATATATTGTTAACACTTTGTATAATACTTTGTGGAATTTACACTTTTGCAACTTTACCAATTACTACAATTCCTCAAGTACTATTTGCTATATTTACCTCTGCAACGCAAGGAATACTAATAAGCGGGACAAGTTTTTATGTTGATAATATTGGAAGTTTACTATCATACAAAAAAGATAATAAAGTATAAATGAAGAAAATATAAAACAAATAATGGACTAGAAATATTTTAATATTTCTAGTCCATTAAAATTAGATTTTAAAATTAATATGTGGCACTAAAATATATCATATTTTTAAATTAATTTTTTTAAAACCTTTAAATCACATAACATTTGTGATATAATATTATAGCATTTAATATGTGGAGGTAAAAATATGATATATTCAAAAGAAGTAGAAAATATGTGTACAGTAGCAAAAGGTGTTAATCATGGACCTGCCCCAATACCTGAGGAAGGTAAATGGGTAAAGTCTAAAGAAATAAAAGATATTTCTGGCTTAACTCATGGTATTGGTTGGTGTGCTCCGCAACAAGGTGCTTGTAAATTAACTTTAAATATAAAAGAAGGTATAATTGAAGAGGCTTTAGTTGAAACAATAGGATGTTCAGGAATGACACATTCAGCTGCTATGGCAGGAGAAATATTAGTTGGAAAAACTATTTTGGAAGCTTTAAACACTGATTTAGTTTGTGATGCAATAAACACGGCAATGAGAGAATTATTCTTGCAAATTGTATATGGTAGGAGTCAGTCTGCTTTCTCTGAAGGTGGACTACCTATAGGAGCTGGGCTAGAGGATCTTGGCAAAGGACATAGAAGCCAAGTTGGAACAATATATAGTACAAAAGTTAAAGGACCTAGGTACTTAGAATTAGCAGAGGGATATATTGTTGAAATAGGTTTAGATAAACAGGATCAAATAATTGGATATAAATATGTAAATCTAGGTAAAATGATGGAAAATATTAAAAAGAAAATGGATCCAACAGAAGCTATCGAAGCTGCTACTGGCAAATATGGTAGATACGATGAAGCTGTTAAAAAAATCGATCCAAGAGAAGAATAATAGGGGGTGACTTATATGATAACATTTGAAAGCTATGAAAGAAGAATTGATCAAATAAAACCAGTAATGGAAAAATATAATATAAAAGATTTTGAAGATGCATTAAAAATATGCAAAGATAAAGGATTTAATCCTTATGAAATAACAAAGAGTATCCAACCAATATGTTTTGATAATGCATGTTGGGCTTATACTTTGGGTGCTGCTATTGCAATAAAAAAAGGATGTACAAAAGCAGCTGAAGCAGCAAAAGCAATTGGAGAAGGTTTGCAAGCATTTTGTATTCCGGGTTCTGTTGCAGATGATAGAAAAGTAGGGCTTGGACATGGTAATCTTGGTTCAATGCTACTTAGTGAAGATACAAAATGTTTTGCATTTTTAGCTGGGCATGAATCTTTTGCCGCAGCAGAAGGAGCAATTGGTATTGCTAAGTCTGCAAACAAAGTAAGAAAGGAACCTCTAAGAGTAATTTTAAATGGCCTTGGAAAAGATGCAGCACAAGTAATTTCAAGAATAAATGGATTTACTTATGTAAAAACAGACTTTGACTTTTTCAAAAGTGAAGTTAATGTTATAGAAGAAATTGCTTACTCAGACTCAGAAAGGTCTAAAGTAAAATGCTATGGATGCAATGATGTAAGAGAAGGTGTTGCTATAATGCATAAAGAAGGAGTAGATGTATCTATTACAGGTAACTCTACTAATCCAACAAGATTTCAACATCCAGTTGCAGGAACATACAAAAAGGAATGTATTGAACAGGGTAAAAAATATTTTTCAGTTGCATCAGGTGGTGGAACAGGAAGAACACTACATCCAGATAATATGGGTGCAGGTCCTGCTTCATATGGAATGACTGATACTATGGGAAGAATGCACTCAGATGCACAATTTGCTGGTTCATCATCTGTTCCAGCTCACGTTGAAATGATGGGACTAATTGGAATGGGTAATAATCCGATGGTTGGAGCTACAGTAGCAGTTGCAGTTGCAGTAGAAGAGTCAAATAAATAATATATGAAATTAAAAGAAGCACTTCATTTGGGAGAGCTTCTTTTTTTTATAACATTTATTCATATCGTGCATAAAATATGTTAAGACTGAAAGGTGATATAAATGGAAAAAATAATATATGTAGATCATAGTGCAACTACACCTGTAAAAAAAGAAGTTTTAGATGAGATGTTACCATATTTTAACTTTAATTTTGGTAATGCTTCTTCTTCTTATTCTATTGGCAGAGTATCAAAGGCTGCAATTGAAAAATCCAGAAGTCAAGTAGCACAAGCTATAAATTGTAAAAAAAATGAAGTATATTTTACTTCTGGTGGTAGTGAAGCAGATAATATGATAATTAGAGGAATAGCAAAAGCAAATATAAAAAAAGGCAATCATATTATCACAACTAAAATCGAGCATATGGCAGTTTTAAATACTTGCAAAATGCTAGAAAAAGAAGGATTTGAGGTAACATATTTAAATGTAGATGCTAATGGCAAAATACATATAGACGAATTAGAAGCTGCTATTAAACCAACGACAATACTAATTAGCATCATGTATGCTAATAATGAAATTGGTACAATACAGCCAATAGAACAAATAGGTAATATAGCTAAAGCACACTCTATATATTTTCATAGTGATGCAGTTCAGGCAGTTGGAAATTTACATATTGATGTGAATAAAAGTAATATTGATGCATTATCTATTTCTGCTCATAAGTTTTATGGGCCTAAAGGGGTGGGCGTTGCATATATTAAAGAAGAAATAAAGTTTATTCCATTAATTAATGGTGGACATCAAGAAAAATCAATGAGAGCCGGAACAGAAAACGTTGCAGGAATAATAGGACTTGGAAAAGCTATAGAAATTGCAACTAAAAATATTGATAATTATAGTGAAAAATTAACAAAATTAAGAGATCTATTTATCTATAAAACAAAAATGATATGCCCTGGAATAAAAGTTAATGGCGATTTAAAAAACAGATTGCCAGGAAATATTAATATTTCAATACCTAATATAGATTCATTAAATGTGCTTTTGCTTTTTGATATGAATGGAATATGTGCTTCAAGTGGTAGTGCTTGCAATACTGGCGTAGACAGCCCATCTCACGTATTGAGTGCAATTGGGCTTTCTGATATATATTCTAAATGCTCAATAAGAATCAGTTTAGGGCAAGAAAACACATTAGAAGAAATTGAATATATATTAAATATTTTATCTAATGTGATAAAAAAAACAAATTGTATGAATAAGTATTGATTATATTAAAAATGTTTTAATTAAATAGTTGATAAGTAAAAATTAACGTGATATAATTTTATTACGTTATTGTTTTAGCTTCAAATTAATTAATGGGAGGAATCAAAATGAAAATAGATAAATTTGGAAATTTAAAATATTTACAAAAAGAAATCTTTGAGAATGAATGTGAAATTCGGATTTTAAAAGATAGTGTTAATGTTAAAATAGTAAGAGTTGAAAAAGGGATAAATCTTATTGCTTATGGAAAAGCTCGTACTATAAATAAAGCTTTATTTGATACTGAAATGATGTTAAGAAAAAAAATTGGTACTTTTAAAAAAAATAACAACAAATATACATCAAGTCTTGATGATATCATAAGCGATGGAAATAAAATAACCATAAAAAAAGACAAAGAAGGGATTAAAGGATGTATGCAAATATATTCAAAAAATACAGCAAAATATGATGAAACATATATTTTTATTGCAAAAAGTATAAATGAGGTTTTTTGTAAGTTGGAAGAAATGGCAGATACATTTATTTTAAACAAGTAAATTTAAAGTAAAGATTATATATATAGTTATATTTAATCTTTACTTTTTTTATCCTTAAAAAGAAATCATACAAAATTTCAAAAAAAAAACAAAAAAGCTTGCTTTTTTGTTTTTTTTATACTAAAATAGTATTGTAGTGGTAAAAAGTGGTACAAAGTGGTAAAAGTGAGGTGAGCTTCAAATGTTATTAGGTGAATATAATCATAATTTAGATATAAAAGGAAGAGTGAGTGTCCCAGCAAAATTTAGGGATGATTTAGGATATTGTTTTATAGTAACTAAAGGACTTGATAATTGTTTATTTGCTTATTCAAAAGAAGAATGGCAAACATTTGAAACAAAGCTAAAAAATCTACCGCTAACCAATGTTAATGCTCGTAATTTTGTAAGGTTTTTCTTCTCAGGTGCTACGGAATGTGAGATCGATAAGCAAGGAAGAATTAATATACCGCAAAATTTAAGGGATTATGCCTCTCTTACAAAAGACGTAAGTATAATTGGTGTTTCAACTAGAGTTGAAATATGGGATAAACAAAAATGGGAAAATTATACAAGTAAAGAAAATATGGACGTCGATGAAATTGCTAACCAAATGTCTGATTTGGGCATTTAGTATAGATATCACAAAAGATTACAAAATACAAAAGAAAAAACAAACTAAAATACAAAAGAGAAAATTTTTTAATTAGAAAAAATATTTACAAATGAAAAATAAAAATAATATACAAAAGATTAAAATTTATAATTAAAAAATGGAGTTAATATGGAATTTAAACATAAATCAGTCCTATTAGAAGAATGTATCCAAAGCCTAAATATAAAACCTGAAGGAATTTATGTAGATGGTACTTTAGGCGGAGGAGGACATTCAAAGTATATTTTAGAAAAACTAGATGGTAGCGGTAAATTAATAGGTATTGATAGAGATCAAGAAGCAATAGACGCTGCAAATAAAAAAATAAAAAAATATAACAATTTTTGTACGGTTAGAGATAATCATGCAAATATTTTAAATATATTAAAAACATTAAAAATAAATGGTGTGGATGGAATATTATTAGATTTAGGAGTTTCTTCATATCAATTAGATGAAGCAAGCAGAGGATTTAGTTATATGCAAAATGCTCCGCTAGATATGAGAATGAACAAAGAAGATAGTTTATCTGCATATGAGGTTGTAAATAAATACAGCGAAGAAAAGCTTGCCAATATTATTTTTGAGTATGGCGAAGAAAAATATTCAAGAAAAATTGCAAAAAACATATGTGAGAAAAGAAAAGAAAAAAATATTGAAACTACTTTTGAATTAGTTGACATTATAAAGCATTCAATGCCTTCAAAAGCATTAAACGAAAAGCAACATCCTGCAAAGAGGACTTTTCAGGCTATAAGAATAGAGGTAAATGAAGAACTAACAAAACTAAAACAAGCTATTGAAGATTCTGTTATGTCGCTAAATTCAAAAGGTAGAATTGCTATAATAACATTTCATTCATTAGAAGATAAAATAGTAAAACATACTTTTGAAGATTTAGAAGGTAGATGTACTTGTCCCAAATCTTTTCCAGTTTGTATTTGTAATGTTATTTCATATGGGAAAATAATAAACAAAAAACCTATTATATCAACAAAAGAAGAACTAATAGATAATCCAAGAGCAAGAAGTGCAAAGCTTAGAATTTTTGAAAAAATGTAGATTTAAATATAAATAATATGAAAGGAAGGTGAAATATTGATGCCAGCCAGAAGTATATATAGTGACTATTATGAGTCAGGTACAGCTGTTAGAAAAAAAGAGTATAAAGAAATATACCCAAAAACAGCTAGAAAAAAAGCTTCAAAAACTAGTTCAAATATTGCACCAAAACCTAAAAATAATGTATTTATATTTTTATCAATAGTTTTAGTTTTTTCAATGTTTATGTTTCTTACATATAGATTTAACATAATAAATGAAAAAAATTTAGAATCACAAAGTTTAAAAACTGATCTTAAGAAAATAGAATCAATACTTGCTACTTCACAAATTGATGTTGAGCAAAGTACTGATTTGAATAAAATAGAAGCTTATGCAAAGCAACAACTTGGTATGCAAAAGCCAGATAAAAATCAAACAATTTATGTAGATACATCTAAAACTAGTAAGACTGTAGAAATTCAAAACGATAACTCAGGCATAGAAAAGATTATAGATTCAGTTAAAAAAATTGTAAACAACATATTTTAGTTAAATAGGAATAACCAAGACAAATCATAAGTATTATGTATTAGAACTTAAATTTGTCTTGGATTATTTTATTTTTTGTGTTATAATAAAAATGTAAAAAGAGGTGATTATGTGTCATATATGAGTTTAAAAAATAAAAAAAGGATAGCTGTTATATTGATTATATGTATTGGCATAGCTGTTATACTTTTAATACAACTAATACGTATTCAAATTATAAAATCAGCTCACTATACTCAAATGGCATATGATCAGCAAACAAGAGAAAGAACTGTTCCTGCTAAAAGGGGTACAATATATGATGCAACAGGTCAAAAAATATTAGCACAAAGTATTTCTGTAAATGTAGTAACGGTAGTGCCAAATAGTATAGATAAAAGTGCAAAAGATGAAGTGGCTACAAATTTAGCAGAAATTTTAGAAATAAATAAAGATGAAATTTTAGCTAAACTAAATAAAAATTCTTCTAGTGAGATAATAGCAACTAAAATAGATGATGAAAAAGCAAAAAAAATTTTAGAATATATTGCTAAAGAAGAAAAATCAGGTATAAGAGTCGATGAAGATACAAAAAGGATATATCCTTATACGCAGCTGCTTGCTCAAGTTTTAGGATTTGTTGGAACAGATAATCAAGGACTTGCTGGAGTTGAAGCCTATTATGATAGTGAACTCTCAGGAGTACCAGGAAAAATTGTAGGTAGTACAGATGGAAAAGGAAGAGAAACTCCTTTTACTAATGAACAATATATTGCACCTACAGACGGAAAAGATATAGTCCTTACAATAGATGCTACTATACAATCAATAGTTGAAAAATATCTATCTAAGGCAGTAAAAGAAAATATAGCTGAATATGGAATGGCAGTTGTAATTAGACCATCTACAGGTGAAGTTTTAGCAATGTCTACAATGCCTACATTTGACCCTAATGAACCATTTACACCAAATACAGATGAGCTTAAAGCATCATGGGATACTCTTAAAAAGGAAGAAAAATCTGAGGCTTTAAATAAAATGTGGAGAAATAAAGTTATATCAGATACACAAGAGCCAGGTTCTACGTTTAAAGTTGTAACCGCAACAGCAGCAATAGAAGAAAACGTTACTCAAATGGATAAAGCAGGAGATTTTAACTGCTCTGGAAGTATGAAAATAGGAAATTGGATGATAAAATGTTGGAGATATCCAAATATTCATGGGTCTGAGTCATTAAGGCAGGGAATAATGAATTCATGTAATCCAGTATTTATGCAAGTTGCACAACGTGTAGGTGTAGAAAAATATTGTAAATATTTATCAGCATTTAATTTAGATTCGAAAACTGGTATAGATTTACCAGGAGAAGCTACAGGAATAATGCACGATCCAAAAACAATGACTGCTCTTGATCTTGCAACAACCGGTTTTGGTCAAACAATACAAATATCTACTTTACAAACTGCTATAAATTATGCTGCTGTCTCAAATGGTGGCTATTTAGTGCAACCTTATGTTGTAAAAGAAGTTAAAAGTGGAACTGGAAATTATGAAAAAAAGACAGAATCTAAAGTATTAAAACAAATTATGTCAAAGACTACAGCAGACGAAATATTAAGTGCACTTGAGTCTACAGTTTTAGAAGGAACTGCAAAGTCTGGTGCAGTTAGAGGATATAGGGTGGCTGGAAAAACAGCTACCGGTGAAAATGGAAGAGGAAATAATTTAAAATATTTAGCTGGTTTTGCTGGAATTGCTCCTGTTAATTCGCCAGAGCTTGTTGTTGTTGTTAATTTATTTAATCCTGTAGGTCCTTCTGGACATGGTGGCGCGACTTTATGCGGCCCTGTGGTTGGTTCAATATTAGATGAATCACTAAGATATTTAGATATTAGAACTGATTATACATTAGAAGAAAATAGCATAAAAGAAACTTTAATACCAGATGTAACTTCTAAAACTGTAAAAGAAGCAAGAGAATTACTTGCTGATACAGGTTTTGTACTTTCTTTTGACACTGCTTTAAATGATGCTGATATTATTAAAGATCAAATTCCAAAAGCAGGTGCATCTTTAATGGAAGGATCAAGTATTAGAGTTTATGTTAATGATAATGAAAAACAAATGGTAACAGTTCCTGATGTTAGAAATAAATCTGTAGCAACTGCTAAAAAACTATTTAAAAATGCAGGACTTAATATACGTATAGTTGGATCTGGATATGTACTTACTCAAGATCCTGGGCCAGAAGCTGTTATACAAAAGGGATCTATAATAACAGTAAAATGTGTTGATTCCATGGATCTACCATAATTTTTTAAAATAGTATATATTTACAAATGTTTTTAATATATGATATAATTATCAATAGTTTTAGTGTGTATAGGAGGCAAAATATGCTTTTACAATATTTAATAGAAAATTTAGAAAAAAGTGAAAAAATAGGTAGTACTAATATAGAAGTAAATAAGGTAGAGTATGACTCTAAAAAAATAGAAAAAAATGATGTATTTGTTGCTATTAAGGGATATAGTGAGGATGGAAACAATTACATAGAAGAAGCAATAAAAAATGGTGCTGTATCTATCATTGTTGAAAAAGACGTTGAAACAAAAAAATATGAAAAAGATAATTTTTGTATTATAAAAGTAGAAGATTCAAGAGAAGCTTTAGCAATAGTTTCAGCCACTTATTTTGATAATCCAGCTAAAAAATTAAAGATAATCGGAATAACTGGAACAAAGGGCAAAACAACAACTGCTTATATGATAAGAGATATACTTCTAGCCTCTGGTAAAAAAACAGGTATGATAGGCACAATATATAACACATACGCTAATGTTAAGATTGAGTCGACTAGAACTTCACCAGAATCTTTAGATTTACAAATGCTTTTAAAAGATATGGTAGAGTCTGGAGTAGAGTATGTTATTATGGAAGTAAGTTCACATGCTTTAGAATTAAAAAGAGTGTATGGAATTCATTATATAATGGGAGTATTTACAAATTTGTCTGAAGAACATTTAGATTTTCATAAAAATATGGAAAACTATTTAAATGCTAAAGCAAAGCTTTTTGAAGCATCAGATTATGCAATTATTAATGGTGATGATATTTATGCTTCTAAGTTAATTAAAATGATAAATGTAAAATCAGCTACGTATGGACTTGATAATGCTGTTAATTTAACAGCAACAGATATACGTATTAATGCATCATATGTTGAGTTTAAAATGTATATAAATAAAATGCTAGAGACTATAATTGTAAATATACCTGGAAGATTTACTGTATATAATGCATTAGCTGCAATTGGAGTTTGTAGTATGCTAAATTGCCAAATGGACGCTATTATATTAGCTCTTGGAAGTGTTAAAGTTCCAGGAAGAAGTGAGATAATAGATGTTAAAAAAACATTTACAGTGATGGTAGACTATGCACATAATCCTTCAAGTTTAGAAGCTATACTTACTGCAACAAAAAAACATGCAAAAGGAAGAATTATTTGTGTGTTTGGATGTGGTGGTAATAGGGATACTACAAAAAGAGCTATTATGGGAGAAATATCTGGAAGGATTGCAGATTTTACTGTAATAACAACAGATAATCCAAGAAATGAAGAACCTAAAATTATAACAACTCAGATAGAAGAGGGAATGAAGAAAACAAAAGGTTTGTATAAAATAATTGAAAATAGAAAAGAAGCAATTAAATTTGCTATGAGAATAGCATGGAAAAATGATATAATAATAATTGCCGGAAAAGGTCATGAAACTTATCAAGAGTTTAAAAATTCAAAAAGGGTAAGCTTTGATGAGAGAAAAGTTGTAAAAGAAATTGCAGATAGTATGCCAGATAAAAATGTTGAATAAAAGTAATAAGGAGAAAACATATGAGTACACAAATGTTAATTTTATTGATTAGTTTTGTAGCTACAATTATTTTAGGATTTATTGTAGTCCCAATACTAAGAAAGAAAAAAGTAGATCAAATAATAAGAAACGATGGACCAAAAGATCATTTGAAAAAGGTTGGAACACCTACTATGGGTGGTATTATAATGATTAGCGTTTTAGTAGTAATACTTGCAATATATGCTTTTAAATATCCAATACTTATTTTACCTATTGTAGCCATACTTCGGATTTGGTATTGTAGGATTTATTGATGATTATAAAAAGTTAATATTAAAAGATCCAGAGGGATTATCTCCAAAGAAAAAAATTATTGGACTTTTTATAGTTGTAATTATATTTATAGTTTTGTACACTAGTGTGTTTGATTTAGGAACGGATATAATAATACCTTTTTTAAATCAACCAATTAATTTATCTTTGGGTGTGTTTATTGCTTTTACTGCATTTATTTTACTTGGAACAAGTAATGCAATAAATTTTACTGATGGTCTTGATGGCTTGGCTTCAGGGGTAGTCGCAATAATAATTACATTTTTTACAGTAAAAGCTGCTTTTAGTGGAAATGTAGAAATGTTAATACTTGGAAGTGCTTCTGTTGGCACATGTTTAGGATTTTTAATTTTTAATGTAAATCCAGCCAAAGTATTTATGGGTGATACCGGTTCACTTGCACTTGGAGGTGCAATTGCATCTATTGCAATAATATTAAAGATGCCAATGTATTTAGCAATTGTTGCTCTTCTTCCAGTATTTGAAATTATATCTGTAGTTTTACAAGTTGCATATTTTAAGATAACTAAAGGTAGAAGATTATTTAAAATGGCACCGTTTCACCACCATTTAGAACTTTGTGGAATAAAAGAAAATAAAATCGTAATTATATTTTGGGCTATTACAGCTCTACTTTGTATAATAGCAAATTTTATATAGTATGAGGAGTTTTGATTATATGAGAGTTATGAGTGGGTTAAATAAAAAGGACACAAGTATTAAAAAAAATATGGATATTGGAATGTTAATTACTATAATAATACTACTATGTGCAGGACTTATTATGGTTGCTTCTGCTAGTTCATATTTTGCTCTTAACACATATTCAAATAGCAATTTCTTTTTAACTAGACAGTTAATTTTTGCAGTAGGTGGAATTATTGCAATGTTAATAATATCGAAGATGGACTATCATATCTATAAAAAATGGTCATATCTTGGATTTGCTGTAGCTATACTTTTACTTATTGCTGTGCTTACACCTCTTGGTGTTAAAGTTAATGGAGCTAAAAGGTGGCTTGGCTTTGGTACTGTTTTTAGATTTCAGCCATCTGAGATAATGAAAATAGTAATAGTATTAGCTCTGTCTACATATTTATCTAATAATTTCAAAAAATTAAGTAAACTTAAAGGATATTATGTGCCAATTGCTATGATTGGTGTTGTTGTTTTAGTTATGTTTTTGCAAAAGCATATGAGTGGAGCTTTAATTATAGCATTTGGAGCCGCAAGTGTTATTTTATGCAGTGGAATTAAAATTAAGCCTAAATATATCATTATATTATCGATTATTGGGGCTTTAGCAGTTTCAGCATTTATTGTTGCTGAACCATTTAGAGTTAAAAGGCTACTTTCTTTTGCAAATCCAGAAGAAGATATAAGAGGAGGCAACTGGCAAGCAGCTCAAAGTTTATATGCTATAGGTTCGGGCGGTCTTTTTGGTAGAGGTCTTGGCCAAAGCAGACAAAAATATTTATGGCTTCCTGAAGCACAAAATGATTTTATATTTTCTGTTTTAGGAGAAGAATTTGGGCTTTTGGGCACTGTTACAGTTTTGGGACTATTTACTTTTTTCATATATAGAGGATATAAAATAGCAATAGGATGTAATGATTTATATGGTTCACTTATTGCAACTGGAATAACAAGCGTATTTGCATTGCAAATATTAGTCAATATAGCTGTTGTAACCTGTACTATGCCAGTTACAGGAATGCCATTACCATTTTTTAGCTATGGGGGAACAGCTTTGTTTATTAATCTTTGTTCAATGGGAATAGTACTTAGTATATCAAGAAATTGTAAAAATTAAATATGGAGGTAAAAAATATGAGGGCAATATTTGCTTGTGCTGGCACTGGTGGGCATGTAAATCCAGCTATTGCCATTGCAAATGAAATTAAGAAAAACGAGCCTGATTCTGATATTTTGTTTGTAGGCACAAACAATGGACTAGAAAATAAACTTGTTGAAGAGTCAGGATATAAAATAAAGCATATAAGAACAGGAAAAATTTTAAGAAAAATTACTTTCAAAAATGTAAAGGCTTTATATAATTCATATAAAGGAATAAAAGATGCAAAAAGGATAATAAAAGAATTTAAACCAGATATTATAATTGGAACTGGTGGATATATTTGTGTACCCGTGATGTTAGCAGCAAAAAAATGTAAAGTAAAGTATGTACTTCACGAGAGTAATTCATTTCCTGGTATGGCTATAAAATTACTTTCAAAAAATGCAAATAAAGTTTTAATAGGATTTGAAGATACAAAAAAAAGATTGAAAAGAAAAGATAATGTAATATATACAGGTACACCTACTAAGTTTACAAAAGAAGGAATAGATTTTTTAAATATTCAAAAATGTAAAGAAGAATTTGACTTACAAAATATAGACAAAAAAATAATACTTGTAATGTGTGGAAGTCAAGGAGCAAGAAAAATTAATGATTTAGTTATTGATATGGTAAGTACAAAACTTAGTGAGGAAATTTTTGTAGTTATCATAACTGGTCAAAACAATTATTCATTAGTATTAGATAGAATTAAAAATATAGAAAAAGAAAATAACATAAAATTATCTAACTATATTAAAGTTGAAAAATTCGTTTTTAATATGGATAAGCTATATAAAGCAGTTGACATGTGTATAACAAGAGCAGGAGCTCTAACTATAACAGAACTTGTTACTACTACTAAGCCTTCTATTATGATACCACTTCCTTATGCAACTGAAAATCATCAACTATATAATGCAAAGGTTATTGAAAAAGTAAATGGTGGTAGAATAATTGAAGAAAAAGATCTGACAAAAGATTTACTATTTGATAATATTATTTATATGTTAAATGCTAAAAATATTTCAAATGCAAAAAAAGGATTAACTAGTATTATAAAAAAAGATGTAGAAAAAAAAATATATATCATATTAAAAGATATAGTTTATCAGGGTGGTAAGTAATGGATAATAATAAAAGTAATAAATCAAAGGCAAACATGAAAACTAAAAAACTAAGCAGTAATGTAAAAAAAATAAAAAAGGTAAGCATTACTTCTAAAACTCCAAAAAAATCAAATACTAAAGGCCTAAAAAAAAGTAAAGTAGTTCCAAAATCTAAAATAATAAAGTATGAACAAATACAAAAAACTGTTCCTAGTAATAATTTTTCAAAAAAGAAAACAAGGAAAACAGGCTTTTTAAAAAGACACAAGATTATAACTATTATCATATTTTTTTCTATTGTTATAATATTTACGTTGCTTTTAAGATTTTTGCCTATATTTGATATAACAAATATAGAAATTAATAGTGCGACAAAGTATTCAAATGAAGAAATTATAGAAAATTTAAAAATAAATCAAGGGCAGAATATATTTGAAGCTTTTATTAGAACTAAAACTATTTTTTTTAGTAAGTTACCATATATTAGCAATATAAAAGCAAAAATAAATTTACCAAATAAAATAGTATTAAATATAGAAGAAAAAGTGCCAAAGTATTTTGTATTCGACAAAGAAAGATCAAGATTTTTTAAAGTAGATAAAGGAGGATTTATTTTAGAAGAAAGTACTATTGAGGCAAAACAAAAAGAAGAAATTTTAATTTATGGTGTTATATTCGATGACGAAGTTAAGCTGGGGAATAAGATTTTAGATATATATATAGATAAGTTAAAAGTTTATGAAAAAATAGAAAAAGAAATAAAAGATTCTGGTATAACAAATGAAATTACTAAAGTCAATTTTGAAAATTCATTGACAAGCGTTACTTTAAATGATAAACTTAACGTGATATTTCCAAATGATACACAGTTAAAATATAAAGTGTCTTTTTTGGTTAGTATATTAGATAAACTTACAGATGATGTTACAGGAGTTATAGATATGACTAAAGAAAACCCAACGTTTTCAAGTTTTTAGAAAGGATTGAGCAAAGTGACAAATAAAAATAATATTGATATTAAAATCAAAAAGAGCTCTATCAAGTTATCAAAATATAAAGAAAAATTTCTTTTATTTGTAAAAAAGAATTCTGTTATACCATATATAGCTGTAGGAATTCCACTATTTTTCTTAAGTATGATGTTAGCTGCTCAAATGAAAAGCATGAGTGATTCAAAAGCCGTAATAGAAGGAAAAAGAGAATCACAACTTGCAGATGATTTATTAACATTACAAAGAAAATACAATGATTTAAAAATTAAATATGATGAAAATGATAAAATTGTAGAAGAATACCAAAATAATTCTGCAACAAATGATAGATTAACTGCTTCAATGAAATCACAAATAGAGCATTTAGGGATATTGTCTGGAACAACTAATTTAAAGGGCCAAGGAATAATTGTTACATTAACGGATGGAAGCAGCGCTGTTGACCCAGAATTAAGAACTGATACTTTAGTTCATGATAGTGATGTTTTAACACTTGTAAATGAATTAAAAGCAGCAGGGGCTGAGGCAATAAGCGTAAATGGTCAAAGAATAATATCAACTACTGCTATAAGGTGTGTGGGGCCAGTTATTCAAGTTAATTATCAAAAAGTAGCTGCACCATTTGAGATAAAAGCAATCGGAAATGCTCAATATTTAGAGAGCGCACTTACATTAAAAAATGGGGTAGCGGATCTACTTAGTCAACTAGGCGTAGGGGTAAATATAACAAGGCAAAATGAAATATTTATTTCTAAATTTGAAGGAACAATTTCCATGAAAAATGCTGTAATGGCAAAATAAGGAGGAAAAATATGGTTGGAATTATTATAATAGCAATTTTTATAATTGTTGGTACTATTACAGGACTTAATGTTTTAATACCTTATTCATACTCACAATATATTGCTGTTGCTATACTTGCATGTTTGGATTCTGTGTGTGGAGCTTTTGTTGCTAATATTGAAAATAAATTTAAAATGTCAACATTTTTATCTGGATTTTTTTGCAATGCAATAATAGCAATGCTATTGGTATTTATAGGTAATAAGCTTAATGTTGATTTATATTTAGGAGCTGTCATAGTCTTTACAGGTAGACTTCTTAATAATTTTTCGGCAATAAGGAGACATTATATAGAAAAGTGGGATGAAAAAAAGAAAGAAAATAATATAAATAAAATAAAAATAAACAATAAAACAGCTATTAAATAGCTGTTTTTGTCTTCTTTGAAATAAACTTGACATATAATATAGTATATGCTAAAATTAAGGCATAAGTATAGAAATTTTAAAGGCGTAAAATATATAAATTTGACAAATATGAAATTTTATGCTATAATTATATAGTCGACCTAAAAAGGAAGGTGCAAATTAAATCATGGAAAAACGTAGTGTACTCAGAACACTAAGATTTATATTATTCTCAATATTTACTTTGGTACTTGTATTTAGTTCTGTAGCAATTACAGTTTTAAACACATATAAACCAGCAGTAAAAACTTATTTAGATGGAAAATTTATTGGATATTTTTCTAATGAATCACAATTTGATGAAGTATATAATGATCTTGTATCTGAGAAACAAAATATTGATTCTAATGTTAAAGTTTACTTAGCAAGTGAACCAAGTTTTGAAACTAGTTATATAAGAGATAATTTACTCTCTGAACAAAACGTTTATACAAATTTAAGAGCAGAAATTAAAACAGAATATACAATATATAATGTTGCTGTAAATGATGAAAAGAAAATGACATTTACAACGCAAGACGAAGCAAATAAATATGCCCAAAACTTAAGAAAAGAAGTATCATCACTAAATGTAGTAGTAAATGAAGAAAAGGTCGAACAACTTGGCGAAATCACTTCTAATGAAAGAGCGGAAAGCATATTAAAAGATATAGTAGATAGAAATAAACCAGTTGTAATTGTAAAACCAAAAGTTACAAATTATTATAAAAGTGAAACAGATGCTACTGCTTCTAATGCCATAGCAGACGCTGCGCTAGCCCAAGGCGGTATTTGGCCAACAAATTCTCATTATATATCTTCACCTTATGGATGGAGATGGGGAACTTTGCATACTGGTACTGATATTGCTGGAAAAGCAGGAGATCCAATTTATGCATATAAATCTGGACTTGTTACTTATTCTGGTTGGGCTTCATCATATGGATATATAGTAAAAATAGATCATGGTAATGGATTGTCAACTTGGTATGCTCACTGTAGTCAACTTTTAGTTACTGCAGGTCAAGAAGTATCACAAGGTCAAGTAATATCACTTATGGGATCTACTGGATATTCTACAGGTAATCATTTACACTTTGAAGTAAGAATAAATGGAGTACATGTAAACTCATATCCATATATTGCTGGAAAATAAAAAAAGTTATATAAAATAGTTTACTATTTATATATATATTACACCTATTGCTCAGATAATACACTCTCCGAGTTATATCTTAGCTTTAGGCAAGTTAGAAAAGAAGGAGGAATTTTAAAATGACAAAAGAAAGAAAAGATGAAGTTTTAAAGACTTATGCAAGAAAAGAAAATGATACAGGTTCTGCTGAAGTTCAAGTAGCTCTTTTAACAGAGAGAATTAATGAACTAACTGATCATTTAAGAATTCACAAAAAGGATGAACATTCTAGACGTGGACTTTTAATAATGGTTGGTAAGAGAAAAAGATTATTAAGATATCTTGAATCTAAGGATGTAGTAAGATATAGAGAAATAATTGAAAAATTAAATATTAGAAAATAATACTAAAAAGAATTTTGGTATATATAAATTAGGTTAATGTGTCGAAATACATATTAACCTGATTTTTTTGTTTATATAATATTTTAATTGCTTAATTTGCTTAACCTTTTATAAATATGACGCTTTAGTAGTCAAAATATTGCATATATTTTCTAGTTATGGTATAATCTGTATGTTAATTTATACGATATTAGTGGGTAAAAGGAGGAAAAGTATGAATAAAGTTAAACCGAGAGTATTGCCAGGATTTATGGAATTACTTCCACAAGATCAAATTCTTTTTAATACTATGTATGACAAAATACGTAAAGTATATGAAAAGTTTGGCTTTTTACCTTTAGATACTCCAACTATAGAGTATTCAGAAGTATTACTTGCTAAGGCTGGTGGAGAAACTGAAAAACAAATATATAGTTTTAATAAAGGAGAAACTGATCTTTCTTTAAGATTTGATCTTACAGTTCCTCTTGCAAGGTATGTTTCTCAAAGATATGCAGATATTACATTTCCTTTTAAAAGATATCAGATGAGTAAGGTATTTAGAGGAGAGAGACCCCAAAAAGGCAGATTTAGAGAGTTTTATCAGTGCGATATAGATGTTATAGGTGCTGACAATTTAGACCTAATATATGACGCTGAGATGCCAGCAGTTATATATAACGTATTTAAAGAATTAAATTTTGGAAAGTTTACTATAAAAATTAATAATAGAAAAATATTAAATGGATTTTTTAAATATTTAGAGTTAAGTAATAAAGTAAGTGATATACTAAGAATAATTGATAAAATAGATAAAATAGGAAAAGACACAGTAAAAGAAGAGCTTTTAAAAATAGACATAAATGTAGATAATGTGGATAAGATACTTGAATTTATTGCAATAGATGGTTCTAACGAGGAAATAATTACTAAACTTAAAAATATTCCAATAAAAGCAGAAATGTATTTGCAGGGAGTAGATGAGTTAGAACAAGTTATATTAAATTTAGCTGAGTTTGGTGTAGAAGCTAAATATTATAAAATAGATTTAACTATTGCACGTGGACTCGATTATTATACTGGTTCAGTGTATGAGACCGTTCTTGATGAGCTTCCAAAACTTGGTAGTATATGTTCAGGTGGTAGATATGATAATTTAACTGAGTATTATACAAATCAAAAGCTTCCAGGAATTGGTATTTCTATCGGGCTTACTAGACTTTTTTCACAGCTTAAAGAGCAAAATATAATATCTAGTGAAAAAAAATCATTAACTAAAGTTTTAGTTCTTCCAATGGAAAACGTTAATATAAAATATGCATTAAAAGTAGCTTCAATGCTAAGGCAAAAACAAATTAATACAGATATATATTACACTTCTAAAAATTTAAAACAAAAAATTAAGTACGCTGATAAATTAGGAATTGAATATGTAGCAATTATTGGTGAAGAGGAAGAAAACTCGAAAACAGTAATGATTAAAAATATGATAAATGGTAAACAAGAAAAAGTTTCTTGTGATATAGCAGAAATAATAAAAAAAATAAAATAAGAGAGGAATGAAATATATGCAAACATATAGAACGCATAAATGCAATGAATTAAATGAAGAACATGTTGGGGAAAGTGTAAAACTATCTGGATTTGTTAAGACTATTAGAGATTTAGGATCTGTACTTTTTGTAGATTTAAGAGATCATTATGGAATTACACAACTTGTAACAAATAATGAAGAAATGATAACAAAAATGCGTAAAGTACCAATTGAGTCAACTATTTGTATTGAAGGCAAAGTACTAAGAAGAGATGTAGAAAATCAAAATCCTATTATTGAAACAGGTAAAATTGAAGTTTCAATTGATATTTTACAAATATTAGGAAAAGTTGAAAAAATGCTTCCATTTAAGATTGAAGATAGTCATTTTGTTAGAGAGGATTTAAGACTTGAATATAGATTTTTAGATTTAAGAAATGAAGAAATTCATAAAAAAATTGTATTTAGAGCTAAAGTTTTAAAATCTTTAAGAAATAGAATGGATAATTTAGGATTTGTTGAAATTCAGACACCAATACTTGCTAATTCATCACCTGAGGGAGCTAGAGATTTTTTAGTTCCAAGTAGGTTACATCCTGGAGAGTTTTATGCTCTTCCACAAGCACCACAACAATTTAAACAACTTTTAATGATATCAGGTTTTGATAAATATTATCAAGTTGCACCATGCTTTAGAGATGAAGATCCAAGAGCAGATAGATCTCCAGGCGAGTTTTATCAATTAGATTTTGAAATGTCATTTGCAAATCAAGATCAAGTAATGGCGGTATTAGAAGAGGTAGTTGGATCAACTTTTAAAGAGTTTGCTCCAGATAATAAAGTATCTAATGCACCATTTATACGTATACCATATAAAGAGGCGATTGATAAATATGGTATTGATAAACCAGATTTAAGAAATCCACTTATTATACAAGATGTTAGTAAAGCTTTTGAAAATAGTGAATTTAGAGTATTTAAAGGAAAAACTGTTAAAGCTATAAAAATAAATGCGTTAGATGTAAGTAGAAAGTTTTTTGACGAAATGGTAGACCATGCTATGACTAAACTTGACATGTCAGGCCTTGCATGGATAAAAATTGCAGAAGATTCTCAAATAGTTGGACCGATTGCAAAATTTATGGTTGGGGAAACGTTAGAAAATTTAAAAGATATTTTAGATTTTAAAGTAAATGATGCAATATTTTTTACAGCTGACACAAATTATACAAAAGCCTGTACTGATGCTGGAGCTGTGAGAATAGAACTTGGAAAAAGATTAGATATATTAGAAAAAAAATCATATAAATTTTGCTTTATTAACGACTTTCCAATGTATGAGCTTGATGATGATGGCAAAATAGCCTTTAATCATAATCCGTTTTCTATGCCAATTGGTGGGATGGATGCACTTTTAAATGAAGATCCTTTAGATATAAATGCATACCAATTTGACTTAGTATGTAATGGTTATGAACTTGCTTCGGGTGCTGTACGAAATCATGAAACTGATGTTATGGTTAAAGCTTTTGAAATTGCTGGATATGAAAAAGAAGAAGTTGAAAAAAGATTTGGTTCACTATTTAATGCGTTTAAGTTTGGTGCACCTCCACATGCTGGAGCAGCACCAGGAATAGATAGAATGATAATGCTTTTACTAGAAGAAACTAATATTCGTGAGGTAATAGCATTTCCAAAAAATAGTAAGGCAAGAGATTTATTAATGTGTGCACCATCAATTGTTAAAAAAGAACAATTAAATGATGTTCATATAAAAATAATAGAGGATAAAAAGTAGTATAATATATTATATTATATTATTTAAAATACGAGGGGGATAAAAAGTATGAAAATATCGGTTTTAGGATTAGGAGCTTATGGAATTGCTCTTGCAAAAGTCTTAAATGAAAATGGAAACGAAGTAAATATTTGGACAAAATTTAGTGAAGAAGCAGATGTGGTTTCTTTAAAAAGAGAAAATAAAGCCGTCTTGCCAGGAGTTAAACTTCCTAAGGATGTTAAAATATATACAGATCTTAAAGAATGTATAAAAAAATCACAAATCATATTTATTGTTGTTCCAACTAGCGCAGTACGAGGTGTATCAAAAGAACTTGTTAGCTTGATTACTGATGATCAAATAATTTGTATAGCAGCTAAAGGAATAGAAATAAATACTAATATGTTAATGAGTGAAGTTTTAAAAGAAGAAATAAAAACAGATAATGTGTGTGTGATATCTGGCCCATCTTTTGCAATTGAACTTGCAAATTCTAAGGAAATAGGTTTTATGCTTGCATCTAAAAAAGATTCTATATCTTTAGCAGTTAAAGTATGCTTAGAAAATGAAAACATAAAAGTTGAAACTACATCTGATATTATAGGGATACAAGTTGGGGGATCTGTTAAAAATGTATTTGCAATTATTATGGGAATGCTAGATGGAATGAAAAAATCAGATTCAACAAAAGCTGCTGTTTTAACAAGATTAGTTGATGATTTAAGATTTACAATTGAAATGTTAGGTGGCAAATCTAAGACTGTATTTACTTATGCAGGAATAGGGGATATGTTACTTACTTGCATGAGTTCAAAAAGCAGAAATTATACATTTGGTAAAAATATAGGAAAAGGCATGTGTGCTAGCAAAGCTTTAGAACAGATGAGTGTTAAAACAGTAGAAGGATTATATACACTAGATAGTATATATAATTTATTAAAAGAAAAACAAATAGAAGTTAAATCAATTAAAACTTTATATAGTATAATTCATGGGAATATGAGAGTAGAAAATGTTTTAAATGAAATATAATAGTAGCAAAGGAAATAACAATGGATAAGTCTAATATTTTAGAAAAAATAAAAGAAGAGGCAAGAAAAAATTATGTACCAATTTTACAAGATGTTTCTTTGAAGTTTATATTAAATATTTTAAAAGAAAAAAAGCCAAACAATATATTAGAAATAGGAACAGCAGTTGGATACTCTGCAATAAACTTTACTGAGTTTTTGTGCGGTAAAAGTGCATATATAAAAACTATTGAAATTAGTGATGATATGTATGAAAAGGCTAAAAAAAATGTAGCAGATATGGAATTAGAAGAAAAAATAATATTAATTCATGATGATGCTACTAAATATTTAAGTCAAATAGATGAAAAAAAGGAATCTTTTGATGTTATATTTATTGACGCTGCAAAAGGACAATATTTAAAGTTTTTAGAACATGCAATTAGACTTGCTAAAAATAATTCTGTTATAATAGCAGATAATGTATTGTTTAAAGGTAGAGTTTTATCTGGATATAACGAACACAGACATAGGACTGCAACTAATAGATTAAGGGAATATTTGAAAATAATTAATGAAGACAAAAGACTAATATCTAATTTGTATGAAATAGGGGACGGAATAGCTGTAAGTATAGTAAAAAAATAGCTGAAATAAAAAATACATAAGTCTATTGTAAAATGTTATAAGTAATGATATAATAATATATATAATAAAGGAGGAATATATATGTTTTGTAGAAATTGTGGAAAAGAAATAGAAGATTCTAAAGAATATTGTGCTGAATGTGAAGCTACTATGAATACGAAAGTAGTAGATGAAAAGGTAGATGTTATAAAAGAAGTAAAAAATAGCACTGAAACAGTTGGAACTGAAGACTTTACAAGAAAATCTAAGATTGCAGCTGGATTGTTTGGTATATTTTTTGGAGCTTTTGGAGTGCATAACTTTTATTTAGGATATACAGGTAAAGCAGTAGCACAACTTTTAATTACAGTTTTAACTTGTGGTATTTTATCACCAATATCAGGACTATGGGGATTAATTGAAGGTATTTTAATTTTATCTGGAGATATTGATAGAGATGAAAAAGGTAATTTACTTAAAAGCTAAATGTGATAAAAGAATAATTAATATAGTAATATTATTAGTTGAAATAATTTTATTTACTATAGTAGTTATTTTAAAAGTACCTCTTGAATGTATGTTCCAGAGGTACTTTCATATTGCATGCCCTGGATGTGGTATGACAAGAGCTTTCCTAAGCATTTTAGAGCTTGATTTTATTTCGGCAATTAGATATAATATATTATCAGTTCCTATATTTGCATTTTTGTGTATAATGTCGGCAGGTCTTATTAAAGATATCATACAAAATACATCAACAACATTAGAAAAGGCAATAAAGATGTTTAAAAAGTATAGTATAGTCATTATACTAGCATTAATTGCATCTTTTATATATAATATAATATAAATAAAAAAAGAAGAAAAATTTTTCTTCTTTTTTTGTTATATTAAAATATAATAAAAACTAATAGTTTTATGAAATCATAAGTAGTATATATGAAATAAGTTTTTTTATTGAATTTTCTTTTTTATCATATACAATTGGCAAATTAGAATAATTTGATGTGGAAAATACATTAAACTCATCTGATAACTTTATATTATGGCAAGAAATGGTGCCATTATTATCTTTAATTTCAATTGCTTCAAACTTAGAGTGCTGAGCAATTATAATAAGCTTTATATCTTCTAAATCTGCTAAATACATATTATCTATATTGATATAATTATATATTCCGCCTTTACTCTTAATAGAAGTAAATATTTTTTCTATTTTTTCTACGTCATTTGTATTAAGTGGATTATTTAACAAATAGCCTAAGTTTGTAAGTTGTATTGAAGTTGTATTGTTATATATGGTTTTAATATTTTGATCCAAGTTACTAATTTGTACTAATTGTACAAATTCACTGTCAATTAAAAGAGCTATTAAATGAGAATTTTGACTAAGTGGAAGACCAAGCAACTTTTTAAAGTGCATGTCTTTATATATTTTGGAATATTTATCGCTAGAGATTATTTCATTTACCAAACTAAATTTAATTTTTTCTATTAAATTAGAACCTGTAGTTTGATTACTTGAAGTAAGCGAGTTAGCCACAACATCATACAATTTATTCTTTAATTTAGGACTTTCTACAAGAAGAATCTTTTCTAATTCTTTTAATTTTATTGCATAGTGTATACTTGAAAACTTATTTTCAAAAGTAAGTAGTGTATCAACAAATAAGTTTTGTATTTTTGATATATTAATTATTAAAAAATCTTCAAAATTATTTATTGTTTCTGCTAGTACTGATTCAATATTTGTATCAAATTCATCATAATTTTTGTAATCATTTTTATGAATACTAATAAGAGCAGTTCTAATTGCAAGATGTATTTTATTTTCTTTTTTTTCAAGTTCAGAGATATCTTTGTTTAATACATGTTTTTTTATTTCTAAGTAAGTATCATTTAATTCTTTATTTAAATAAATAAGCTTGTTATAATTAGAATATTTTCTACTTATCAAATCAAGTATTTCGAGTAATTCATTAGAATTTTCAATATTTGCTTTTTTTAAAAATTTATTTAGATATTTTCTAGGTTTAATAAATAAATGATTGTATAAATTTTCTTCACTTAGTTCAAAAGTATAACACAATTGTTGTAATATTTTTCCTTCTAGAAAGTATATGTCATTATCACTATTAATTTTATTTCCTAAAAAATCACTTTCATATGAACGATAAGTTGGAACTATACTAAGAGCAGTAGGAAGTGTATAAAGAAGTCTACATGCTAAATTTGAAACTATCGCTCTATTTATACCAAAGTGTTTATGCTCTATTTTATAATTTGAAGAAGATAAACTAGCAGTTGAATATCCTACACAATAATTGTCTTTTGATAATTCTGTTGTAGAGAGAGCATAAAGAATTCTTAAATATATAGATTCGATGTTAGATATATCTTTTATGTATAATTCTTTTTTTAAAGAGTCATAATATCCAGATTTATAGTCAAGAGTTATATCATCACCAATTAAAACAGTATCTATATTGTTATATAGTTTTCTTTCTAACTTTTTTGATTGAGTATGAGTTATATATCCAAAATCTATGAGCTTAACAAAAATCTGTTCAATATGATTCATTAATTTATTATCAATATTGCATTTTTGTTGCAACTTATTTAGATAGTCCATTTTTTCCCTCCACATAATACATTATATATTTATAATTGTACACTAAAAGAAAAAAATATACAACATTTATGATATAAATATTGTATATTTCTTGTGTAAACTAAAATTATTGCATGCTAGCAATATTTGAATTTTTATTTATTATTTTTTTATATAATTTAATTTTGTTGTTTGATTTTGTCTTGCTATTGCAAGAGAATCATCTGGAACATCTTTTGTTATAACAGAACCCGCTCCAATTATAGAGTTTGTACCTATTGTTATAGGTGCAAGTAAAGTAGAGTTGCATCCAACAAATGCATTATCTTTAATTGTGGTTCTATTTTTTTTGAAGTTAGTATTCATATTTGCGGTTATAACACCACAAGCTATTTCAACATTTTTACCAATATCTGAGTCTCCAACATATATATGATGTGGAATTTTTGATCCGGTATCAATAGAAGAATTTTTTGTTTCAACAAAACTTCCAATTTTACAATTTTCATTTATTATAGTGTCAGGACGTATATGAGCAAAAGGCCCAATTTTAGATCCATCTTTTATTATACTATTGGTAATTTTACTTGTTTCAACAATTACATTATTCCCTACAATAGAAGATATTAGATGTGAGTTTGGACCTATTATACAATTTTCACCAATAGTAGTTTCACCTTGAATATTGGTACCAGGATAAAGAATAGTATCTCTACCAATTTTTGCATCTAAACTGATATATGTGCTACTTGGATCAATAATTGTAACTCCATTAGCCATATGAGTTTCACGAGTATTTTCTAAAAGTGTTCTAGTAACAATAGCAAGATCTGATCTAGAATTAATACCTTGCGTTTCATCAGAGTTTTGTATCATATATACACCAATTTTACCACCATTTTTTATTATGTGATAAGGAATATCTGTTATATAGTATTCATGTTGAGCATTGTTATTATCAAGTTTATTAAAGGCTTCTTTAAGTAACTTACCTTTAAAACAGTAAAGACCAATATTTACTTCTTCGATAGAAAGCTCTTCGTCATTACAGTCTTTTTGTTCAACAATTTTTTGTAAATTACCATATGCATCTCTAATAACTCTTCCATATGGAGGTATTTTATCAAACACAGCCGATGCTAAAGCACCATCATAATTTCCCATTTGTAAAAATGAGATAAAAGATTTAATTGTATATGAAGAAATAAGAGGCATATCACCATTAACTATTACTACATAATCATCATCTTCTATATAATTTTTAGCTTGCATAGCAGCATGACCTGTTCCTAATTGATCTTTTTGAAGTATACATTTAACATTTTTTCTATGTAAAAGATTATTTTCTACCATTTCATGTTTATGGCCTACAATTACATATAGATCATCAATTTTAGAATCTTCACATGCATCACAAACGTAGTCTATAATACATCTATCATATACTTTGTGCAATACTTTTGGAAGCTCTGATTTCATTCGTGTTCCTTTGCCACCAGCCATTATTATTGCTTTAACTTTTGACATTTAGTTCATCTCCTTAAAACAGTTTATTTTATAAATATTATATTTTAAACAAAATACTTGATAATTTTATCATATATATACTAGTTTGTAAAGACATAAAAAGTAATAATTAATTATATGTAATTAATGTATCATATAATATCATAAATTAGTTAAAAAAGCAGACAACATAGGAAAACTATGTCATCTGTTTTAGTAAAAAATATATTATTAATCATCATCATCAGGTAAATATCCCATGTCTTCTATAATGGCATCAGTAGCATCTGTAGAGTAAAAATCGGATTGGTTTGCTATTGGAAGAGCTTCAACGCTCTTTAGCTTTCTTTCGATTGTTCTTGTTTTTTTTGAAGCAAGTTCCATAGTAGAACTAATTTCATTTAATTTTTTATTGGTTTTTTCAAGAATATCTCCAAATTTTACAAATTCAGTTTTAACCATTCCAAGTAGTTGCCATACTTCACTAGTACGTTTTTCAATAGCAAGAGTTTTAAATCCCATTTGTAAGCTGTTTAGTAAAGCAACAAATGTAGTAGGACCAGAAACAACAATTCTATATTTTTGCGATATTAGCTCGCAAAGACCAGTATTTTTTAAAACCTCACAATATAAACTTTCTGTAGGAAGAAACATAATACCAAAATCTGTTGTATGTGGTGATTCAATATACTTGTCATGTATATCTTTTGCAAAAACTTTAATGGAGTTTTCAAGTTTTTTTCTTGATTCTAATATTAAAGAGGAATCAGCAGCTTCCTCTGCATCAACAAGCCTTGAATAGTCTTCAATTGGAAATTTTGAATCTACAGGCAACCATACAAACTCATTATCAGTTCTTCCAGGAAGTTTAATTGCAAATTCTACCAAGTCGTTTGATTTAGGCTTTGTTTTCACATTACAAGCATATTGATCTGCAGTTAGAAATTGTTCAAGTATAGTGTTTAGTTGTATCTCACCCCAATAACCACGTGACTTTACATTTGTAAAAACTTTTTTTAAGTCTCCAACACCTTGTGCAAGTGTTTGCATTTCACCGAGACCTTTATATACTGATTCTAACCTATCATTTACTAATTTAAATGATTCACCTAGTCTTTGCTCTAATGTATTATGAAGCTTTTCATCAACAGTTACACGTATCTTTTCCAATTTTTCACTATTATCTTTTTGTAGTAAAACTAGTTTATCTTCAACAGTTTTTCTTATTTGTTCCAATTTTTCTTCCATATTCTTACGTGTATTTTCAAGTTTATTTTCATTTAAGTTTGTTAGATTGGTTAGTTGAAGCTGTTGAGTGTTAGAGTTTTCCATTATTTTATTTCCAATAGATTTTGATAATTCTTCACGAGTTTGCATCAACATTGTAGAGAGTTCTTGTCTTACTTGGTTAAATTCAAATATAAATTCTTTGGAATTTTGTTTTGATTTTTTAAAAAACAGTGATATTACTATTAAAATTAAATTTAAAACAAGTAAAGTTATTAGTAGTATGTTTGTAAGTTCCATGATATGACCTCTTTTCTATAAAAAGATTATATCAAACAAACATAAGTTTGTCAATTAAAAAGCAAAATAAATTTGAGTAGATTATATAAATTTATATTAAGTTTTCAATAGTTTTAAATATAGCAAGTTTATTATTTATTATATCCTTATTAAAATCTTCAATATTTGAAAGAGGCCCAATTGGATTGCCATTTTTTTTGGAAAGCTCAATAGTAAGACAGAGTACGTCATCTAGAACTATCCTGTAAAAATCCATAATTCCATATTTAAGTGTTTCATTTATTTTTGAATAACCGGTATATTTTGAATAAACATTCATTGAATTTAAATGTAGACTTATTTGGCTTAAGCTAGAATATTTATTATCTGGAAATCCATATATTTGTCCACCAGTTGCATGATACGAAAATATAGCTACTAATTTATCTTTAACACTATAGTTTAGGTTATAATTAAAAAGAGTATCTATAAATTTATATAAAGCTAAATTTTCTGGGCATCTTTTTTCAAAAGTAGAAAATCCAGGATACGACATTGGACTTGGATTTGTAACTGGTATGTCGTTATATCTTAATGGTGCAAATTTTTGAGATTTTCTAAGAGCAGTAATTTCTTTAAATTTGTGTATAGAATTCGAATTAATATCAATACCTTTCCCATTAGCTGACCAAGTAGGAGTAACGTTTCCCCCTAATTTACATTTTTTAAGTATAATATCTACTTCTTTTTGCAAAGCTGTGTTATTAATAAAAGAAGTTGAAGCTTTTAAAACTTCTCTATGAAGTTTTGGTACTTTCATATTTTTTGATGCTAAATTATCATCAATATTATATTTTTTTAGATATTTTGAGGAAATCTTTTCAATTTCATTAATTGAATAATCTTTAAAATTAAAAGGTAGACAACTTGTTGATATAATATATCCTTCAGGGTTTAAAATGGGTATGAAATGAAAAGTAAAATTTTTAGATAAATTTAAATATAGTGTAGTATCTTCAAGTAAAGTGCTAATCATTTCTAATACAAAGTATGAAGTGATAATTTCTGTACCATGAGTAGCACCTAAAACAATAACATGATTTTTACCGTTTCCTATTTTGTAATGATCTATAGTATATCCAAAAGAAGTTATTCCAATAGGAAAATCTTTTATAAATTTACTTTTATTTTTTTTTAATAATGTATTTAGATAATTATTGAATTTTTCATAAGTTATAATATAATCTTTAACATATATTTTTTCTATCACTTAAATCACCTTAGTAAATGTTATTAACTATATTTGTACAATATGAAAGACTTATTACTATAAAATCACTAAATAAAATATACTATGACAATTTTCGACAAATTGTGTGCAAAATAACACTTATAATGTATATAAAGAGATATAAGAGGTGTTTATATGAAAAAGGTAGAAGTATTAGTTATGATAGATAGATATAAAAACTATGCATATTGCTTTGATGAGAATAAAATACAAAAATCAAAAGAAAATAAAAAAAAGACAGGGGTATTAAAAAAAGTAGAAATAATTGATGAAATTATCGCTATTTCAAAAGCTACAAACAATACTTATTATTACAAACTTATAAAAGACGATGAAGTAGAAAAGATAATTGCAAGTTCTGACTATGACTTTGAAAAATTATATTATGAAATAAAAGATAAAAACTGGGAAACGATAAAAGAAAAAAGCTAAATTTCCACTTTTTAAATGATTTTAAATAATCAATTTATTTTTGAATGACTATTGACAAAGTATATATGATATGTTATTATATATACGTGCTTGCGGGTATGGCGGAATTGGCAGACGCGCCGGACTTAGAATCCGGTGTCTAGCGACGTGAAGGTTCAAGTCCTTTTACCCGCACCAAAAAAAACTAGTCATTTAAGACTAGTTTTTTTTATTTTTATTATAAACAGTTGAATATTTTTTTTCTTTTTGATATACTAAAAAAAGATAGTTTTTCAAATATATGTAGTAATAAATGTGCGAGGGATAGATATGAAAAATAAATATGAATTAACATTTCCACAAAAAAACATTTGGCTTGTTGATAAAGTAAATCAAGATACACCAATTAATGTTATTGTATGTAGTAATAAATGTGCGAGGGATAGATATGAAAAATAAATATGAATTAACATTTCCACAAAAAAACATTTGGCTTGTTGATAAAGTAAATCAAGATACACCAATTAATGTTATTGTCGGAATTATAAATATAAAAAATGGATTTAATGAAAAAATATGTGATATCTCTATTAATGAATTTATTAAAAATAATGATGGAGTAAGAATAAAAATAGATTTAGAAAATGATAAACCAATGCAATATATTGAAGAGTACGCTTATGAAAAGATAGAGGATATAGACTTAGCAAAAAGTACGTCAAAAAAAATTGATGACTATATTTGTGCTAATGCTTTGCGTCCTTTTTTGCTAATTAAAAGCAAATTATATGACTTTAAAATAATAAGAACTGGAAAAGATCAAGGTATTATTTTAATAAAGCTACATCATATGATATGCGATGCATGGTCATATTCACAAGTTGGAAAGCAAATAATGGGGCATTATGAAAAAATTATAACAAATGCAGAACCTGAAACTTTAGATATTCCAAGTTATGTAGATTTTATTGAGACAGAAAAAAAATATTCAAATAGTGACAAAGAAGAAAAAGATCAAAATTTTTTTAAAGAGTATTTATCAGATTTAAAAGATCCAATTAGCATTAAAGAATCAACATTATTTATGAAAACAGAAGCAAAAAGATATAGCGTTATTTTATCAAAAGAGGAAAATGAAGCTATATCAAATTACTGTAGTGAAAATAAAATATCACCATATGTACTTTTCTTATCTGCACTTTCAACATATATTTATAGAATAAAAGATTCAAGCGATTTTGTTATTGGAACTCCTGTGCTAAATAGATCTGGATTCAAAGAAAAAAAAATGATTGGAATGTTTGTTTCTACGTTACCTCTTAGGGTTAAAATACAAGAAAACGAAAAATTTATTGATCTTGCAAAAAATATTTCAAGGGATACTATGTCACTTTTTAGACATCAAAGATATCCATATTCTAAAACATTAGAATATGTGCATAAAAATAGCGATGTTAAATCAAATTTATATAACGTTGTTTTATCGTATCAAAATGCTAGAATTGATCTTCCAAATGAAGATAGATTTTATACAGAGTGGATTTTTAATAAAAATATATCTGATCAACTACAGATTCATATTATGGATATGGATAGTACAGGAAAATTAAATATTCATTATGATTATTTAAAAGATGTATTTACAAAAATAGAAATTGAATATCTTCATACTAGACTTATGTCTATTATTCAAGATGCAATGCAAAATATTGATATTGATGTTGAAAATATACGTATTATGAGTAAAGAAGAAGAAAATAAAATATTATATGAATTTAATAATACATCAGTAGATTATCCTAAAGATAAAACTATAATTGATTTATTTGAAGAACAAGCTGAAAAAAATCCTGATAAAGTTGCTCTTGTTTTTGAAGACAAACAAATGACATATAGGGAACTTAATGAGAAGGCTAACCAGCTTGCATGGTATTTAAGAGATGAAAAAAAGATTAATCCAGGAGATAAAGTAGCCCTAATAATAGATAAATCTCTTGAAATGATGGTTGGAATAGTTGCAATATTAAAATGTGGAGCAATTTATGTGCCAATAGAAACTGATTATCCTATAACAAGAATAGAATATATTTTAAATGATTCAAATGCAAAATTAATACTTATTGCAAAAGAATTTAAAATTAATAAATCTAATACTTTAATAGTAAATTTTGAAAATATTAAAATATTTAATAGTAATATAGGAAAATTATATAATAAATTTGATGTTGATTCACCTGTGTATATTATGTATACATCTGGCACTACTGGAAATCCTAAAGGAGTAATTGTAAATAATAGAAATGTAATTAGATTGATAATTAATACAAATTATATAAAGTTTTATAATAATGATAGAATAATTCAAACTGGTTCGACGGCTTTTGATGCTACAACTTTTGAATACTTTGGAGCTTTATTTAATGGATTACCTTTATATTTACTAAAAAAGCAAGATTTACTAGATTTATATAAATTTAGAGAGTTTATTAAAAATAATAATATAACAATAATATTTATGACTACTCAGTTATTTAACCAAATAGCAGAGTTTGATCCATATACTTTTAGTAATGTTAGAGTACTATTAATAGGTGGTGAAGCTTTATCAATAAAGCATGTAAACATTGTAAGGGAAAAATGTCCTAATTTAGATTTTAATAATGTATATGGACCTACTGAAAACACTACATTTTCCACTTTTTTTCCTATAACTCATAAATTTAAAGGCAGTATTCCTATTGGAAAGCCAATATCAAATACAACAGCTTATGTAGTAGATAAAAAAAATAGAATTTTACCAATTTTTGTTACTGGAGAGCTAGTATTAGGCGGAGAGGGAGTAACAAAGGGATATTTAAATAAATTAGATATCACATTAAAAAGCTATGTTAACGTGAAGCAAGTATTAGGAAGAGTATATAAAACGGGGGATATGTCATATTTTATCGATAGTGGTAATATTTCTTTTGTCGGTAGAATTGATAATCAAGTTAAGATAAGGGGCTTTAGGATTGAACTTGATGAGATAAATAAAGTTATAGAACAATATGATCAAATAGATCATTCCATTGTTGTAGCTGAAAAAGAAATGAATTCAAAAGTATTAGTTAACTATTATGTAAATAAATCAGATTACGTTATTGATAATAAAATCAAAGCGTTTTTAAGAAAAAAATTGCCTATATATATGATACCAAAATATTATGTTAAAATCCCACATATGCCTTTAAATAGTAATGGAAAAATTGACAAAAATAAGTTAATTGAATATAGAAAAAAAACTTGTAATACTCTTTGTGAAACCTGTAATGTTTATGAAGGAGTATATTTAAAAATATACAATATATTTAAAGAAATATTAAATGTTAATGAAATTTATAAAGAAGATAATTTTTTTGATATTGGTGGAGATTCACTAAAGGCGGTAGAATTAGTTACAAAGGCTATGGGGCAACAAATAATGATAACTTATGCGGATTTATATAAATATCCTACTATTAAAGAATTAGGTGACATGTTAATCAAAAAGCATGAGAAAGAGTCTATTTCATATAAAATTAAATATTATAATTATAATAAAGTGAATTTACTTTTATCAGAAAATAAGGCGAAAAATATTAAAGCTAGTGAATGTGAAAAATTAGGAAATATTTTGCTTACTGGTGTTACAGGATTTTTAGGGGCTCATATACTAGATTCATTTTTAAGCAATGAATCTGGAGTAGCATATTGTTTAATAAGAGAAAAAAATGGTGAAAGTATTGATAAAAGAATAAAAGAAAGATTGAGATTCTTTTTTGGAAATAAATATGATAGTGAAATTGGAAAAAGAATTATACTTATAAATGGTGATTTAACAAATGACAAAATATTTGATGATAATTATATTAATAAATTAAATATAAATACAGTAATTAATTCTGCTGCTTATGTTAAACATTTTGGCGATTATCAATATTTTGAAAATATAAATATACATGGGGTTGAAAATCTTATTAATTATTGCTTAAAATATAATAAAAAATTAATACATATATCTACTCTTAGTGTGTCTGGAAACATATTAGAAACTGGTCAAATACAACAAGAAGATATTGATTCTAATACAATATATAATGAAGAAAATTTTTATATTGGCCAAAATCTAGATAATATTTATGCATATACAAAGTTCATGGGAGAAAAAGTTGTTCTTGATGCAATTGTAGAAAAAGGATTAGATGCTAGAATAATGAGAATGGGCAATCTTACAGGAAGATATAATGATGGAAAGTTTCAACCAAATGTAGAAGAAAATGCTTTTGCTAATAGGTTAAAAACGATAATAGAATTAAATGTTATACCAGACAATATACTTAGTTTCTACTTAGAGTTTACTCCAATTGACTATGCAGCTAAAGCTGTTATATTACTTTCAAAAACTCCAAAGCAGTATAACGTATTTCATTTATTTAATCATAAGCACTCACAAATGGAGTATGTAGATAATGTATTTAAAAAAATAGGTATAAATTTAAGACATATAACTAAATCTGACATGACAGAATTAATAGATATGTATTCAAAGGAAAATGAAGGCTATAAAAAAATACAGGGTATTATATTAGATATTAATAAAAATAAAGAGCTAGAATATAAACCAAATACAATAGTAAAATCTGATTTTACTATAGAAATTTTAAAAGAATTAGGATTTGAATGGCCTGAAATATCAGATACATATATAATTAAATATATAGAATACTTATATGAAATAGGATTCTTTATTAAAGGAGAATAGATATGAATTTTACACTAATCATACTAATAATTGTTTTAGCAATACTATTAATTACTTCCATAAATTT
>JAVXAF010000005.1:0-39336 GCA_036660635.1 Clostridia bacterium | reverse complement strand
AAAGCAAGGCGTTATTTAAACCAAATTTATAATTTACTATATCTTCGGTACAAATTTGATCATTAGCTTTTTTTCTTTTATATTTTATATTAATCGTTAAATATGAAAATGCTTGTAAAATTATTCCACATACACAAAACCCAATGGTAATAAAAAACATTCCCAAAATATCGTTTGATTTATTCAAACTATTACCACTTATTGAGTTTAAAATTATTTTATAAAATGGTAAGTTAAGTATTTTAGATATAAGTTTACTCCAAAATATAAATATTATAATCCAAGATAAAAAAGATAATATAGAAGGTAGTATGTAACTTTTTATATTTAAAACTATTTTTGAAGTAGAGTTAATTGAAAACTTTATTATACTTGAAACAATAACAAAGCTAAGTAAAATAACTAAAAATATTAATAATATATTTAAAAAAAGCATAATTCACATCCTTTTAAATTATATAATTTTGTTAGTCTAGTTTTGACATTTTTTCTTCTGTTGACTGATATAATTTTTCACTTATTTCTTTTCTTTCTTGAATTGTTTTGATTTTTTTCTTTTCATTAAAATTTTTAATGATTTCAAGATAAATAAGTTCTAGTCTATCACCAAATTTTTCAACTGAATATTCTTTAGCAGTTATATATCCATTATCTTCTAGTTTTTTTGAAAGAACATTATCGTCTAATATAGATAAAATATAGTTTGAAAAGTCACTGTCTTTTTTTGCAAGCATACCATTTTGACCATGAAGTATAAATTCAGAAAGATTAGGGGCATATCTTGCAACTATTGGTAAACCAGCAGCCATGGCTTCTACAAAAGTTAATCCTTGTGTTTCTGTTAAAGAAGCATTAACAAATACATCAGCTAAATTATAATATTTTGGAACATCGCTCCAAATAACTTTGCCGGTAAAAATAACTTTATCTTGAATATTAAGTTTCTTGGCCTGTTCTTCCAATGAAGATTTTGAAGGACCTTCACCAACAATTAAAAATTTAACTTTAGTATGTTTACTAAAAATAGTAGGCATATTATTCATTATTATATCTATACTTTTTTCTTCGCCTATTCTACCCAAGAAAAGAATAACTTGATCATCTTTTTCTATTCCTAAGGATTCTTTTAATTTATCTTTATCACATTTTGTAAAATTGGATTTTTCAAATGGTTTTATATCAATTCCTGTTGGGATTACAAATATTGGTTTGTTTGTTATTTTACATCTATATTTTAGATATTTTTCAGTTTTTTTAGAAGGTGTAATAATGCATTCTGATTTTGTAACGAAGTTTTTAATAATTGTACGTGCAAATCTTTTTGGATAAATATTTCTTGTACCTTTTATTGGAATTATATAATGCATATAATCTTCCCACATTGTATGGTATGTATGTACAAAAGGAATATCAAATTTTCTAGATATTATTTTACCAAAAAGCCCTAGAGAAAATTCTGATTGAGTGTGAATTATATCTAATTTTAAATCTTTTATTTTACTTGCAACTTCTCTTGAATAAAATGTTGCAATTCTATTTTTATATTGCTTAGCAACAAGAAGTGGCATGCTATGCAACATATACAAATATTGCTTTTCGTTAGGCATTGCAGTTGATTTAGAAGGGGCAAATATATATACTTCATGTCCACGTTTTCTCATCTCTTGTTCTAACATATTAACTGAAGTTACAACTCCACTTGTTGTTGGATTATATCCATCAGTAAAAATTCCTATTTTCATGTATTTATTTCAACTCCCTAATTTATATATTGTATCAAATCGTTAACAAATTATATAGTATTTACTTAAAAAAGTCAAGAAATATAAAATTTTATAAAGTAGTATATAAAAAGTAATTTATTTTTGTACACGATAATTAATATATTTAATAATGAAAGTATTTTTCAAATATGGTATTGACAAAAAAAACAAATATGATATACTTGTAAATAGTAATCATTATTATTATTTAATATAAACCACTGGTATCAACTGATTTGTTTATATTAATTATAATTTTGATTAAGTAGGAGGAAAAAAATATGGATCTTAAAGAAATGTCTTATGCACAAATAGAGTCGATATTTTTAAATTTAGCTAATGGTTGTGATAAGCAATATAATGAAAAAGAATCAAAGCTATTTTTATCATTAGCAGAGTTTTATGCAAAAAAAGTAGAAAATAAAGACGGAGATATTAACGATATAAAAAATAATTTACAAAATGAAATGGATATACTTTATGTAGATGCTAAAAATGAAGCTGAACAAATTAATGATCGTGGTGCCAAAAGAGCTTTAACATGGAGTGAAAAAGTTACATTCTTAATGAATGGATTAATTGCTCGCTATAATTTGCAGGGTGATGCATTTTTAGAAAATGCTAAAATATATGTTTGTGAGATATGTGGATATATACATATAGGTGATAGCAAACCTGAAATTTGCCCGATATGTAAAGTCCCAAATGAAAAAATTCACGAGATTGTTTAGAAAGGAGTTAGATAATATGGAAAAAAGAGCTTTAAGAAATATTAAGCTATGTACTAAAGACTGTTTATGTTTATACGTATGTCCAACTGGTGCAACCAATACAGAAAATGGGCAAATAGATAGCTCAAAATGTATAGGATGTGGGGCCTGTGCTGAGTCTTGTAAGTCTCATGCTATTTCTATGGTGCCGTATAAATATCCAAAACAACAAGAAAAGCAAGCCCAAATGTGTGAAAAAATGAGAAAGATAGCAATATCAAAAATTGATAATAAAAATATTTTAAATAATATGGTAAATAGGGAAGAAAACAAAAATGTTAAAAAATTATTTAAGGCGATTTTACTATCAAACAAAATAATGGCTCAAGAATTAATGCGTGAATCAGGATATTTGTTACCACAAAGCAATAATACAATCGAACTTTTAAAAAGATTATCTGAGGATGATAATTTAGATAAAGAAAAATTAAGCGAAATAAAAGAGTTAATCAAATTATTAAAAAGTAGTAGAAAAGGAGATGAAAAATATGAAATATAAATGTAGTATATGTGGATATATATATGATAATGAAAAAGAAGATATAAATTTTGAAGATTTACCAAATACTTGGGTTTGTCCTTTGTGTGGAGCACCAAAATCAATGTTTGAAAAAGTTGAAGAATAATAAATACAAAAACAAGAAATATTATATTTCTTGTTTTTTATTTTCTATATTAAAAATATTATGTAGTAGTATGTAACAAAAAAGAAAATAAATACATATGATAATATAAGAGACTTTGTCTCTTAGTAGAAAAGGAGGATTGGCTTATGCCAGTTATTAACAAAACTGTTGACAAAATACTTGTCAATGGATCAGAAATATTTATTTATACTTTTAATGTATCTTATAGTGGCTTAACACAGCCTGCACAAGATGGAAAATTGGTAGATTTTTTCCCGAGTGAAATTATATATCAACTTCCACCAATCGGTGGACAACTTGTTAGTATTACACCAGTTACAGTACCGGGTGGAACCAATGTTGAATTTAATTTTGGACCTGTTAATGCAGGAACATCAATAACATTTACAGTTTCTTGTGAATTTGGACCAGGGCGTTCAAATGGAGATACTTTTACAAATACTGCTAAATTATATGCAGATGACGTGCTTGTTCAAACAGGAAGTGCAAGAATGGTAACACTTAATTTAACAGGAAGATTTGAATTATTAAAAACACCTGAAATATCATCACCAGTAACTCCAGGTCAGGTAGTAACTTTTATGTTAGATTTACAAAACAAAGGCGATGAAGGAGCAGAAATAACTAACATTTCTATAAATGATATATTGCCTGCAACTTTAATACCAGTAACTAGTTTTTTACCTGTTGGAAATGATAGTGGGATGTCTCAATACTCAGATACAAGATATAATGGACGTACAGGTACTTGGTCAGGAAATACTTTAAATTTTACTTTACCAAGTTATAAAGGAGTAGAATATAAAATATTATTTAAAGCTACAGTAGCCTCAGATGTTATACCAGGTAGTAGAATTACAAATACAGCAAATTGGACAATAGAAGGAAGTCAAATGACACCTGCTACTACAACTTTTACAGTGTATGAAAGTAAAGCAAGTGCAGAATTAATAAAAGGAGGACCACAGTACGCAACAATAGAAAGAGAAATATTGTATTACGTACTTGGAAAAAATACAGGAACTGTAAATCTTAATGATTTTATAATGACTGATATAGTTCCAAAAGAAGTAGATATAAAACAAATAGCATTCAAATTTGGTGGAACACTACCAGAGAAGTATTCACTTTATATAGAAACATCTAATGCGGTTGGAACATATATTCCAATAGCAACAGATTTGAGTCAAGATAGTAGTGTAATTGATTTAGCACCATTTATTCCATCAGGAAGTAGATTACTTTCTGCAAGAGCTGTTATATCAACTGTTACACCAAGTAATGTAGGAAATTGGTTATATTTATATGGTATTGTAAATAATACCGCTACTTTAAATCAAGTAATAACAAACAATGCAAATTATACTGCAACATCAACTCTTGGAAATATTACAGGTATTTCAAGTGCAAATACAACATTAAATGGAAAATCAGTATTAAACATTAGAAAGTTAATTTTACCACAATTAAGTGCATATTATCCGCTTAATGAGTTTATGATTAATTTAGCAACTTCAACTAGCACTTCAATGTCGGTAGATCCTGTGTTTTCAGATTTATTACCACTTGGAATAGCGTATGTACCAAATAATTATTATTATGTTTTTACTGATATATTCTCAGGAAAGACTTATGATTCTAGAAATCCAGGATTTCCAATTACAAATCCTGTACCAGAGATAATAAAAAACTATAATGGAACAGGTAGAACATTAGTAAGAGTAAGCTTTAATAACTTTATATTACAACTTTTCTCTACAGTTCAAGTGTTTTTCCCAGTTATTGTGGAGTTAAATCCACCAACTAGTTTTACAAATACAGGATATCTAGGTAATCCAGGTAATAATGCAATTGTTGATGGAACTCCATATACAGATGCACTAGATTTAGATGGAGATACTATCACAGCTGAAGAAATTGCTCAAAGTAATAGTATTACTTCTGCAATTTTAACAACTTCAGAATTTTCTCTTGAGAAATGGGTAAAAGGAAATTTAGATAGTAATTTTAGTAAAGCAGGATTTACGACAGCGGGTGGAAAGATATTATATAATTTAAATGTTACAAATAATCAAAATGTTAATTTAAAAAATATTGATATGGTAGATATTTTACCATATGTTGGAGATACTGGAGTTATATTAAATACAATTCCAAGAGGTTCTCAGTTTGATGTATATGCTACTAAAGTAGTAACAGCAAAAATAATCAATGTTTTAGGTGAAGCTGTTGATCCTAATCCAGATATTACAATAGAGTACTCAACTAGCAAAGATCCTATAAGATTTGATCAAACAGGAACATCTACCATAGGAACAGGAACTTGGAGTACAGTAGCACCTATTGATATTACAACTATTCATGCAATTAGAGTAACAACTGGTACAACTGTTATATTAAAACCTTATGAAAGATTAGTAGTTGAAATAAATGCTGTAGCACCAATTGGAACACAACTTAGCAAATTAGCATATAATTCTTTTGCAGTAAAAGCAGATCAAGTAACAAATGCAGGAGTGACAACACCTATGAATCCAGCTGAACCAAATAAAGTTAGTGTACAAATTGGAGCTGCAACAAATGGATCTATTGGAAATTTTGTATGGAATGATTTGAATAAAAATGGACTTTATGATGCTGGAGAGCCAGGAGTAAATGGAATTAAAGTAGAACTTTATGATCAAAATAATAATCTTTTGCAAACAACAACTACAGCAAATGATTTTTTAAATAATCCAGGATATTATAGTTTTACAAATTTAGAAGCAGGTAATTATTATGTGAAATTTATTCCTTATAGCCCATACAATTTAACTATTCAAAAAGCAAATGTAGCAAATGGAAGTAAACCAAATCAAACAACAGGAATTACTGATTTAATTACGCTTACTAATAATCAGTCAATAATTACAGTAAATGCAGGAGTAGTAGAAAATACTATAAATGATGGGTCTATTGGAAATTTTGTATGGAATGATTTAAATAAAAATGGACTTTATGATGCTGGAGAGCCAGGAGTAAATGGAATTAAAGTAGAACTTTATGATCAAAATAATCATCTATTACAAACAACAACTACAGCAAATGATTCATTAAATAACCCAGGATATTATAACTTTATAAATTTAGCAGCTGGAAATTACTATGTGAAATTTATACCAGATACAGCTCATAATTTAACTATTCAGCAGGCCAATGTAGCAAATGGAAGTAAACCAAATCAAACAACTGGTATTACTAATTTAATTACTCTTGCACAAAGTCAAGTAGTTACAACAATAATTGCAGGTCTTGAAACAAAACAATGTAATCCACCTGTTATAAATGCAAGTGATAAAAAAATATTACTTGGAACTACTTTTGATCCATTAGCTGGAGTTAGCGCAACAGACTGTTTAGGTGATGATATCACTTCAAGTATTATAATAACAGCTAATGATGTAGATACCACTAAAGTAGGAGTATATCATGTAACTTATAGTGTAACAGATAAAAATGGTCAAACTACAATAAAAACTATTACAGTTATAGTTTATACAGTAGGGCCACGTGATCAAGCAATTAATGATATAATTGAATCAGTTGCATTAGTACAAACAGCACTTTCTCATATAATAAATGCAGAAGGAGAAAAAATACAAAAGGCAATAGAAATTAAAGCTACAGATAATGAGTTAATAGCAATTAATAATTCTGTTAATGAAATGATTAGTAGTATTACTTCTTTAGAAACAATATTAGAAGGCAAGTTAGAAACTTTTAATTGTGAATATTGTAATAAGTAATATACAATAATATTATTAAATTAAACTATGCAAAATATATTTTGCATAGTTTAATTGTTATATTTATATATATTTTGAATATAATATAAAAACAAATAAGGAGGGTATATGATTTCAAAAATACAAATTAAAAGAGGCAAAAGTAGCAATATACAAGCTGTTTCTATTTTAGATGGTGAACCAATATTTGCAACTGACACAAATAAATTATATATAGGCAATGGCAGTAATAAGGTTATAATTAATGATATTAGTAAGCCTGTAAGTGTTAATACCTCTAATTTTTATACAAAAGTTAAAGTTAATGATTATGGTCAAGTAATCCAGCAAGCTAATTTACTTACTTCAGATTTACCATCTATTTCAGCAAGTAATATACAAGGTTTAGGAACTTGTGCAAGTATAAATCAAGGAACATCACAAGGTCAAATCCCTATATTAAATTCACAAGGCAAATTCCCTATTAGTACAATTCCTTTAAGTAGTAGTGATTTACTATATGTATATTATACTGGACAGGATGTAAATATTTCTCCTACTGTTAAAATGGTATTTAACAATAATGTACAAATAGGTACAGCTATTACTATTGAACAAAATAATATAATCAATTTAAATAGTGTAGGAACATATTTAATAAGTTATAATTTAACTTCAAATACAAATGATGCAGCGGCATCTTTATTTTCTATTACATCAGGCTCATTATTTTATGGTAGTTTATCTAGGAATTCATCATCTGCAGCTGTTCCTTATACAAATTGTTCAGGAACATTTTTAAAAACAATTTCATCACCAGAAAAAATAGGACTTAAAAATATTGGAGATGCCAATTTAATAATATCTAGTGGATATTGCTCGATGAATATAATTAAAATAATATAAAATAAAAAAACATATTATAATAGTTGAAAAACTATTAAATTGATTTTAACAAATAATATTTGAATAATTTTATAATAACAAGGAGATTATATTGATAGTTACCTTGTTTTTTTAGGAAAAAAATGATAAAATATAGTAATGATAAATTCGATTAGTTATGTTTAGTATTGTTTTGTTATGAAAAAAATTTGTTACAGAAATTCGTGTAATTAGAAAAAAGGACAAATTTAATCAATTAAAAACATCAATCAAATGAATTTTAAGGTTGATATTGATCATAATAAAGTTTGGAAGGAAGGTAAATATGTTTAAATTATACTCAAAATATAAACCAACAGGTGATCAGCCTACAGCAATCAAAACACTTGTTGATGGAATAAAAAAACAAGATAAATACCAGACTTTATTAGGTGTTACAGGATCTGGAAAAACGTTCACAATAGCAAATGTAATAGAGCAAGTACAAAAACCTACTATTGTAATGGCACATAATAAAACACTAGCGGGTCAGTTATATAGTGAATTTAAAGAAATGTTTCCAGATAATGCTGTTGAATACTTTATCTCATATTATGATTATTATCAACCAGAAGCATATATTGCATCAACAGATACATATATAGAAAAAGATAGTAGTATAAATGATGAAATAGATAAATTAAGACATAGTGCAACAGCTGCATTATTTGAAAGAAAAGATGTTATAATTGTTGCTAGTGTATCTTCAATATATTCTTTAGGAAATCCAGAAGATTACTCTAGTATGGTACTTTCTGTAAGGCCAGGTATGAAAAAATCAAGAGATGAAATTTTACAAAAATTAGTAGAGATGCAATATAGCAGAAATGATATAGAATTTGTTCGTGGTAATTTTAGAGTAAAAGGAGATATAGTTGATATATTTCCTGCTGCAAGTTCTGATGAAGCAATAAGATTGGAATTTTTTGGCGATGAAATAGAACGAGTATGTTTGCTTGAGAGTGTTACAGGTAAGGTTAAAGCAGTTTCAAAACATGAGTTTATATATCCAAAGTCACATTATGTTATTTCAAATGAAAAAATAGAAGATGCAATAGAAAAAATACAAGAAGAATTAAAAATAAGATTAAAATACTTCAGAGATAATGATAAAATTGTAGAAGCATACAGATTAGAACAAAGAACAAACTTTGATATAGAAATGTTAAGAGAAACTGGATTTTGTCAAGGAATAGAAAATTATTCTGCTGTGATGAATAAACGAGAAGCAGGAAGTACACCATATACATTATTTGATTATTTTGGAGATGATTTTTTAGTTGTAGTTGATGAATCTCATGCAACAATACCACAAATTAGAGGTATGTATAATGGTGATAGGGCACGAAAAGAGTCTCTTGTAGAAAATGGATTTAGACTTCCTTCTGCATTTGATAATAGACCATTAAAATTTGAAGAGTGGGAAGGTAAGATAAAACAAGCAATTTTTGTTAGCGCTACTCCTGCTAATTATGAAAAAGAACACTCAAGTAGTACAGCTGAGCAAATAATAAGACCCACTGGGTTACTTGATCCACAAATAATTGTAAAACCAATTGAAGGGCAAATTGAAGATTTAGTGGAAAATATTTATGATGTTACTGCAAAAGGAGAACGAGTTTTAGTTACCACACTTACAAAAAAGATGGCTGAAGAACTTTCAAGCTATTTAGCTAATAAAGGCATTAGAGTAAGATATATGCACTCAGATATAGAAGCACTGGATAGACTTGAAATAATAAGACAGCTAAGACTTGGAAAGTTTGATGTGTTAGTTGGTATAAATCTTTTAAGAGAAGGACTAGATATTCCTGAGGTATCACTTGTAACAATACTAGATGCTGATAAAGAAGGATTTTTAAGAAGTGAAAGATCTCTTATACAAACTATTGGTAGAGCTGCAAGAAATGAACATGGTAAAGTTATAATGTATGCGGATGAATTAACTGATTCTATGGAAAAAGCAATTAGTGAAACAAATAGAAGAAGAAAAATTCAATTTGATTATAATAAAAAAAATGGCATAAAGCCAAAGACTATAGTTAAAAGTGTAAATGATAGTATAAAAGCTACTTTTGAAGAAAGTAAAGAGAAAATAGATATTAAAAAAGGAGAAACCATAGAAGATTCTATAGAAAGACTAACAGAAGAAATGCTTGTTTATGCAAGAAAGTATGAATTTGAAAAAGCTGCAACAATAAGAGATTTTATAGAGCAACTAAAAAATTTGAAAGATTAAGTGATAATTTTTCAAAAAAACGTAAGTTATTTTACATTTTTGTTGACTTTTAGATTTTTAAAATGTATAATTATCATAGCATTTTAATAGCTAAGATATACATAATTGTAATTTTAAAAATACTTGTTTTTCAAGTAAAAAAGGAGAAGTGGTATTCATGAAAAATACTAACTACAAAACAAAAGTAAATTTTCGGGGGATGGCCATATTTGAAATTTCAGTAAGAATAGGAGCTATTGCAAGAAAAGCTGAAGAATTAGGAGTGAGATTTGTATATGATAATGCTCTTAGCAAAACAAAAGATATTTCTTTTGAAATGACTGGAGCATCAGATGATGTAGATAAACTAGTAGAATTTACAAAGATGTATATCGATATTTGAGTATAATAAGCAAAAAAACTATATATATATTATATAGTTTTTTTGCTCTTTTATTATAAAAAGTGTAAGTATTGTCATAAAGTATACAAGCTATGAATATATATATTATATAATAGAGAGGTGTAAAAATGGAAGATAAAAAAAATAATAAAATAATTACAAATCAAAATATAATTATGGAAAATAGAGAAAGAATATCTGTAACTGGTGTAATTGATATTCATAGTTTCGATGATGAATTAGTACTGGCTCAAACAGATCTTGGAATACTTACTATTAAAGGTGATGATTTGAAGATGAATAAACTAAATTTAGATAATAATGAATTGATTGTTGAAGGTCAAATAATTGCAATTGCATATAGCGATGTAGCAAGTGCAAAAAAATCAGGATTTATGAATAAATTATTCAAATAGAAAGTGAATTAATATGGCAGTTAGTGAACAATTATTGAATTTTTTTGAATTTGTAGTTATTGGAATGATTATATCTTTAATATTTGATTTTTTTAGATCATATAGAAGATATAAAAAAGTAACAATAAAAGTACTAGTATTACATGATATAATTTATTTTGTTATATTTACTACTTTAATAACTTTAGGTGTAGCATATTTATTAAAAACTAGCATTAGATTTTATATTTTTATTGCTCTTATATGTGGATTTGGAATATATATATCTGTTTTTAGTAGTCATATAATTAAAATATATTCTGCATTTTTTGAAATTCTACACAATTTGAGTTATTTTTGCAAATTACCAATTGAGCTTATATTACAAATTATTCAAAAAAATTGTAAAATTACATATAAAATATTAAAAAAATGTTGCAAAATGTTTTTGCATATGGTATTCTTAATTCGTAGTAAGATTAATTTAAAGTTTAAAATTTTTTTACCAAATTGTTGGAGAAAAAAAATAAAAACAAAAGAGGTTTCAATAAATGAAAAAGAGGTACAGTTCTAATAAAAAAAAGAATAATATTTTACTTAAATTGTTTTGTGCAGGATTTGTTATTTATTTTGCATATACAGTTTTTGACCAACAAATTCAAATTAATAAGTATAATTCTCAAATAGAAATGTATCAAACAGATATTAATAATAAGTCAAAATTAGTCGAATATTATGGAAATCAAAAAGAGAACGTTAATTCAACACAATATATTGAAAATGTAGCAAGAGATACATTAGGATATGTAAAACCATATGAAAAGATATTTGTTGATGCTAATAAATAAAGTAATAATAAAGACTATAAGTATTTAAATAGTACTTATAGTCTTTTCTATTTTTATAAGCTTTATTATAACAGTTACATTATCATTACTTGCTACTATTTTTATATCATTATTTGTATTATTTTTAAATTTTAAATCTAAACTGTCATAATATATTGTGGCATCTTTATTTTTTGGCACATAGTATACTCGTTTACTATGGGGGTGTCTTTCTATTATTTCTAAATTTGCAATTAGAGCACTATTGTATAAAGTGCTACTTATTTGGCACATGCCACCTCCAAAAACTTTTATCTTATTACCATTGGTATCAAATCCAGTTGCTTCTTTGTATCCTTGCTTTTGTCCCATAGGGCCTATAGTATGATTAAAAGAAAAATTTTCCCCTTTTTTTATAATCACATCATTAAGTTTTGATATTGCAAGCCCTATATTAAATATTCTATTTTCATCTTTATCATATATTGAAGAACTAAAATTTGCAATTTCAACTTCTTTTGTTTGTTCTGATTTTGATTTATCTACATTCATAGCTTTTTTTTCTTCTTCTGATAAAACGCTATCTTTAGTATGATTTTTTTGTTCTACTTTACCTTTTTCATCAGGTTTGTTATTAGATAATCCTTTATATGAGCTAAATAAATAAATTCCTAAAACAATAACAGCTATTATAACTAGTAAACTTATGAGTATTACATATATTTTTTCACCATTTATTTTTTTCATAATAACTCCTTAATTTTATATTTGGATATAAATATTGTGTGTAAATGGTAAAAAAATATTCTTATTGATTAAAAATTAAAGTTCGATTTTTATTTTATAATATTCTAGCCATTTATCAATTTGGATTATATAGGCTAATGTTTGTGGATAAGTCATTAATTGGCCAAATAAGTTTTCAGTCATATTTTTTCCATGAATTAAAATCATATCTTTTATAAAATCAAAATTTAAAATTTTTGAAATTTTTGAATTTTCTTTACTTATTATTTCTAGTACTTTATTTTCAACTAATTCTAAATATATGGGATTATATGTTTTTGGGAATGGAGATTTCTTTCTATATATTATTTCATCTGGTAGTTCACCCTCAAAAGCTTTTCTAAGTAAATATTTTTCGACAGGAAAAGAAGAATTATATATTCCAAGTTTCATTCTAGCTGGAATGTTATATACATATTCAAATATTCTATAATCTGCAAATGGGATTCGTACTTCTAAGGAGTTAGCTGAGGATGTTCTATCAGTCCTTTCAATAAGTGTATTCATGAACCATTTAATTGTCAAATAATTTATTTGCCTAAATTTTTTTTCATATTCATCCTCATTTTCTAAAAATGAAACATTTTTTAAAGTATTATCAATTGCATTTTGTATGTAATTATTCAAAGTTTCTTTCTTAATTAAATCTTTCTTAATTAAATTGAATCTTAAATTTTCTGATAGAGCCCAGGGAAAACCATTATGTGAAATTAAATGCTCTTTATAATACCATGGATATCCACCGAATATTTCATCAGAACATTCCCCAGAAAGGCAAATATTGCAACCATCTTTTTTTATTTCTTTACAAAAAGCATACATTGAACTATCTATATCAGCCATTCCAGGCATATCTCTTGCTAATAAGCAAGAATCTAATAGTTTGTATAAAGTATTACTTTCTATTTGAATATTTTTATGGTTAGTCGGCAAATAATCGTTCATTATTTTTACATAATCACTATCTTTAGTAAGTTGATAATCATTTGCTTTAAAATCAGTATCATTTCCTTTGTAATTGATTGAATAAGTTGTTAAATCTTTTATATTTTTGCTTGCTATTTTTGTTAGTATACTAGAATCAAGACCACCAGAGAGCATTGATGAAATGGAATCATCAGATACTAACTGTAAGTTAGTCGCATCAACAACTAACTTGCGTATATTTTTAATAATTATATCTTCATCTTCTAAAGATTTTTTAGTGGTTAAATCCCAATATTTATATTTTTTTATATCTTTCATATCATATGTAGCATAAGTTCCAGCTTCAATCTCAAATATATTTTTAAAATATGTTTTACCTGGACTATGAGCAGGACCTAGTCCAATTAGTTCCATTAAACCTTCTTTGTCTAGTATTCTTTCTACAGAGTTATATTTTAAAATACTTTTTATTTGCGATGCAAAAACCAAAGAATTATCATTTGCAATAGTATAAAATAGTGGTTTTATTCCTAGTCTATCTCTGGCTAAAAATATTTTAGAACTTGAAATATCATAGATTACAAAAGCATAATTACCATTAAACATATCAAGACATTTAGTTCCATATAAAATATATGATTTTAATACTAATTCAGCGTCAAAATTACTTTCAAGCATGTAACCTTTTGAAATTAAATTTTCTGTTAAATTGGTAGTGTTAAATATTTTACCATTAAATACAATAGCATAATCGTTATTTAAAATAGTTTTTTTTATTGATTGATAGTCATCATCTATATTTAATTTATTATTTTGTGTATGTCCTAAAGCTACTTTGTTATATATAAAAGTATTTTGTTTATTTGACTTTTTTTCTGTAAGTAGATTATTCATTTTTTCAATTTGCTTATTGTCTATAATTGGTTTATCTTTAGTTATATATCCGCAAAAATCAGACATAAAATCACCTCATATACATAATTATATGAAGAAAATGTTCTAATATGTGTTATTAAAATTATTATTTTAGAAAAAGATTGAATTTTTTTATTATATATTATATATTATATATCAATACTTTAAAAATTATTGGAAATTAATGGGTGATAAAATGAGAATGTATGATATTATAGAAAAAAAAAGAGATAAAAAGGAACTTTCAAAAGATGAAATTGATTTTTTTATTAATGGGTATTCTAAAGATGAAATACCTGATTGTCAAGCATCTGCTTTACTTATGGCAATATATTTAAATGGAATGACAAAAGAAGAGCTAGTAAATTTAACTTTTTCAATGACTAATTCTTCTGAAAAATTAGATTTAAGTATGATAAAAGAAAAGGGTAAGTATATTGTAGATAAACACTCTACAGGTGGAGTAGGTGATAAAATAACTTTAATAGTTCTTCCAATTGTAGCAGCTCTTGGAGTAAAAGTTTGTAAAATGTCTGGAAGAAGTTTGGGATTTACTGGAGGCACAGCTGATAAATTAGAGTCAATAAAAGGATATAATTTGGATTTAGATTTTAAAAGGGCTATTAATCAAGTAAAAGATATAAATGTATGTTTAATGTCACAAAGCAAAGATATTGCTTTAGCGGATAAAAAAATATATGCCCTAAGAGACATTACTGCAACGGTTGAGTCTATTGACCTTATAGCTGCATCAATTATGAGTAAAAAACTATCATCTGGAGTAGATAAGATACTATTAGATGTTACAGTTGGATCGGGTGCAGTTATGAAAGATATAACAAGTGCAAAACGACTTGCAAAAACTATGATTAATATAGGAAATGAAGCAGGTGTTGAAACAAAAGCTGTTATAACTTCCATGTTTGAACCTTTGGGAAGAAGTGTTGGAAATTCATTAGAGATAAAAGAGGCTATTTCATTTTTATTATCAGATGAGAGTACATTAAATTCTGATAATATTAGCGATTTAAAAGATGTAGTTTTTGAAATTGCAGCTCAAATGATGAAAATGGCTGGAGTTTGCGATGATATTAATAAAAATAAAGTTGAAATTTTAAAATGTATAACTTCTAGAAGAGCATATGATAAGTTTATATGTCTTATAAAAGCACAAGGAGGATATATTTGTAATACATATTTAGATTGGATAAATATGTCACTTGATATGCCAGTATTAAAAGATGAAGTAAAATACTTTAAAGAAATTCATGCTGGAAGTGATGGATATATTGTATCAATTGACAGTAAAAAAATAGGGGAAGCACTAATAGCACTTGGTGGAGGAAGAAATAAAAAAGAAGATAAAATAGACTATGCTGTAGGATTTGAGTTTATAAAAAAAGTAGGACAAAAAGTTTCAGAGGGAGAAGCTATTCTTACCGTTTACTATAATGATAAAGAAAAATTTGAAGAGGCTTTTAAATATATTAAAGATTCTATATATATTGATAATATTGATAGTGTTACTGCAAAAAAATTACAAGATAAAGTACATGTATTTGATATAATTGAATAAATTAGTTGAAATTTAAGAAAAGATATTATATAATGCAGGAGTAAGATAAGTATTCTAAAATTAATTAATGGAGGAAAAAAATGCAAGACGTTTACAGTATTCAAGACATTAAAACAGGAAAAATTACTAAGGTAATCTATGATGAACATCTAAAAAAAGTCATTAAAACAACATCCAAAATAAACTATGTTTTAATTAAAACTAAGCTAGATTTAAAAAAGTTTGGACATAATTGTGGGGATGATTTATTTATGGAAGTTTTTTCTGAAAAAATAGTCTTAAAAAAAAGTAAAGATAATATGGAAAATTTTAGATTTTGTGAAAAACTATATGTAGAATCATTAGAAAATTTAGAAGATATAACATCTTTTTTTACAATTGATGAACTTACAAGTGGTTTTGTATCTGCATGGAGAGTACTTTGCATTTACAATTTGTTAAATTTTCAAAAATAAAAAATTAAGTACGCAATAATATTGTGTACTTTTTCTATTTAATAATCTTTTTATTAAGTTATTTTATAAAATTTTAGTTGTTTTAATTAATTATGTATATTATATTGAAAAGAGTTAGTGCTTGATATATAATTTTAAAGGATTAATAAAAAATATATACTGTAATTAGCAATTTTAACAAATTAAATGTATATGAAACAATAATCTATCTAAATGAAATAAAAACAGATTTAGTATTTAAAATATATTAACTAAAATATAAAAATACATTATTAAATATTGAAAATTAAAGTATTTTGAGGTAATATGTAAATATATAGGGAGAATCTTATGAGAATAATAGCTGGTAAATTTAAGGCAAAAAAAATATTAAGTCCAAAAACAGAAAAGACAAGACCTACTTTGGATAGGGTTAAAGAGGCAATGTTTTCGATTATTTCGGATTATCTTCAAAGTGCAAATGTTTTGGATCTTTTTGCTGGAACAGGTAATTTAGCTATAGAAGCAATAAGTAGAGGAGCAAAGTTTGCATGGCTTAATGATAAAGACAATATGGGTATTTCGACAATAATATCTAATATTAAGTTGACTAATACTAATGAATATGTTAAAATAACTAAGAAAGATTATTTGAAATGTTTAAATCAAATTGAAAAAGAAAATATGGATTTTGATGTTATTTTTTTAGATCCACCATATGAAAGTAAATTTGCATTAGAGACATTACAATATATATCAAATACGACAGATAAAATTCTTGCAAAAGATGGGATTATTGTTTATGAAACAGATAAGAGCTTTGTAAGTAAAATACAGAAGAATTGTCCATGTATTTTTGATGAGTTTAAAAACTTAGAATGTATAGATCAAAAATCTTATGGAAATGTAGTGTTATTGTTATATAGATGGAGGTAATTTAAATGGAGATTTTTACATTATTAGAAAAATTAGAAGAATTGTTAGATTCAGCTACTAAGGTGTTTTTTTCAACTAAGGTTATGGTTGATGTTGATGAACTACGTGAGATTATAGAAGATATAAGACTTAAACTTCCTGATGAGTTAAAGCAAGCAAAATGGGTTAAAGAAGAAAGACAAAGAATTATGGAAGATGCTCAAAAAGATGCAGATAATTTATTAAAAGAAGCAGAAGGAAAAATTATAACTATGATTGATGAAAATGTTATAACTAAACAAGCCTTAGCTCAAAAACAAGAAATAATTGAAAATGCAAATAAAGTTTCTAAGGAAATAAGCATTGGAACACGTGAGTATGCCGGTGCTATATTAGAAAAAGTTGAAGAAGTTTTAAAAGAAACTATGGATGTTGTACATAACAATAGAAAAGAATTAAATTAATTAAGTTAAGTTGTATTATATTAGATTTTTAAGTTATATTAAAATATGAGGTTGATATAAATGGGAAGAAAAAAATCAAGCATGGCGGCTACAAGAAAAAGAAAACCAAGCTCAAATAGGTCAAACACAAGAATTCCTAAAGCTAAGCAAAAAACAATAGGAACAGATATGCTTGGTGGCTTTTTCGTTGTAATAGCTTTAGTTTTAGCTGTATTTTATACATTTAGTAATATTGGCGTATTTGCTGATGTTATTAATAATATTTCAAAAGGATTATTTGGGAATATAGTATTTATATTTCCTGTAACTTTAGCAATAGTTGGCATATATATAATAGCCTCAGAGAAAAAAATTAAAGTATCTAAACAAGTATTTAAAGGTATTTTAGTTATGTGCCTTATGTGTGCGACTGTATATTCATTTAGTGCAACAAATTTCAATATATTTAATAATTTTGTGAAATTTATTGTAAATGAATATAATGCAGGTTTGGCTGGAACAAATTTTGCTGGTGTTATAGGAGCAGTTCTTGCTTCTTTATCGGTAAAAGTTGTTGGTAGTCTTGCTACTAAAGTTATATTAACATGTGTAACTTTTGTAACAATATTATGCGTATTTGATATTTCATTTAAACAATTATATTATTATATATATAATGCTTTTGCATATATATATAATGGATTATATAACGTTTTTTCTATTTTATTTAGAAAAGATGAAGTTGAAGATGAAGATGAAGATGCTAAATATTCTCAAGAAAATATAGAACCTAAACTTTCAAAAAGAGAACTTAGAAAAAAAGAAAAATTAGAAGAAAAAATGAGAGAAAAAGCTTCTTTAAATGCTGATGAAAATTTAAAAGTTGATAAAGCTGAACAAGTTGAATTCGATTTTAATAAATTAGGTGGAAGACCAACAGATCAAGAAATGCAAGCAAAGATGCAAAGAGATGATTTTTTTAAAAAGCAAAGAGAAGAAAAAGAAGATAAAACTGTAAAAGAAGTACTTACTTTAGATCATACCAAATATGTTGAAGTTGATAATTATGAGTTCCCAAGTATTAATTTACTAGGAGCAGTTAAAGCAGGGGAATCGTTTAACAAAAAAGCAATTCATGATACTGCTGTAAAACTTCAAAAGACTCTTGCTAGTTTTGGAGTAGAGGCTAAAGTTACAAATATAACAAAAGGACCAACTGTAACTAGATATGAGCTTACTCCAAGTACAGGTGTTAAGGTAAGCAAAATAGTAAATTTATCTGATGATATAGCACTAAATTTAGCTGCAAAAACTATAAGAATAGAAGCACCTATACCAGGTAAAGCAGCTGTTGGAATTGAAGTTCCAAATTCTACATCTGAGTCTGTTATGTTACGAGAAGTTATAGAATCAAAGGCTTTTAGTGAGCATAAATCAAAGATAGCTTTCTCTCTTGGCAAAGATGCTGCAGGTGATATTGTAGTAGGAGATATTGCAAAAATGCCTCATACTCTTATTGCTGGTGCTACTGGATCTGGTAAAAGTGTATGTATTAATGCACTTATTGTTTCAATTTTATATAAAGCTAAACCTAGCGAAGTTAAAATGATTTTAATAGATCCTAAAATGGTTGAATTATCTGGCTATAATGGGATACCTCATCTTTTGATTCCAGTTGTTACTGACCCTAAAAAAGCCGCGGGTGCTCTTAATTGGGCAGTTCAAGAGATGGTTAATAGATATAATTTATTTGCTTCAAAAGGTGTAAAAGATATTAAGGGGTATAACCTTATTATGGAAAAAGATGGGGATGTAAAACTTCCTCAAATTGTTATAATTATTGATGAACTTGCTGATCTGATGATGGTTGCACCAAATGATGTTGAAGAGGCAATATGTCGCTTAGCACAGATGGCAAGAGCAGCGGGAATGCACTTGGTTATTGCAACTCAAAGACCATCAGTTGATGTTATTACAGGTATAATAAAAGCCAATATACCTTCACGTATAGCATTTACCGTATCTTCTCAAATAGATTCAAGAACTATACTTGATATGGCTGGAGCCGAAAAGCTACTTGGCAAAGGTGATATGTTGTATTTTCCAACTGGCGAAACTAAGCCTCATAGAATTCAAGGGGCTTTTATCTCTGAGAAAGAAATTGAAAAGATAGTTGAAAGTATAAAGAAAAAGTCAGATGTTAAATATAGTGAAGATATAATTAAGACAATTGAAAAAGCTGGTGCTAAGGATGTAAAAGGATCTGATAGATCTGATGATGACTCAGATGTGATTTTAGAAGATGCTATTGATTTAGTTATTGATATGGGTCAAGCATCTGCATCAATGTTGCAAAGAAAATTTAAAATTGGATATTCTAGAGCAGGAAGAATTGTTGATCAAATGGAAGAAAGAGGATTAGTATCTGGATATGATGGAAGTAAACCAAGGCAAGTATTAATATCTAAAGCTCAGTGGCAAGAATTAAAACTTGGCAAAACTTCGCAAGATGAAAATCAAGATTCTAAAAATGAAAACTAAATCTTAATAAAATAATTAAATGAAGGGGGAAAACATGGCAATAAGGCAAATCAGACAAAAAGGTGATGAAATACTTAGCAAAGTATCTAAGCAAATAGAAGTTGTAGATGAAAAAATTAAAACTCTTTCGCAAGATATGTTAGAAACAATGTATGCAAATGACGGTATAGGACTTGCAGCCTCGCAAGTTGGAATGCTAAAAAGAATGATAGTGTATGATATAGATTATTTTGAAGAAGGCAAATCTCCAAATCCTGTCGTTATGATTAATCCATTCATTACTTCTAGGTCTAAGACAATGATTACAGTCGAAGAGGGATGCTTAAGTTTTCCTAATATATTTGAAAATGTACAAAGGCATGAAAAAGTAACAGTAGAATATTTTGATGTTAATAACAAGAAAAAAATAAAACATGCAAAATTAATTGAGGCTGTTGTTATACAACATGAAACGGATCATTTAGAAGGAGTTGTTTTTTTAGATAGAGTTGAAAAGTAAAATATCTATTAAATAAAAATATAATATAAATATAATATAAATTTTAAAAGTGATATATGTATAATATATTGCTTTTTTATTAATTTAGGATGTACAATTTTAAAAAATATTTTTATAAATTAATTACATAATAATATAACAAAAAAAACATAAAAAAAAGTCGAAAACAGATTGTATTAATATACTATTTAGTGTAAAATTATATTATGAAAAGAGGTTTATATATGAAAACAGGATTTGATAATGAAAAGTACTTAAAGATGCAAAGTGAGAGTATAAAAAAAAGAATTGATATGTTTGATTCAAAGCTATATCTTGAGTTTGGTGGGAAATTATTTGATGATTATCATGCAAGTAGAGTTTTGCCGGGATTTGATCCAAATAGTAAAATAGAAATATTAAAACAACTAAAAGATGATATTGAAATTGTATTTTGTATTAATGCCTCAGATATTGAAAAGAAAAAAGTAAGAGCAGATTTTGGTATTACCTATGATAAAGAATTGTTACGTCTTGTTAATAATTTAAAAAATATTGGAATATATGTTAGTTCTGTAGTTATAACTTTATATAAAGGGCAACAAGAAGTTGATAATTTTAGAAGAATTTTAGAAGAAGAAGGACTAAATACATATGTACATACATTTACTAAAGGATATCCAACTGACATAGAAACAATAGTAAGTGAAGATGGATATGGGAAAAATGAATATATTAAAACAAGTAGGAAGATTGTAGTTGTAACTGCACCAGGTCCAAATAGTGGAAAACTTGCAACATGTCTTTCACAACTATACCATGAATATAAAAGAGGAAATAAAGCTGGGTATGCAAAATATGAAACTTTTCCAGTATGGAATTTAGCTCTTAAACATCCAGTAAATATGGCATATGAAGCTGCTACTGCTGATCTTGGTGATATTAATATGATAGATGCATTTCATTTAGAAGAATATGGAAAAAGTGCTGTAAACTACAATAGAGATCTAACAACTTTCCCAATACTTAAAAATATATTAAATAAAATAATAGGAGAAGATATATATAAATCACCTACTGATATGGGTGTTAATATGGTAGGATTTTGTATAAGTGATGATGAAGTTATAAAAGAAGCATCAAAAAAAGAAATTATACGCAGGTATTATAATGTATTATGTGATGAAAAATTAGATAAAATAGATAAAGAAGCTGTAAATAGAATTAAAGTTTTGATGAATGAACTTGAAATAAATGAAAGTGATTTAGAAGTAGTAAATGTAGCAAAACAAAAAGAAATAGAAAAATCTTCAAAAGTTATTTGTATAAAACTTACTAATAATAAGATTATAACTGGTAGAGAAACTGATTTATTAACTCCCTCAAGTGCTATGATTTTAAATGCAATAAAAGAACTAACTAATATACCAGATGAAGTATTTTTACTTTCACCATCTGTACTTGAACCTATTTTAAAAATTAACAAAGATGTTTACTTGCAAAAAAGGACTAAACTTTCTTTACATGAAGTATTAATAGCTCTTAGTATATGTAAAGTTACAAATCCTATTATAAATAAGGCTATGGAAAAATTAATTAAACTTAAAGATTGTGAGGCTCATGCTTCATATATAGTCAATCAAGAAGAACAAGATATTTTTAAAGGATTAGGTATAAATTTAACTTGTGAGCCTAAGTTTTAGAGATAACTGGTGATTAAGTGATATGAAACTTTTATAGATATCTATACAAGAGTATCACATATATTATAAATTATTTATTTAACATACTAGCCAAAAAGTAGAGAAATCAATTTTTTCTCTACTTTTAATTTTTCAAAGATTACATATATAAAACTGTAGATATTTTAATAAAAACAGTTTTTAAAATATAGTAATTAGATATAAGTAATATTTGTGAAAACATATGAGTTTATTGTATTTTACTTATTCTTTTTTATTTTAATTGAATTTTAGTAAGTTTTGTAGTAATATATATGTTAAATGGAGAGTGATCTAATTTGAGTAAGAATGTTAAAATAGTATTTATGGGAACTCCTGAGTTTGCAAAGGAGTCACTAAAGAGTATATATGAGTCAGGATATGATATAGTAGGAGTATTTACAAATCCGGATAAGCCATCAGGAAGAGGTCTAAAACTTGCATTTTCACCAGTAAAAGAGTATGCAATTTCTAAAAATATTCCTGTTTTTCAACCTGTGAAACTTAAAAAAAATGAAGAAGTATTAAATATATTAAAAAGTTTAAATCCAGATATAATTGCAGTAGTTGCGTATGGAAAGATATTGCCAAAAGAAGTATTAGAAATTCCTAAACTTGGATCTATAAATGTACATGGATCTTTACTTCCAAAATATAGAGGGGCTGCTCCTATGCAGTGGGCTATAATTAATGGCGAGCAAAAGACTGGCATAACTACAATGTTTATGGATGAGGGTATGGATACAGGGGATATGCTCTTAAAAGAAGAAATTGAAATTAAAAAAGAAGATAATTTTGAAACTATACATGATAAAATGAAAGAATTAGGAGCTAGACTTTTAGTAGCTACTTTAGATAAAGTAGTAGATGGAAGTTATATTAGAATTAAGCAACCAATTGAAGACGTAAGTATTGCACCAATGATTTCAAAGGATATGGCAAAAATAGATTTTTCAAAATCTCCTAATGAAATATTTAATTTTGTAAGAGGGCTTTGTCCTTTTCCTGCAGCATTTATGGTATCTTCTAAAGGTATAAGATATAAAGTATATAAAGTAGAGCCAGTAGAAGATGAAAATATAGATATACATATTGAAAATGGTTCGGTTATTCTTTTATCAAAAAATGCTATGCATGTTAAAGTACAAGGTGGTTATATTAAAATTTTAAAAATACAGTATCCTAATTCTAAAAAAATGGATATTGCATCTTTCTTAGCAGGAAATAAAATAAATATAGATGAAATTTTTAAATAAAAGAGGTGATATTTTGAATAAAGTTGGACTTATACTAGAAGGTGGAGGAATGAGAGGACTATATACTTCAGGTGTTTTAGATTTTTTCATAGAAAATAATATTGAATTTGAAGAAGTAGTAGGCGTTTCTGCAGGAAGTGCAAACGGAGCTTCATATATTTCAAAACAAAATAGAAGAAATTATGATATAAATTTAACATATGCAAATGATAAAAACTATTTAAGCTTTAGAAATTTTATAAAAACAGGATCAGTTTTTAATATGGATATGTTATTTAATAAAATACCTGAAAAATTATTTCCATATGACTACAACGCTTTTAATAATTCAAATACTAATTTTGTAGTTGTGGCTACAAATTGTGATACAGGAAAACCTGAATATATAAAAATAAAAGATATGAAAAAAGATGTATTGTATTTACAGGCATCTTGTTCAATGCCACTTGTATCAAAAATAGTTGAAGTAGACGGATTAAAACTTTTAGATGGTGGAATATCAGATTCTATTCCTGTAGAATATTTATTATCTAAGGGCTTTGATAAATGCGTTGTAATTAAAACAAGAGATAGAAATTATATAAAAGGTACAAATAAAACTATGAGGATTGTAAGGAGAAAATATAAAAAATATCCAAATTTAATCAACACAATTGAAAATAGGTATAAAGTATATAATGAAACTTGTAAAAAAATATATGAACTTGAAAAAATAGGCAAAGTTTTTGTTATAGAACCAAAATCTACTATAAAAGTAAGTCAGATAGAAAAAGATAAAGTAAAACTTCATGATTTGTATACTCAAGGATATAATAACGCAAAAGAATGCTTCAATGATTTATTACAATTTATAAAATAGGAGAAATAATGGAAAAGATCATATTAAATGAATTAACTGTGGAACAGTTAGAAAATTATATAGAAAAATTAGATGAAAAAAAATTTCATGCAAAACAGATATTTAAATGGTTACATAGAATAGGAGTTACATCTTTTGAGGAGATGAGCGATATTTCTAAGTCATTAAGAGAAAAATTAAAATCAAATACTGTTATTAATGAAATGAAAGTAATAAAATGTCAGATTTCTAAAAAAGATGGGACTATGAAATTTTTAATAGGATTAAATGATAATTGTGCAATAGAATCAGTTCTTATGAGGTATAATCATGGTAATACTTTGTGTGTTTCAACTCAGGTTGGCTGCAAGATGGGGTGTAAATTTTGTGCTTCTACAAAAGATGGATTTGAAAGAAGTTTAACAGCATCAGAAATAGAAGGACAAATTTTAACTGTTCAAAGATATACAAAAGAGATTATTTCAAATGTTGTGTATATGGGAATAGGAGAGCCACTTGATAATTATGAAAATACAGTAGCATCTATTAGACTTATAAATTATCCTTTGGGATTAAATATTGGGGCAAGACATATTAGTCTGTCTACTTGTGGAATTGTACCTATGATAAGCAAATTAGCAAATGAAAATATACAGTGTACTCTTTCAATTTCACTCCATGCAACAACTGATCAAAAAAGAAAAAAAATCATGCCAATTGCAAATAAATATACAATAGAACAACTACTTGGGGCATGTAAAGAATATATTAAAATAACTGGGAGAAGAATAAGCTTTGAATATGCGCTTATTGAAGGCCAAAATGATTCATATGAAGATGCAATTGCACTCGTAAAGCTTTTAAGAGGCATGATTGCTCATGTTAACTTAATTCCAGTAAATGAAATAAAAGAAAAAGAATATAAAAAATCAAGGGAAAATAGTGTTGAAAAGTTTATGAATACACTTAATTCTTGTGGTATAGTAACTACTGTAAGAAGAGAACTTGGAACAGATATTGATGCTGCTTGTGGACAGCTTAGAAAAAAATATATAGAAAATAGCAAAAATGTCTAGAAAAAAAATTAAAACTATTGAAATATGTTTTGATTTTGGTATAATAAGATTATATAGTTTTGAGGTGAAGTAATGAGGTTTGTAGCTAAAACAGACATAGGTATGAAAAGAAAAAATAATGAAGATAGTCTTTTTGCTAATATATATGATGCAGACACGTCTTTATATATTGTAGCAGATGGGCTTGGCGGATATGCTAGTGGTGAAGTAGCAAGCCAAATGCTTGTTAATACCATGTCAAATTATTTTGAAAATCATAGAAGATTTTTAAAAAATGCGAGTGATTTACAAATAGAACAAGTATTACAAAAAGCTTTAAATATTGCAAATGAATCAATATATGAACTTGAAAAAACGGATGAAAAGTATAAAGGAATGGGAACAACAGTTGTTGCACTTCTTAAATTAAATTCTAAAATATACTATATTTCGATAGGTGATAGTAGAATGTATTATATTGATGCAAAAATGAGCGAGGTATCTCAAATAACAGAAGATGATACATATGTTAATGAACTTATCAAAACTAATGTAATTAATCCATCAGAAGCCGAAACTCATCCGCAAAAACATGTATTAACAAAAGCTATTGGTATTTTCAAACATATAGATACAGTTGTTAATATATTAGAAAAAGAAAATGGATTTGTACTGCTTTGTACCGATGGTGTTACTAATATGTTAGATAAAAAAGAAATTTTAAATATTTTTAAAAAAAATAAATTTGAAAATGTTGCTCAGAAATTGATAACTAAGGCAAATGATAATGGTGGGGTTGATAATATAACTGCTATTGCAATAGAACTTTAAAAGGGGAGTCGTTTTATGGAATTAATTGGTAAAGTACTTGGTGGAAGATATGAAATATTAGAACAAATTGGCGTAGGAGGGATGGCATATGTATATAAAGCAAAATGTCAGCTTTTAAATAGGTACGTTGCGGTTAAAGTTTTAAAACCTGAATATGCAAATGATGAAACATTTGTAAAAAGATTTAAAGCAGAAGCCCAGTCAGCAGCAGCACTTACACATCCAAATATCGTATCTGTATATGATGTTGGCCAAGATGGTGATATTAACTATATTGTAATGGAACTATTAGAGTCAAAGACTTTGAAAGATTATATTGAAGAAAATGGAGCATTGTCTAATGAATTAACTCTAAAAATCGCTGCACAAATAGCATCTGCACTTGAAGTGGCACATAAATCACATATAATTCATAGAGATATAAAACCACAAAATATAGTACTTAACAAAAATTTAGTTGCTAAAGTAACAGATTTTGGTATTGCCAAAATAGCAACAGCCACTGGAGCAACAATTACAAGTTTTGGAACTACAATGGGATCAGTTCATTATTTTTCACCTGAGCATGCAAAAGGTGGATATACAGATGAAAAGTCTGATATTTACTCATTAGGTGTTGTAATGTATGAGATGGCAACAGGAAAACTTCCTTTTGATGCGGAGTCTGCGGTATCTGTTGCACTAAAACATATTCAAGAAGAGCCTGTTCCACCTATGCAGATAAATCAAAATGTTTCAGTAGCATTAAATCAAATAATTTTAAAAGCAATGTCAAAAAGTACGGCCAAGAGATATCAAAGCGCATCTAGTTTACTTGTAGATATTGCTCAAGGTCTAGATAAACCAAATTCTCTTATTTTAAAGCAGCCAGTTTCAGTAGAACCAGGTGCAACTCAAATGTTGTCTACTATTGAAGCAGAGCAAGGATCTGTTCCAAATATAAGAACAAGACAAGCAAGAAAAATGACAGTTGTAAATTCAAACTCAAGAAATAAAGAAACAGAAGAAAATATAGAATATGATGACGATGATGATGATGAAAATTATAAAACGCCGTTAACTGATGCACAAAGAAAAAAAAGAAAGAAAAAAATTATTATAATTTCTTGTGCTGTGACTGCAATAATATTAATTTTTGGTACATTTATAGGAGTTAAAATATATAAAAATGTTAAAGCAAATAATGCTGCAAATGCTGAATATGAGGTTCCAAATTTAATTGGAAGAGTATTTAGTGAAGTTGCTAGTGAATATGAAAAACAAGGTATTCAAATAATACAAGATAAATCTGAATATGATAAAACTATACCAGAAGGATCTATTGTTTCACAAGATATTGAAAAGGGTACAAAAACAAAAAATAAAAAAATATTAGTTGTAGTAAGCAAAGGTGTAAAGTCTGTTGATGTTCCAGATGTTGTAGGAAAAGATATCAAAGTGGCAAAATATGAACTTGAAGATACATTAGGATTTGTAATTGAACTTGAGGAAGTTATAAATGAAAAAGTAAAAGCAGGTATAATTACTGCACAATCTCCAAAAGGAGATAAAGCACCGTATGGAAGTACAATAAAAATAACAGTAAGTAAAGGTGATGGAAAAGCTACTGTACTTATGCCAAGTGTTTTGGGTAAATCTGAAGCTGATGCTAAAAAAATAATAGAAGCAGCAGGACTTACTGTAAAAATAAAATATGGCGAAGACAGTTCCAAATCGAATACTATTGTAATAGCTCAAAATTATCCACAAAATCAAGAATTAAAAGCAGGAGATCTAGTAGAAATAACAATAAATAAATTATTAATTACAAAAGCAATTAGTTTAAATTTACTTGAACTTCAAGGTGGAACACCACTAAATGTACCAACAATACAGGTTAAAGTGACTGCAAGCATTGATTCTGGTGCTACCAATACTGTATTTGATAAAAGCTTTGATCCAAAACAAGCAAATGCATCATTTACAATAAATGGATATAAAACAGCGGCACTGAAAATATATATAAACGGAAATTTAACAAAAGATTATACAATTAATTTTTAAAATAGTTGAAAGATATAAAAGTACATAATTTTTAAATTATGTACTTTTTATTTTCAATTATATATACTTTTAATTAAAAACTTGAATTATATTAATATATATAGTAATATATAAGTATAGTAAAAATGGAGAAAATATGAATGAAAATATAGGATTAGTAACAAGGATAGTATTAGACAAATATATATTAAAAGATGAAAGTACAGGTGAAGTAGTAGAAGCTACTTTACGTGGAAATGTGAAAAAAAGAAATAATATATTAGTTGGTGATAAAGTTACGTATAATAAATCATATGACAAAAATATGATTAATACACTTATAGAAAGAAAAAATTATCTAATTCGACCACCTGTTGCAAATATAGAGCAGTTAATAATTGTGTTATCTATTAAAGATCCAAAACCAGATTATATTTTATTAGACAAACAATTAATTTTATGTAAGCAAAAAAACATCAAACCGGTAATTTGTATAAATAAAATGGATTTAGCTTTTAATGATGAAGAGGTAAAAAAAGATATAGAATATATTAAAAAAGTATATGCTAATTTAGGGATAAGTATTATATATTTAAGTGCCAAACAAAAAGAAAATATTGATATTTTGAAAGAAGTATTAAAAGGTAGTATTTCAACTTTTTCTGGAAATTCTGGAGTTGGAAAGTCTAGCATTATAAAACTTTTAATAAATAAAGAAGATGAATTAGAAGTGGGATCTGTTGGCAATAAAACAAAAAGAGGAAAGCATACAACAAAATATGTAAAACTATACGAAGTAGGAAATGATTCATATATATTAGACACACCTGGATTTTCAAGTTATGAATTGTTTGAACTCAATCATAAAGATTTAAGATTTTATTATGATGACTTTTTAAAATATAAATGTGAGTATGATGATTGTATGCATGTAAAAGAGGAAAGTAGTGTATGCAAAATAAAAGAAAAAGTAAAAGATGGTAGGATTGATCTTTTAAGATATGAAAGATATGTATATATTTTCAATGAACTAAAAGAAAAGTATGAAAAAAGATATAAATAAGGAAGTGAATTAGTTGAATAAAGATATTGCTATATCTATATTAGATGCCAAAAATATACCAGAATTTTTAAAAAATATTTCTGATGTAAATATTGAAGTTACTAAATTAAATGAAGAAGTATACAAAAAGAATAATACTTTTTTAAATAATAAAATACATTTTGATGTTATGGATGGAAAGTTTGTCCCTTGTGAGGGTATAAAGTTAGAATATATAAAAGATGCCAAAAAATTAGGATTTTATGTAGATACACACCTTATGGTAGAAGAACCTATATTGGATAAATATATTGAAAATGCAATAATGTATGGTACTGATAATATAACAATACATTATGAGATAGATAATTTTGAAGAAGTACTAAATCATTTAAATGATATAAAAAAACAACTTTTTGAAAGCAATGAAAAAAGAATATTAGATATAGGTATTGCTATAAAGCCTTCAACTAGCATTGAAGGGCTAGAAAAATATAAAGATAAATTTTCGAAAATATTATTTATGAGTGTTGAGCCTGGATATGGTGGTCAAAAGTATATTTTTCAAGTAAATGAAAAAATTAAAGATGCTAAAAAAATATTTACTTCAAAAATTTTTCAAGTTGATGGAGGAGTAAATTTTACTACTATATCCGATCCATATAGATTGGGAATAGATAGCTTTGTAATTGGAAGTTATTTCAGTAAAACAAATTCATTTGAGGGACTTTTAGAAAAAGTTATGAAAATTAATTTGTTAAGCCAAATCGAAAATTTACCAAAAGACGCTAATATAGAGTTTGATTCGAAACTTTTGCAAATAGTAAAAGAAGGTTATGGACAAGATGATAAACTAATTGGAATAACAAATCCCAATATTAGAAAATTGGTCAGCAAAGTATATAAAGAAATAAAATTAGAATATTTAGATGAATTTTTTTGTTCTAAGTATCATGAGTATAGACAATTTTGCTTATTTGTGTTATCAAGTAAAGTGAAAATAATTATGCTTGATACAAAATTAACTTTAAACAAAAAGATGAAAAATATAAAATTAATTATTAATTTCATGAATAAAAACATTAAACATATTAATAACTGGGATTTAACTGATGAGGCTGGGATAAATATACTAGGAGCTTATTTAATTAATTTAAATGAAAAAAATATGGAAGAAACCCTAAATAAATATTTATCTAGTAATAATATATGGACAAAAAGACTAGGAATAGTTTCATTACTTACACTTGTTAAAAATTACTATATAAAACTACCTTTAAAGATATGTAAAAATAATATGTATCATGAAAATCATTTAATCCAAAAAGCTTGTGGTTGGGTTTTAAGGCAAATATATGTAAAAGATAATGAACAGGTAAAATCATTACTTAAAATTAGTAATGAGGAAAATAAAATTCCAAGTATAGTTATGTCTTATGCAAGTGAAAAAATGTCAAAAAATGAAAAAGAATATATAAGGGGAATTAAAAATGAGTAGTATTTTAATTAAAAATGGATTTCTCGTTGATATGGTAAAAAAACAAGATATGGTAAAAGAAAAAGATATTTTAATTGTTGGGGGGAAGATAATTAAAATAGAAAATAAGTTAGATGATAAGGCAGATATAACAATAGATGCTAAAGGATGTAGTGTAATGCCGGGATTTGTTAATTCACATACTCATTCAGCTATGAGTATATTTAGAGGTTATGCAGATGATAGTCAACTTATGGATTGGTTACAAAATAAAATATGGCCAGTAGAAGATAAATTAACAAAAGAAGAAATATATTTTTCAACATATCTTGGATGCATAGAAATGATAAAATCTGGTACGACAACTTTTAATGATATGTATTTTATGATGGATAGTGTTGCAAAAGCAGTGGAAGATTGCAAAATGAGGGCTTTTCTTGGCAGATGTATAATGAGTGTCAAAAACAGAAAAGATATTAGAGTTAAAGAGGCAATAAAGTTATATAATGATTTTAATTGTAAATGTAACGATAAAATTAAGGTAAATATTTCTGCTCATGCACCCTACACTTGTGATAAAAAAAGTTTATTATTATGTAAGGATTTATGTGAAAAATTAAATGTAGCTTTACATATACATTTAGATGAAACAAAATCTGAACACGAAAATATATTAAAACAAGAAGGCATGAGCCCTACTAAATATCTAGATAGTTTAGGATTATTTGATATTCCAACAATACTTGCACATGGTGTTTGGTTAGAAGATAGTGATATAAATATTTTAAAAAGTAAAAATACTTCAATTGTTCATAATCCAATTAGTAATGCTAAACTTGCCTCTGGAATTGCTCCAATTACAAAATATATTAAAAATGGAATAAATGTATGTCTTGGAACAGATGGAGCAGGAAGCACAAATACTCTTGATATGTTTGAAGAGATGAAGGTATGTAATTATTTACAAAAAATATCTATTCTTGATTCTTCTTGTATAGATGCATATCAAGCTTTAGAGATGGCTACTATTAATGGTGCAAAAGCACTTGGAATTGAAAAAGAAATAGGAACCATTGAAATTGGTAAAAAAGCTGATATTATAATAGTAGATATGAAAAAAGCACATTTAACTCCTTTTAATAATATATATTCTAATTTAGTATATGCATGTAATGGATCTGACGTAGTTTATACAATTGTTGATGGAGAAATTTTAATGGAAAATAGAAAATTAAATTTTATAGATGAAAAAAACATTATTGATAAATGTCAAATGATAGCAAAAAAATACTTTAAATAACTAATTTATATATTCTACTTGTAAAATGTTATAAAAATGTAGTAATATATAATAAAAGAGGGAGTGATTCTACATATGAAAAAAATTGCAATAATGACTGCAGGTGGTGATTGTGCAGGACTTAATAGCGTTATAAAATCTGTTGTTTTATCAGCAATAAACAAAGGAATGGTAGTAGTAGGCATTTTAGATGGATATATTGGATTTGTTGAAAGAAGATATAAAGTTCTAGACAAAAATAGCGTATATGATATAGAAACTAAGGGTGGAACAATGCTAGGTGCGTCTAATAAAGAATGTCCTTTTCATTATCCAATTGCAGGTAAAAAAGGTGAATATGAAGACAGAGTAAAAGATTCTGTAGAAGCCTTAAAAAAAATCGGAGTTCAAGGTCTTATAGTTGTTGGCGGGGATGGAACTCTTGATTCTGCAAGAGTTATACATGAAGCCGGAATGCCAGTTATTGGAATACCAAAGACTATTGATAATGATATGGCTGCTAGTAATCCTACAATAGGTTTTGATACTGCTGTAGAAAATGCAGTTGATGCTATTAGAAAACTAAAATCAACAGCGTTTTCACACAGACGTGTTATGGTAGTTGAGATGATGGGAAGAACCTCTGGGTATTTGACACTTTATAGTGGTTTTGCATCTGGAGCTGATATAATTCTTATTCCGGAAATTGAATATAGCTTAGAAATAGTATGTAATAAAGTTAAAGAAATAATGGAAAACGGAAAAAGATATGTTATTATCGCTGTTTCTGAAGCAGCTAAGGAAAAAGGAAAAGATGAAACTGTAGCAAGAATGATATCTGATAGTTATGAACAAAAAAGATATGGTGGAATAGCTGAAAAACTATCTAGAGAGATTGAAGATATAACTGGTTATGAGGCAAGGCCAATGGTACTTGGACATTTACAAAGAGGAGGAGACGCTTCAACTAGTGATATATTGCTTGGAGCAAGACTAGGGGATTATGCTGTTAATTTGCTTTTTGATGAAAGAGCAGGATATATAATTGGAGCTGAGGAAAACATATTAGTTAAAACAAGATTCCCTAAAATAAGAGAGCCAAGACTTCTTGATTTTGATGATAATGATATAGCAAGAACTGCAAGAGATATGGGGATTTCATTTGGTATATAAATATATCAACAAAATACTACTTTTAAGTTAATATAAAAGTTATTAAAAAGCAAACTTTTGTTTGACAAAAGAAATCAGTTATGGTATAATTTAACAAACATAAGTTTGAAAGGGGAATATTATGGGTATAGGAATTTTGAATAGCCAAGAAAAGAGAGTTTTTGAATATATAAAAGAACAAATAAGAGAAAAAGGTTATCCACCTTCAGTAAGAGAAATATGTGCAGCTTTAGGATTTAAGTCTACTTCTTCTGCACATCAGTATATATCAAGACTTGTAGACAAAGGTTATATCTCAAAAAGTGATTTGAAAACTAGAGCAATAAAAGTAATGGGATCTGAGTCAACAATATCATTGCCTGTTATCGGTAAAGTTGCAGCAGGAGAGCCAATACTTGCCCAAGAAAATATTGAAGATCATATTTCTATAGGTGAGAGTTTCTTTACAAAGGATGCTTTAAAAAATGATAATTTTGTATTAAGAGTACAAGGTGAGAGTATGATTAATGCGGGTATAAATAATGGAGATTATATTATTGTATCAAAACAAAACACTGCAAGGAACGGACAAATAGTTGTAGCAATGATTGATGGAGATGCAACAGTTAAGACTTTTTATAAAGAAAAAGGATATATAAGATTGCAACCAGAAAATGATACAATGGATCCTATTATTTCAACGAATGTAGAAATTGTTGGAAAAGTAGTTGGATTATTAAGAAAAATATAAAAAATGTAGGTAATATTAGATAAATAAAAAGAAGAAATTAATTAAATTTCTTCTTTTTATTTATCTATACATTAAATTTACTTGACATAAGTGATATAATTATGTTGAAAATGCAATAAGCTTTAATCAATAATTTGAAAGGAGAAAAAAATGGATATAAATTGTAATAAGATCATGTGTATACCGGAAAATACCAAACTTGAAGAATTGATACTGGCAAATAGAATTCGTAGTGAAAATATCGAACGCATAATGAGGTTAGTTCTAAAAAAAATCTATATGAATAATGAATTCTATAAGAGTGATTGGCAATCAATTGAAAAACAGACTAGATATTATATTGAAAAAAATTATGAGCAAATTTGTAAAGTTTCATTTGTAAATCTTGGAATATTTTATCTAGCAACAGATTTTGCAAGTGCTGCTTTTTGTGAAGAATTTATTCCATTAGTATGGGATAATATGGAGTTTGACGGTAAAAAGGTAAACTTTAATGAAAGAGCCTGGGTACTTGTTAGTATAAATAAGAATTATACTGTTTTAAAATTGTTTTATTTTGAACCATCAGTATATGAAAAAAAACTTAAGCACAAATAGTGCTTAAGTTTTTTATGTTGTATTACATATTTTTAAAAAATTAATAACATTAATTTTAACTTATACATATAATATATTAGTCGGGGGTGTTTTATGGAACTTAAAGGATTAAAAATTGGACTAGGTATAACTCGGCTCTTTTTGTAACTTTTCTTACGTACAAGGAGTAATAGAAAGCTTAAAAAAAGAAGGCGTAAAAAAAATTATTCCGATTATATCATATAATACAAAAAAATTAGATACTCGTTTTTATAAATCAAAAGAATTTATAAAAATGTTAGAAGATGATACTAAAAATGAAGTTATAGATAATATAGTAAATGCCGAAACTGTAGGACCTAAAGATTTAGTTGATATAATAGTTGTATGTCCTTGCACAGGAAATACACTTTCAAAGCTTGCAACTGGTATAAGCGATACACCAGTTACTATGGCAATTAAAGGACATATTAGAAACAATAAACCAGTTGTAATAGGTGTGTCTACTAATGATGGACTTGGTGCATCTCTTAAAAATATAGCTACATTATTTAATACTAAGAATTTTTATTTTATACCTTTTAAACAAGATGATTATAAAATAAAACCAAAGTCTTTAGTATTAGATTATACATATGTTATCGCAACGATTAAAAATGCTATGGATGCAATTCAAATTCAACCAGTTATATCTAGAAATTAAAATCCTTGAAAGAATTTTCTTTCAAGGATTTAATTTATTAAAGCAATAAATTCTCAATATATTGATCAATTTCATTAAGAGTTTTATGTGATAGCTTTTCAAATTCGTTTAAATTAAATGTCCATAGTGATTTAATAAATGATCCATCTTCTAAAGATTTTAACATAGCCGGAATAACATTTTTTTTCATTAAGTAAAACTCATAGTTTTCAATATAAATTTCTTTACAAGGAAATTTTTTATTAAATATTTGATATATTATGTTATAATTACTTTCAATATATATTGACTGAAAATCATCAGAATATATTAATTTTATTGATGACGACAAATTTGACTTTATTGAATTTACATAGCAATATCCACAAAAAGAATTTATTTTATCAAGTAAAATACTTGATAAAACAAAAGTGCTTGAATGAGGCATAGTATTTTCATCTAAGTTAGTTGTTGGAAAAGTGTTTACATTTTTTTTTGACATTTTAAAGACTCCTTATTAATATTTTCTTATGGGAATTATCCCTTTAGTAAAATTGATGACAGATGTTATTATAGCATTAATATAATTTTAAGACAAGGTATTTTATGTAGAATGTATTGACTAGTTTTGTCGAAAAATGTAATAAAATAAAATTATCAAATTATAATAAAAATTAAGTAATTAAATAATATAAAATAAAACACTACTTTTGTAGAAAATTGTAGAAAACGCAGTAAATAGTAAAATTTATGTTTATTTTTATTAAAAAATGTGGTATAATCTCATTACTTTAAAGGAGATACAAAATATGAATTTAGGATTAGTAACTCTAGGATGTAGTAAAAATCAAGTTGATAGTGAAATGTTACTTGGAGTTTTTAAAAAAATTGGCTTTGATATTATAAATGATCCAAATGAGGCGGATATAATTTTAGTAAATACTTGCGGATTTATTAATTCTGCTAAAAAAGAAGCAATTGAAACAATACTTGAGATGGCAGATTATAAAAAAGAAGGAAGATGCAAAGCTTTAATTGTAACAGGATGTTTAGCAAAAAGATATAAAAATCAGATACTTGAGACTATGCCAGAAGTTGATCTTTGTATAGGCGTAGATGAATATGATAATATTGGTGATATTCTTTCTAATTTTTTAAATTTAAATTTTTCTAATTGTAAACTAGATTTCAGTAATAGAATTATTTCTACTAATTTCCCACTCGCATATATAAGAATTTCAGATGGATGTGATAACAAATGCAGTTACTGCGCTATTCCACTTATAAGAGGCAAATTTAGAAGTAGGAAAATCGAAGATATATTAGAAGAAGTTGAAGGATTAGCAAAAAAAGGAATAAGAGAATTTTGCATAATTTCGCAAGATACATCAAAATACGGTCTAGATATATATGATGAACTTAAACTTCCAGAGTTATTAAATAGAATGTCAAAAATAGAAGGCGTAAAATGGATACGTATACTGTATATGTATTTGTTTGAGACTACTGATAAATTAGTTGAAGAAATTGCAAATAATGATAAGGTATGCAAATATTTTGATATTCCAATTCAGCATATTAATAATAGACTATTAAAAAAAATGAATAGATATGATACTAAAGAACTAATTTTTGAAAGAGTTGAAAAAATAAGAAAAGCAGTACCTGATGCCATTCTCAGAACTACTGTAATAACAGGATTTCCCAGTGAAACTAATGAAGATTTCGAAGAATTAATAACTGCTATTAAGGATCTAAAATTTGATAGACTTGGTGCATTTGCATACTCTAGAGAAGAAGATACTCTAAGCTATGATATGACATATCAAATTGAAGAAAATATTAAAAATGAAAGATTAAAGACAGTTTTTGAAATTCAAAAAGAAATTTCACTGTATTCAAATAAGCAAAAACTTGGTAAGAAATATGAAGTGATTGTAGAAAATATATCACAAGATGAAAAATATTTTGTATGTAGATCATATATGAATGCGCCTGATGTTGATGGTAGAATATATGTTAAAATACAAAAATCTAATATAGATAAAGTAATAATTGGCGAATTTACAAATGTAGAAATTATAGGTTATGATGAATATGATTTATTTGCTAAAATTGTATAGGAGGAAAAAATGTATACAAAGGAAAGTTTAAAAAAATCCACTTTAACTGAACTTAGAAAAGTTGCAGAAGAATTAAAATTAGAGGGTTATGAAAGATTAAAAAAAGAATATTTAGTGGAAGAAATTATTAAAAGTTTGGAAGATAGTAATGAAATTGAAGAAAAAGTTGATATACAAATTGAAAATGCAGAAACAGATTATATTGCTGAGGGAATACTTGAAGTACTTCCAGATGGATTTGGATTTTTAAGGAGTGATAATTATTTACCTGGAAACAAAGATATATATGTATCTTTAATGCAAATACGTAGATTTAGACTCTCAACAGGTGATATGTTAAAAGGTATAGCTAGATTTACTACGGATCCACAAAATAAATTCCCATCTTTGATATATATCGATAAAATTAATGATGATAGAGTTGAAATTGCTCTAAAAAGAAGACAATTTGAATCATTAATACCAATATATCCTACTGAAAGATTGAAATTAGAAACACTTTCTAATGAATACTCAACTAGAATTGTAGATATCATATCACCAATAGGAAAAGGTCAAAGAGGCCTTATTGTGGCTCAACCAAAGTCTGGGAAAACCACAATGCTAAAACAAATTGCAAATGGAATACTTAAAAATAATCCAGAAATTCATTTAATGGTATTACTAATTGATGAAAGACCGGAAGAAGTTACTGATATAGAACGTTCTATTGAGGCTGAAGTTATACATTCAACATTTGATGAATCTCCAGAACATCATTTAAAAGTATCTAAAATGGTACTTGAAAGAGCAAAAAGATTAGTAGAACAAAATAAAGATGTTGTTATTTTACTTGATAGTTTAACAAGACTTACTAGGGCAAATAATCTAAGTGTTGATCCAAGTGGTAGAACACTCTCTGGCGGATTAGATCCAGCTGCTTTACATTTTCCAAAAAAATTATTTGGCGCGGCAAGAAATATTGAAAATGGTGGAAGCCTTACAATACTTGCTACAATACTTGCTGATACAGGAAGCAGAATGGATGATATAATTTTCGAAGAGTTTAAAGGTACAGGAAATATGGAAGTTCATTTAGATAGAAAATTATCTGAAAGAAGAATTTTCCCATCAATTGATATATATAAATCTGGAACTAGAAGAGATGATTTGCTTTTAAGCAAGATGGAAAGTGAATGTAGTAGATGTATGAGAAAAGTACTATCTACAAATAATACTAGCGTTAGTAATATAGAATTAGTTGAAAAAATTATGAATATAATTGTAAAAACAAAATCAAATGAAGAGTTTATAAAAGTTTTTTTACAAAATATTAAAAAGAAGTAGATAAAATTTTATATAAGTGATAAAATATGTATAATATATGGTATTATATATATTTTTTTTATGTATAATATATAGTAAAGTATACAAAAGAGAGGTTTATTAATATGAATAATAAAATTAAAATAAAATTTAATAACTTAAAACAAGTGGAAGTCGCGTATAAAACAAAAGCAGTTGATGCATTAAAATTAGTTGAATCAGATATTAGCGATATATTAGCATTAAGGATCAATAATGAAGTTAGAAATTATGATTATGAACTAGTTAAAGACTCAACAATTGAATATATAAGATATGCAGATGATGATGGATACAGAATATATTCTAGAACATTAAAAATGATACTTTATATGGCACTTACAAAACTATACTCAAATGCTGAGGTAGAATTTATATCTACAATTAATAAAGATCAATATTTCATAATAAAAAATGTTGAAATAACAGATGATAAATTACAAAAAATAAAGAAAAAAATG